>JBBQNY010000092.1:0-10657 GCA_038330365.1 Lysobacterales bacterium | reverse complement strand
TTTCAACGCCTTCGCGGTCGGTGCCACGCGCATGGGTGTGGTGCGCTCGATGCCGGCGGATGTGCGCCGCGCGTATGTTGCGCCCTACAACTCGTGGCAGAGCCGCATCGCGACGTTGCGCTTCGTGCAGGACATTCCGCTCACGCCGAACGATGCCGCGTACGCACGGGTCGAGGCGTCCGCAAAACAATTGCGCGAGTTCGCCGATCGACCTGCGCTGATTGGCTGGGGGCTGGAGGATTTTGTCTTCGATCACCATTTCCTCGAAGGCTTCCGGCGCGCGCTGCCGCAGGCGGAAGTGCATGCCTGGCCGGACGCCGGTCACTACGTGATGGAAGACAAGCACGAGGTTCTGGTGCCTGCGATCCGCGAGTTCCTGGATCGCACGTGATCGCACCCCGCCGCGATCGCGCCGCATGTGAGGCAGCGTTGCCTACGCAGTGCTCGAGAGATTTTCTCTCCACGCCGATGCGCGTCTTTTTCCCTCTCCCCGTGCCAACGGGGAGAGGGTGGCGCGCAGCGACGGGTGAGGGGCTGCCCCACCGCGCCGCGCCGATCCGATCCTCGCCGCAGCGCAACTCGCGACCGGACGCACGCGCCGCAATTCCCAGGCCGCGCCGTGCATCGTTCGACCGGCTCACCACGAACGGTACTGGACGGGCCACGAAGCGCCAGCAGCGGTCCATGAGCGCGTTGCGATGACGGTGTGGAGCAACATCGCGCAGACGCTGACGGCGGCGGCGAAACGGCGCGGCGCGGAAGTTGCGCTGCGCTGTCCCGGCACACGCGGCAGCGACGGCTTCGCACGCTACGACGAGGTGCTGACGTTCCGCGAACTCGATCAGCGCAGCGACGCGATTGCCCGGGGCCTCGGCGCGATCGGGCTCGTGCCCGGCATGCGCGCCGTGCTGATGGTGCGGCCGAGCCCCGAATTTTTCGTTCTCATGTTTGCGCTGTTCAAGGCAGGCGCGGTGCCGGTACTGGTGGATCCGGGCATCGACCGCCGCGCGCTGCGCGCCTGTCTGGGCGAGGCCGAACCGCATGCCTTTATCGGCATTCCGCTGGCGCAGGCAGCGCGCACGCTGCTGCGCTGGGCGCCGACCGCGACGCTCAAGGTGTGGGTCGGTCGCGGCGGCTATGGCGGACCGACGCTGACCGAAGTCGAAGACCTCGGCTTCCTGGTGGGCGGCGAGCTGCCTCCCACCGGCGCGGACGACATGGCAGCGATCCTTTTCACATCCGGTGCCACCGGCGTGCCCAAGGGCGTGGTCTACCGGCACCGGCACTTCCTGGCGCAGGTCGAGATGCTGCGCGATGCGTTTGGCATCGTGCCGGGAGGCGTCGATCTGCCGACCTTCCCGCCCTTTGCCTTGTTCGACCCGGCGCTGGGTCTGACCTCCGTGGTGCCCGACATGGATCCCGCGAAACCGGGGCGCGCGAATGCCGCGCGACTCTTCGAGGCGATCGAACGCTTCGGTGTCACGCAACTGTTCGGATCGCCTGCTCTGCTCGAGGTGCTGGTCAAGCACGACGCCGAGATGCCGGGCGTCAGGCGCATCCTCTCCGCCGGAGCGCCGGTGCCCGCGCGCACCGTGGCCGCAATGCGCGAACTGTTGCCGCGCGACGCGGAGATCTGGACGCCGTACGGCGCCACCGAATGCCTGCCCGTTGCGGTGATCGAAGGACGTGAACTCGAATCCACGCGCGCTGTTACCGAAGCCGGCGCGGGAACCTGCGTCGGGCGACCAGTGCCGCCCAATGACGTTCGCATCATTGCGATCCGCGAGGACGCGATCACGGAGTGGCGTGACGCGTCGGTGCTGCCGGACGGTGTTGTCGGCGAAATCACCGTGAGCGGCCCGACCACCACCGAGGCCTACTTCAACCGCAACGCGGCCACACGTCTCGCCAAGATCCGCGAAGTGATGGCCGACGGCAGCGAACGCATCGTGCATCGCATGGGGGATGTCGGCTATTTCGATGCCGAAGGCCGCCTCTGGTTCTGCGGCCGCATGGGTCAGCGCGTGCGTGCGGCGGCGGGCGATCTCTACACCGAACAGGTGGAGCCCATCTTCAACGCCATCGATGGTGTGCGACGCGCTGCATTGGTCGGTGTGAGCGTGCGTGATCCCCTGGGAGTACGGCTGCGTGGGCAGGCGCGCGCGATCGCGAAACGCGGCCGCTCGCCGGCCGTCGTCGCGATGCCCATGCCGCAAGCGCCGCAAGCGCAGCACGCAGCTGACGCTGGCTTCCTGGTCGGCTCTGCAGATTTTTCAACGGCACGCGATACCGAGAGACCGGTGCTGGTGCTGCAGTTGATGCCGGGAGCGCGCGTTCTGGATCGCGTGCGCATTGAAACCGTGGCGCGACGATTGTGCACGCAGTTCGCGCATACGCGCGCGATCGATGACATCCTCTTCCATCCGACGTTCCCGGTCGATACCCGCCACAATTCCAAGATCGATCGTGCCCGACTCGCACATTGGGCTGCCCGCCGCCTCACGCGCGGTTAGCGGCACCACGAGCACGCAGCACCGCACCTGAAGGCGCCCTCGCACGAGGCCCCACATCGCACGCAACCCCCTGTAGGAGCGCGCTAGCGCGCTCCTACACGAGTAGCCCCCACACGGTCGCAAGAGCACCCGCACGCCCCTGTAGGAGCGCGCTTGCGCGCGCTGGCGTCATGCACATCCACGCCTCACGTCCCAAGCCACCATGGCGCCATCGCGCGCTAGCGCGCTCCTACACGAGTAGCCCCCACACGGTCGCAAGCCCCTCACGCCTTTGTAGGAGCGCGCTAGCGCGCGATGGCGGATATTTCCTACGGCGAATGGTGCCAACTTCCGATGGGCGGTTCGCATGCCCTGCCGCATGCTTCGAGCATGCAAGCGCACCCTCGACAGCATCGCCTGCGGACCGGACGACATTCCATTCCAGGTGCGCAGTATCTGGTGACCGTGGTGGTCCAGGCGCGCCAGCCGCTATTCGGCGACTTTGAACGAGCGCGCAGGGTCGCCGCGGTTCTGGACGGCGGCGATCACTGGAGAACCTCGCGCAACAACTGCTGGGTGCTGATGCCAGATCACTTCCATGTGTTGCTCGAGATCGGACAAGGAGACAGGCTCTCGGAACTCGTTGCCCGAATCAAGGCCAAGTGCACTCGGGCAATGCGTGTGCACGAGAATTTGCCGGGGCAGACCTGGCAACGAGGCTTCCACGATCGCGCTTTGCGTCGTGAGGATGACCGGATTGCGCTTGCCCGCTACATCATCGGCAACCCAGTGCGAGCCGGCATCGTTCGAAGCGTTCGGGCGTACCCCTACTGGAACGCGGTATGGCTTTGACGTCGAAACGGATACGGCCTTGTTTCGCTCGGGCGTCACGTTGCAAGCACGCATGGCGCCATCGCGCGCCAGCGCGCTCCTACACGAGTAGCCCCTCACACGGTCGCTAGAGCATCCGCGCGGGCGGGCAACGGGCACCGCGGGACGCCCCGGGGTGGGCTCAGGTCAGGTTGCGGGCGTGGAAGAGTTCTTCGATCTCGCGCTTGAGGGACATCTCGATGCGCATGCGCTCCTTGAACGAAAGGTTCTTCGCCTTCTCTTCAAAGAGGTAGTTGTCGAGGTCGAACTCCTTGAGATGCATCTTGGTATGGAAGATGTTCTCCTGGTAGACGTTGACGTCGAACATCTCGTAGCGGCTGCGGATCGGCCTCGACAGGTATTCCTGGATCGAGTTGATGCGATGGTCGATGTAGTGCTTGCGCCCCTTCACGTCGCGCGTGAAGCCGCGCACGCGGTAATCCATCACCACGATGTCGGACTCGAGGCTCTCGATCAGGTGGTTCAGGGCCTTCAGCGGCGAGATGACACCGCAGGTGGCGACATCAATATCGGCGCGGAACGTGGCGATGCCGTTGTGCGGGTGCGTCTCTGGATAGGTGTGGACGGTGATGTGACTCTTGTCCATGTGCGCGACCACGGCGTCGGCAATGACATCCCTGCCGGCCGCACGCTTGTCGATCACGGGCTCTTCGGAGATCAGGATGGTCACGCTGGCGCCCTGCGGGTCGTAGTCCTGGCGCGCGATGTTGAGGATATTGGCGCCGATGATGTCGGCCACCTCCTCGAGGATCGAGGTCAGGCGATCGGCGTTGTAGGCCTCGTCGATGTACTCGATGTAGTTGCGCTGCTGCTCGTCGGTGACGGCGTAGCAGATGTCGTAGATGTTGAACGACAGCGCCTTGGTGAGATTGTTGAAGCCCTGCAGCTTCAGTCGGGGCAAGGGTTTGACCATGGTCGGCGAACTCCGGGGCGCGAGCGACGCGCGAGGCGCGGTGGGTGCCGACGTCAGCGTAAGCTGCGCCGAATGGGCGCGCATTATGGAATCTCCGGGGCCGTGCGTCCACGGCTGGCACTTCGAACATCGCCATCGGGCGGCTTTCTGGCGCCCGAGGCGGGTCGGTGGGAACTCGCGAGGGTGCCCGGTTGGCCGCGGGCTTGCCGCGAACGGTGACAATGGTGACGCAAAAACACGCGCCATTGGCTGCCTCGGAATGAACGGAAGGCCACCGCGGGCCTTGTCCGCCAACCGTCTTGAGCCTATAAGTGTAGGCACGTGGTGTGGGGGCAATCGATGATGAGCACGCCGACTCCCGGCAGCGGCCAACTCGCCGAAGCGTCTCCGCGCGCGTCGTTGCCGCTGGCGTTGCAGATGAATCCGGAATCGCTGCAGCGCTTTCTCGGGCATTGCCATCGGCGTCGCTATCCAACGAAAGCGCCCGTCATACGGCCCGGAGATTCGGCCGCGACGCTGTTCTATCTGATCGAGGGTTCCGCGAGCGTCCTGACTGAAGACGAGAGCGGGCGCGAGCTCATCCTCGCGTATCTCAATCGCGGCGATTTCATCGGCGAGATGGGCCTGTTCGTGGAAACGCCCAAGCGCGACGTAATGGTGCGCACGCGCACGGTGTGCGAAATGGCGGAGATTACCTACGAGCGCCTGTTCCAGCTGCTCGATGGCCCCCTGCGCGACGAAAGCGCGCGCCTGCTGTTCGCGATCGGCGCGCAACTCACTTCGCGCCTGCTGCATACCTCACGCAAGGTAAGCCGCCTCGCCTTCATGGACGTCACCAATCGGATCTCCCGCACGCTGGTGGATCTCTGCCACGAACCCGATGCGATGACGCACCCCGATGGCACGCAGATCCGGGTGTCGCGGCAGGAGATATCACGCCTCGTCGGCTGTTCGCGCGAGATGGCGGGTCGGGTGCTCAAGCAGCTCGAGGAGCAGGGCAAGATCACCGTCAAGGGCAAGTCCGTGGTGGTCCTCGGCCATCGCTGATCCGCGATCGCGGAAGCAACCCGCATGCTGATGTTGGGCGCGCTAGCGCGCGATGGCGTCATGCACACCCACGCCTTACGTCCCAAGCCAACATGACGCCATCGCGCGCTAGCGCGCTCCTACACGAGCAGCTCCCACACGGTCGCAAAGCACGCGCACGCCCCTGTAGGAGCGCGCTCGCGCGCGATGGCGTAATGCACACCCACGCCTTACGTCCCAAGCAAACATGGCGCCATCGCGCGCTAGCGCGCTCCTACACGAGTAGCCTCCACACGGTCGCAAAGCACGCGCACGCTCCTACATGGGCTTGCGGTCATCCACCGCAGCGCCGGCACGGTCAGCGCAGCCCCAGTTGAGCATGGGCGTTCCTTGCGGCAATTCGCGCTCGAAGCGTGGCAACGCAGCGCGTTTGGGATTGACGACGATGGGTTGCTCGGCCGCGCGCAGCAGCGGCAGATCCGCCGTACTGTCGCTGTAGGCGCGCACGATCGGACCGCCATGGCCCGCCGCGCGAATCATGCGCATCTTCTCTTCGGCGTGGCAATGCCGGCTTGCGATGACGGCCCCAAACCGGCGCGCGGTCAGCGTGCCGATAACCGGCAGGTCCTCGTGCGCGACGAAGGCAAGAATGGCGCGCGCGAGCTCCGGCGGCGCTCCGGTCGCGATGAGCACGCGATCGCCCTCCTCGCGATGCCGGTGCAGCACCTTCAGGCCCTGCGTGAGCAATCGCGACCGCAATGCATCGCGGTGGCTCTCAACGTAGCGATCGATCAGATAATCGAGCTCGCGCCGCCGATGCAGCCCCAGCGTTCCGATCCACAGAAAGCCGCCGATGCCACGCCGCCGTGTCGGCAGCCAGGCGATCATCGGGCCCAGCAGCGGCGCGGCGACCGCCGCCAGCGCAATGCGCCATGGCGAGCGCCGGATCAGCCAGCGGATGAGATGCCCGCCCGAATCGCCGTCATACAGCGTGTGATCGAAATCGAAAACCACCAGCGGTGTCGTGGAATCAACGATGTGCTCACCCGTGTGCACGCGCGTGCTCACGACCCGCTCTCTGCGAGCAGGCGGGACAGCGCATCACCCGAAGCCGGGCCGTAGTGTCCAGTCGCAAAAAGCTGGCCGTGCGTGATGCGACCGCTGCGGACAACAGGACGAAAATTGAAGCGGGCGCGTTTGTCGATCAGCAACAGCATGGAGCGGTCATGCCTCGGGCGGGTCGCGCATTGTAGACGCGCGACGCGACCGGACATTATGCGAACAAACACGGTGCAGGGAGCGCCGCAGGCTGCTCGGGAACCGGCGCGCCAAACGCGGCCTCGCGTCTACGGCATCTGGTCGACGAGCTCGAGGATGCGGCCGGTGATCGACTGCACGTTGAACTGGTCGATGCCGCCGTTCGGGTCGTTCGACATCGCCACCACCACGAAGGGATCGCGGCCCGTGTCCTCAAGCAGCCAGGCGTGAGTGAGCACGTGGAAATTGTCAGTGCTGGCAGCCAGGCTGCCGCCCTTGTACCAGACGCGATCCCAGCGGCCGCGTACGTTCGGCTGTGCGGCCTGCGCGCCCATGGCGCGATCGACGAGATCGAATGCGTCCGAGCCCTGCGCGACCCGCCGCAGGCCGGCGAACGCGCGGCACACGTCCTTCGCTGTCGCGCGCCAGGTGCCGCTGGTCAGGAGTGGAATATGGAAAAACGCAGACCCGTCGCAGCAGGGACCGAGCGGCACGATCTGCGTATCGAGGAAGTTCTGCTGGAAGGCCTCGGTGCCGTTGACGTAGGACTGCGCGGTCGAAAGATCGAAACTCCGAAACACGTGAAACTGCTCACTGATGCCGAGCAGCGGCGTGAGCACGGTTGGCTGCGCCACGCCAAAGTCGCTCACGATCTGGTTGATGACCGGACGACCCACCTGTTGATGCAACAGGTCCGTGGCGGTGTTGTCACTGATGCCCATCATCAGCGTCGCGAGATCTCCGGCCGGGAACGGCGTATTGATCGGCTCGATGTTGATGACGCCGCCGGGCGCGAGTTCGGAGGCCACCATCGGAATCGAAGTCGTCGCGCTGAGATTGTTCGATGCCACCGCGCGCGCAACGCCGCCGAGCACCCAGGTCTTGAAGATGGATGCGGTGGCGCGCAGCGTGTCGGGCGAGCGCTCGATGATGCTCTCGCAGGTGCCTCCCGGCCGAATCCGTCCGACGAACAGGCCCGGTGCCGCCGACAGCGTGATGAACTTGTCGGCCGCCTGGGTCAGCGTCAGATTCTGGTCGGCCGGGAACTGGACCGTGTTGTTGAAGTTCGAGACAAACAGGAAATTGATCCGCATCGCGCCGGTATAGCGCGCCTCCAGCCGCAGGAAGCCGGACGGTGCGCCGGGCGCGGTCGGCGCATCGATCAGCACCACGAGGCTCACCGGCGTGATGCCAATGGCATCGGTCACTTTGGCGTCGGGATAGCTGGTGCGCAGGCTGTTGATGAAGCCCGCGATCTGGTTGGCGTCAAAGCCGGGCTCGAAGTGCTGCGTGACTTCGGCCGGCGTGGTGTTTTGCCCGGTGGCAAGCTCGCTCAGCAGCCAGGCGAGCTGATCGGTGGCTGGGCCGGAAGGCAGCTGAAAGGTGCCGCCAACCAGCGGGAACTGTGGCCGCACGATGGGTGTTTCGAAGCCATCGGAATACAGCCGACCCTGGGCCCAGCAGGGCGCGAATGCGGCGGCGAGCAACAGGGCGAACAGGATTCTGGGCATGCTGAGGTCTCCTCGAAACGAGCCGTGCATGCTGTGCAACGCACAGCGTCACACGGTGAGCTTAGTCACACTTGCACTGATCGCCAAATGTGTCCGCATGCAAACCATGGAGCTTGTGTGCGCGGGTGAGACAAGGATTCACACGATCAATGGCTCGCGGCTGAGATCATCAAGCTGCAATTCGATGCCCTCGTCGATGCCGCGGCTGGGCGACGCCGTGAGGATGTTCGTCCGGCAGCTCCGGCAGCTTATGCCGACGCCGCGGCCAGCAGGCTCGCGAGCGCCGCGCCCGGATCATCCGCGCGCATGAAGGTCTCGCCGATGAGGAAGGCGTGCACACCGGCGGCGCGCAGGCTGTGGATATCGGTGGCGTCCTGGATGCCGCTCTCGGCGATCATCAGGCGCTCGGTCGGCGCGCGCGCGCGCAGCCGCGACGTGGTGTCGAGATCCACATTGAAGGTGCGCAGGTTGCGGTTGTTGACGCCGATGAGTACGTCCTCGATCTCCAGTGCACGCTCGAGTTCCGCCTCGTCGTGGACTTCGAGCAGCACATCGAGCCCGAGCGCACGCGCCTCCGCGGCCAGATCCGGCAGCGCGTTGCCATCCAGCGCCGCTGCGATCAGCAGCACGCAGTCGGCGCCCAGCGCGCGCGATTCGTACAGCTGCCACGCGTCGACGATGAAGTCCTTGCGCAAAACAGGCAAGGCGCAGGCCGCGCGTGCCTCGACCAGAAAGGCGTCGGCGCCCTGGAAGAAATCGATGTCGGTCAGCACCGACAGACAACTCGCGCCGCCGCTTTCATAGCTGCGCGCGATGGCGGCAGGATCGAAGGGGTCACGGATCAGGCCCTTGCTCGGGCTGGCGCGTTTGATCTCCGCGATGACCGCAATGCCACCGGCGGCCACACATGACTTCACCGCGCCGGCGAACCCGCGTGTCGGCGAAGTATTCGCGGCGCGCGCGCGCAATTCCGCCAGCGGCAGGTGCGCGCTGCGCTCGGCAACTTCCTCGCGCTTGCGCGTGAGGATGCGCGAGAGCACATCGCTCACGAGGCCGCGCCTTTCCCGGCAAGGCGTTGCGTGACTGCGACAAAACGTTCGAGCCGCGCGCGTGCATCGCCGCTTGCGAGTGCCGCGCGTGCGCGTTCGATCCCTTCCGCGATCGAGGCCGCAACGTTCGCCGTATACAACGCGGCACCGGCGTTGAACAGCACGATCTCGCGCGCGGGCCCGGCTTCATTCGCGAGCGCGGATTCGAGCATCGCGCGCGAAGCGTGCGCGTCGGCCACCGCAAGATTGCGGCTGGCGGCCATGGCGAAGCCGAAGTCTTCGGGATGGATCTCATACTCACGGATCACGCCGTCACGCAGCTCGCCGATGCGCGTCGCACCGCCGAGCGTGATCTCGTCCAGTCCGTCGCAGCCCCAGACCACCAGGGCGCGACGGGCGCCGAGCCGTTCAAGTACGCGCACCTGGATGCCGACGAGATCGGGATGGAACACGCCCATCAGGATGTTGGGTGCGCCTGCGGGATTGGTCAGCGGTCCAAGGATGTTGAAGATCGTGCGCACGCCGAGTTCGCGCCGCACGGCGGCGACGTGACGCATCGCCGGATGATGATTCGGCGCGAACATGAAACCGATGCCGGTCTCGTCTATGCAAGCAGCGACCTGCGCCGGCGCGAGATCGATGCGCGCGCCCAGGGCTTCAAGTACGTCGGCGCTGCCCGACTTGGAAGACACGCTGCGACCGCCGTGCTTGGCCACGCGCGCGCCCGCGGCGGCGGCCACGAACATCGCCGCGGTGGAAATATTGAAGCTGGCAGCGCCGTCGCCGCCCGTGCCCACGATGTCGAGAAAGTTCGATGCGTCCGCCACGACGACCGGGGTCGCGAACTCGCGCATCACGCGCGCCGCGGCGGCGATCTCGTCGATGGTCTCTTTCTTGACGCGCAAGGCGGAGACGATCGCGGCGACCATGGGATCGCTGACTTCGCCGCGCATGATCTGCCGCATGAGCGAGACCATTTCGTCGTGGAAGATCTCGCGATGATCGATTGCGCGCGCCAGTGCCTCGCGCGGCGTGAACACGATCTCGCCCGCTGAATCCTTCTCCGTCATCACCGCGAACCCCGCATCACCCTTCTCCCCGCCACCGCATTTCCCTTCTCCCCGCGAGCGGGGAGAAGGTGCCCGCAGGGCGGATGAGGGGCCGCTCTCGACAGAGCAGATTCAACACTGCTCGATCGCCAGTCAAGGCACCTCGCGCGGCATCAACGTGCCCTAGCGCATGCACCACCGCATTTCCCTTCTTCCCGCGGGGAGACTGCAGCTGCAGGAGCAGCTGCGAACGCCGAAGGTGGCCCGCAGGGCGCACCACTCGGATGTGGTGCGCAAGGTGCCCGCAGGGCGGATGAGAAGCCGCCGTCAATGCGTGCGACATCACCGCGATTCCTGCGCCAGAAAATTGCGCAGCAGCGCATGCCCATGCTCGGTCAGGATCGACTCCGGATGGAACTGCACGCCCTCAAGCGGCCACTCCCGATGCCGCAATCCCATGATCGCCTCG
>JBBQNY010000091.1:0-10778 GCA_038330365.1 Lysobacterales bacterium | reverse complement strand
GGCGAAATCAGGAAGACCACACGAAGCGGCAACGAACCCGCAGGGAAGCGCTCGACCCGCCGTCGGCAACCGGCGGGAAATCGCCGCGAACGGCGCTGCCGAACACCCATCAACCCGCCCAAACGCTCTGCGATGACGCCCAACCACGGCCAAACCGAGCCAAACCGACGCTTGTACCGCCTCCGGCTACCGCGCAGACTGCCCGAAAAGGGCGTTTGAAATTCCTATACTCGCCGGGGTCGGGTAGAGGGTGTCGCGCAGCTTGTCGCCACGCTCGCGTCCGAACCCGCGACGGCCAGCCCATCCCGCTAGTCCGAGGCTTGCTTCGCTCCCGCTATCTACGCGGCAACCTCGGGCGATGCGCCTGCCAAACGGGGCTCCGTGGCAGTCGAAGGGATGCGATAAACAGAATGATCGCTACCGCTCTCTCACACTCCGCCGCACAATCGGGCTCTTCGTCGCAATCGAGACAGAGCACTGATGGACGAGCTGACGCCTTCTTCTCTCAAGTCCATTCTGCATTCCAGGCGCGCGAACATTTATTACCTCCAGCACTGTCGCGTGCTGGTCAACGGCGGCCGCGTCGAATACGTGACCGATGAGGGCAAGCGCTCCCTCTACTGGAACATTCCGATTGCGAATACGACAAGTGTGCTGCTCGGCACCGGCACTTCGATCACACAGGCAGCCATGCGGGAAATGGCCAAGGCTGGGGTTCTTGTCGGCTTTTGCGGAGGGGGCGGTACGCCACTCTTCAATGCCAACGAGATGGACATGGAAGTCGCGTGGTTTTTGCCACAGAGCGAGTATCGGCCCACGGAATACTTGCAGGCATGGGTGCGGTTCTGGTTCGACGACGCGCTGCGGCTGCGAGCCGCCAAAGCGTTTCAGCTTGCCAGGCTCGAGAGGATTCGCGCACATTGGATCGAGAATCGCGTGCTGCGCGAGTCCGGCTTCGACGTCGACATCGCTTCACTGGAATCGGCCCTCACTGCGTCGAAAAGTGCAATCGAACTTGCGCCGGACACGATGTACTTGCTCACGGAGGAAGCTCGCTTGACCAAATCGCTGTTCAAGCTGGCTGCTCGCGCCGTGAAGTACGGCAAATTCGGCCGCGCCAAACGCGGTACCGGCACCGACCCGGCGAACCAGTTCCTGGATCACGGCAACTATCTTGCTTACGGGCTCGCTGCCACAGCAACCTGGGTTTTGGGTCTACCGCACGGATTGGCAGTGCTGCATGGCAAGACTCGACGCGGAGGTTTGGTGTTTGACGTTGCCGACCTGGTGAAGGATGCCGTGATTCTTCCGCAGGCGTTTCTCTCGGCAACCCGAGGCGACGAAGAACAGGATTTTCGTCGAGCGTGCATCGAAGCGTTGACGCGCACTGAATCCCTCGATTTCATGATCGAACGCCTCAAGCAAATCGCGGTCCAGACTGGCGGCGCAGCGGCATGAACGTCTTGCTGGTTTCGCAGTGCGCCAAGCGTGCGTTGACCGAGACGCGCCGCATCCTCGACCAGTTCGCAGAACGGCGCGGCGAACGCACCTGGCAAACGCCGATTACGCAGGCCGGTCTCGACACGCTGCGCCGCCTGCTCAAGAAGACCGCGCGCAAGAACTCCGCTGTCGCATGCCACTGGATCCGCGGCCGCGACCACAGCGAAATGCTGTGGATCGTCGGCGACGCCGGTCGCTTCAACGCCGAAGGCGCCGTACCGACCAACACCACCGCGCGCAACGTACTTCGGCGCAAGGACGAGAACGACTGGCATAGCCTGCAACCCATTTATCTGTTGTCGACGCTCGCGGCGCTGCTGCACGATCTCGGCAAGGCGTGCCTTGCATTTCAGGATCGCCTGGCGCCACGCGGCGCGGCGCTTCCGTATCGAAATCTCTATCGCCATGAATGGACCTCGCTGCGCTTGTTCCAGGCTTTTGTCGGCGATTGCGACTCCGATGAAAAATGGTTGCAACTCCTCATTGAACCTTCGGCCGATGACGATGCCAGTTGGACGATGCGCCTGAAGCGCGACGGGCTCGACCGTTCCGCTCGCGACGACAAGCCATTTGCCGGCTTGCCTCCGCTTGCCCGCGCTGTCGGGTGGCTCGTCGTGACGCACCATCGTCTGCCTGTGATGCCCTCGCAGGACGAGGGCGGCGAATACCGCTGGCTGGGTGCAAAGGTCAGCGGCTTTCGTTCCAGTCAACTCGACGATGTGTTGAGCAGGATCGCCTCCGACTGGAACGAGCTTCCGACCTCATCGGACCGCAAGACAATCGAACCCTATTGGCAATTCCTGTCCGGGCTTCCCGTCACTACCCCACGATGGCGCACGCGCGCAGCGCGAGTCGCCAAACGGCTGCTCGATCTTTCGCGCAAGCCCGATCACCGCGACTGGCTCGCCGATCCATACGTGATGCACATCGCGCGGCTCGGCTTGATGCTGGCCGATCATCATTACTCCAGCTTGACGGAGAAATCGGATCGCGAGCGAGGCGAAGCGGGTTACCCCCTGTATGCCAATACCCGTCGCGATACAGGTGCGTACAACCAGCCGTTGGACGAACATTTACTGGGAGTTGAAAAGCATGCCGGCGTGGTGATTCACGCGTTGCCGAAGTTCGATCTGCATCTGCCCCGTCTGGCGCGCCACCAAGGGCTGCGCAAGCGCAGCGCCGACCCGCACTTTCGTTGGCA
Organism: Lysobacterales bacterium; assembly: GCA_038330365.1. Taxonomy (GTDB): domain Bacteria; phylum Pseudomonadota; class Gammaproteobacteria; order Xanthomonadales; family Ahniellaceae; genus JBBQNY01. The sequence continues at coordinate 8,077 of JBBQNY010000091.1, read as the reverse complement.
GGACCGGGCCGCCGACACTGCGGCCGCGATGCGCGAACGCGCTCGCCAGCACGGCGCTTTCATGGTCAACATGGCATCCACTGGCTGCGGCAAGACGCTCGCCAACGCGCGCATCATGAATGCGCTGGCCGATCCGGCGAAGGGCATGCGCTGCGCCTTCGCTCTCGGCCTGCGCGCGCTGACGCTGCAGACCGGACATGCTTTCCGCGATCTGCTGCATCTTTCAGACGATGAACTGGCCATCAAAGTCGGCGGCGCGGCCAATCGCCAACTGTTCGAGTATCACAAGCGCAACGCCGAACGCAGTGGCTCGGCATCGACGCAGGACCTGCTGCCCGAAGATGGCCATGTGCTGTTCGATGGCAACGACGACCATCCTTTATTGCAGCGGTTGACGCGCGATCCTCAAGTCCGTTCGCTGCTGGCCGCACCGATCCTGGTGTGCACCGTCGATCATCTGACACCGGCTACCGAAAGCCAGCGCGGCGGGCGCCAGATCGCGCCGATGCTGCGACTCATGAGTGGCGACCTTGTGCTGGACGAACCTGACGACTTCGACCTGGCCGACCTGCCAGCACTGACTCGGTTGGTGCACTGGGCTGGCCTGCTGGGCACGCGCGTGCTGTTGTCGTCGGCCACCCTTCCACCCGCGTTGGTGGAAGGATTGTTCAGCGCCTATCTCAATGGCCGGGCGTGCTACCAGCGCAATCGCGGCGAGCGGCCGGGGGAACGCGCCGATGTGTGCTGCGCCTGGTTCGACGAGTTCCGACAGACTCAGCAGGATTGCCCGGATGCCGACGCGTTCCGAACCGCGCATCTGGAATTCGCGCGGCAACGCCATGCGCGCCTGGGACGGGAACCCGTGCGTCGGCGCAGCGAGTTGCTGCCGCTATCGTTCAGCAGCGACGAGCCTGCCGTCATCCGACGCGAGTTCGCAGCGAAGATTCGCGATGCCGCACTGCGTCTGCACGTCGAACATCACGCCATCGATCCACGCAGTGGCAAGCGTGTCAGCTTCGGGCTGGTGCGCATGGCGAATATCGAACCGTTGTTCGACGTGGCGCTGGCGCTTTACGCGCTGGGGGTCGCGCAAGACTTCCGCATTCACCTGTGCGTCTACCACTCGCAGTTTCCGTTACTTATCCGATCCGCCATCGAACAGCGGCTGGACCGCGCATTGGACCGCCGCCGCCCCGATGAGGTGTTCGACCTGCCAGACATCCGCCAGAAACTCGATGCCAGCGACGAACCGAATCAAGTGTTCATCGTGCTCGGATCTCCGGTCACCGAAGTGGGGCGAGATCACGATTACGACTGGGCGATCGTCGAACCTTCGTCGATGCGCTCGCTGATCCAGCTCGCCGGCCGCGTTCGCCGTCATCGCCTGGGCGCCGTTGAACGCGCAAACCTGTTGGTCTTCGACAGCAACCTGCGCAACTTTGAACACAAGAACCAGCCGGCTTTTTGCAGGCCCGGATTCGAGGGTTCGAATGACGAGCGTGAATTCCGGCTCACATCTCATCGGTTACAGGATTTGCTGGAACCGAACGAGCGCGACGTCATCGACGCCCGACCGCGCATCCTGCCGCGTCCCGACGATGAGTTGAAACCGACTGAGCGCCTGGTCGACCTCGAACACGTACGGCTCGCGGCAACAATGCTTCCGCAGCAGGTATCCACAACGCAGCTAACGGAGCGGCAGAGCCGCGCCGGAGCAAGGCCACCCGCGCCCGCCATCAATGCCGCAAGCCATTGGTTGCTGCCGCAGGCATGGCTAACCGCAGTGCTGCCGCAACAGCAACCGTTTCGCTTCGATTCGGCACCCCGCGTCGATCTGGTGTTGCTGCCGAATGAAGACGAAGACGACTACGAACTCAATCGTATCGACCCCGGCGTGCTGAAATGGCAGGCCATCCACGTACTGATTGAAGACAGCAGGAATCTGCGCGTGCCGGACCAACAGGTTCGCGGCGAACGCATAGAGGCGTGGGGCGAAACCGACTACATGCAGTCGCTGATCGCGCAGGCGACCGCGATGGAAATCTCGTTGCGTGTCTGCGCCGAACGCTACGGCACTGTCGGCTTGCCGGACAACACGAACGGTTGGCGCTTCCATCCCGCACTCGGCTTCACCCGCAGCCGGTAGGCCGTTCGATGGTTCGGTAGCTTCGTTTACGTCCCGCGATTCCTGGCTGTTTGTAGTCAACCCTGATTGCGGAGAACTTTGCCGGTCTCGTCGCTCGATGCCGAATCGATCACCGCTTGCTCGATCGCATCGAAAGCGCCATCGGACACCGCGTGTGCGAACTGATCGCGCCGGCGCTTTGAAACCCGTCCCTGCTCCAGGCACGAGACAACCAGCGTGCTCAAGATTGAATTGCGGATGTCGAACTGGGCGCTCACCTGCTTGATCGCCCGATCGAATCGGCGAGCGAATGCAACCTGCGCTTGCAGCCCGTGCCTGAGCGCGGCTTCCGCCATCCGCAGCCCGAACTCTACGCAGGCCGTCGCATCCCAGTAGCGATAGATCGACGCTTTCCCCCGGAACTGGAAATCGAAATGATCGGCATCGAGCATCTGTACCGACCATCGCTCTCGTGCTGGCCGAGAAAAGCTTTGAAGCGCCGCCAGATAGTCGTCTTCATGTCGGGCCATCGCGATCGACACCGGCAATATCAGCCCATCGGCCAGCCGACCGGACTGGCACAGCGCGTGATGAAAGAGAAAGCGCGAGAGTCGCCCGTTGCCATCCATGAAAGGGTGAATAAACACGAAGCCGAAGGAAATGCAGGCTGCCGCAACCAGGGGATCGACCGCTCGCGCGCGCGTGTTCGCGAATTCCATCAACTCGTGCATGAGTTCGGGCACAAGCTCCGGGGCGGGCGGCACGTAACTTATGCCAGGCGCGCCCGCCGCACCGCTCGTCAACCAGTTCTGCTCGTGGCGGAACGCGACCGCGCGATCGAATGGATTGGCCACCGTAGCCGCCTGGAGTTCGGCGAGGTAATCCTCCGAGAGAGCGCGCGGTTCGTGCGCGTGCCGAAGCAACTCGACGAACGCGCGCGCCTTGTCCGGCGGCGGCGTTTCTCGCTCGATCTCGAACGAGGCCTGAGTTTCGCCGAGATAGGCCCATGCCAGCGCGCGATCTAGCATGGGTTTGCCGATTCCCTCGGCGAACGTGTTGGCGCGATCCAGCACGGCAGCCGCCAGCCCCGCTTCGATGGACGCCGTGCGACGTACCGTCGCGCAATACGCCAGCGATCCCAGGCCGTTGAACGCAACACGCCATCGCGAAGATCGCAGAGGAGGCGCGGTGAGATATCGCGCCGGGTCGAACACCGGCACGGTTGCGCCGGAAATTGGTGGTAGACCCGCAAGCTGCGCGCCCGCGAACGACTCCCACAGGAATCCGGCAATGCGCAGGTACTTGCCGCTCGGGGTCCGATGAAGTGCAGCAATCAGCCGAGCTGGTTCGATCTGTGGCAATGCCTCGGCCAGGATCTGGAGATTCGTGCCTTCGTGCTTCAGCGCAAACAGGACATGCCCCAGCAAATCACCATCGTCGGGCAACATTCCCGCCGGCACAGCGATGAAGCCTGCGTTCTGGTCGACGCGAAGCACGGGCTTGACCAAGGCCGGCACATCGGGCGCAAACGCGCTGAGGCCCAAGGTCTGGCGGAGGTGTTCGTAGCCAACGGCGGGCATGTATTTCTTGTCCGAATCAGGAATTTTTTGAAATCCTACGCCTTTCGACAAGATTTTTTGTATAACCGCTCCATATGAGCCGCGCCCCGGAGCGTCGCTACTCTGCGGATGCGACGGCTGACCACCAGCCAACCCAGGAGGAATTTCGTTATGTCCGACGCACCTACGAGTCGCCGGGCAGGCTTCCGCGCTGCCATCGAACGGTTCCTCAAGGAACGCCTCGACGTCCGGCTCGGCAAGCTTGCTCCCGAAGATTCGAAACGCGAGGCACTGATCTCGCAATTCGAGTTCGAGACGTGGATCGATAGCGCGGCACGCCGCGCCGGCCAGCTACAGGCCGTCACTCACTCGCTCAAACCGGTACATCCCGATGCGCGGGGCACGAGTCTCTTCCGGCCGCCGGACACCCTCCCCTTGCGGCCGGAGCTTGGCACCGGCAATCTCGGCGCGCAGTTCGCCCTTGATGTGGTCGGCAATGCAGCCGCGCTGGATGTCTACAAGTTTTTGAAACTCGACATCGAGGGCAAATCGCTGCTCGATTGGATGCTCGCTGGCGACAACGCGCTGGCGGAGGCACTGAGTGCCGATGTCGAACAGTCGAAAGCCTGGATCGATGCGTTCATCGGAATCACCCGTGCGCGCGGCGACAACGTAGCCTCGCATACTCACGCCAAGCAAATCTTCTGGCTGACCGGCGACGACCCTGCGGACGACGACCACTACCAGCTAATGGCTCCGCTCTATGCAACCTCTCTCGCTCACGCGGTCTTCCAGACGATCAGCGAAGACCGGTTCGGAGAAGCCGGCAAACTTGCCCGGCAAGCTCGGCGCGACAAACGCAACCACGATGGCGTGATCCGGGAATATCCGAGTCTTGCGGTGCAGAAGCTCGGTGGCACAAAGCCGCAAAACATCAGCCAACTCAACAGCGAGCGTGGCGGCAAGAACTATTTGCTGGGATCGCTGCCGCCTGCGTGGAAGTCGCGTGCCGTGCGTGAGCCGTGGAGTGTCGAGTCGGTGTTGCCGAGCTTCGGCAGCTACGGAGACACGCGGGACGTCCTGCGCGGGTTGCGCAGCTTCCTCGGCGCAAATCCCGAGCCGACCATGGAAACGCGCAACCGGCGTGACGGCTATATCGATGAATTGATCGACGGGCTGGTCGGCTTTGCCAGCCAGTTGCAGTCGGCGCTTCCGCCGGGATGGAGTCGGGATCCGAGGTGCAGGCTGGTGGAAGCCGAAACGCTGTGGCTTGACCCGGGCCGCGCGACACAGGTTCAGACGGAATCGGACAACGAGGACTTTCGAACCAGATGGTTGGCGATGGACTGGCCCGCCGAAATCGGCAAACGCTTCGGCAACTGGCTAAACGGCAAACTGGACGGAAAGCTTCCAGTAGGCGATGTCGAACAGCGCCATTGGACGCACGAGTTGTTGGCCGACAGTGAATGGGCAATGCACGTTGATCGCGATCGGCGCCGCATCGAAGAAGTCGCGCGGCCTCAGAGGGGCGGGCCATGAGCGCCCTGCCGCATAGTCCTGCGACGTTGATTCTGCCTCACCTGCGCATCCAGAACGCCAACGCCATCTCCAGCCCGGTCACGCACGGGTTCCCTTCGATCACAGCTTTCCTCGGCCTGATGTGGGCGCTGGAACGCAAGTTGCGCGAGCGTGAATTTGGAATCGCCTTCGATAGTGTTGGGGTCGTCTGCCACAAGTTCGACGAGCAGACTACGGAAGGCGGATACACCAAATCGTTTCGGCTCACCCGCAATCCGGTCGGAAGGGACGGCAGCACCGCCGCCATCGTCGAGGAAGGACGCATCCATCTGGACGTGACCCTGCTTTTCGGTGTCAACGGCGGTTTCGTCGATCAGGAGAAATCTCGCCGTCAGCCAATCGCCGACGCCATAGCCGAGGTTGTCAACGGCATGCGCGTTGCTGGTGGCAGCGTGCTCCCTGCTACGCGACCGCCATCGCAGACACGGGCTTCACTGGAAGTCTGGGGCGACGACCCCGCTGATGTCGCTCAAAAGTTTCGTAGCGTTCGCCGTCGAATGCTACCCGGCTTCGCATTGGTCGGCCGCGACGACTTGTTGCACAAGCGCCTCGCTGCTCTGCGCGAAAGCGACCCATCCGCAACCCTCCTGCAAGCCTGGCTCGACCTCTCGCGGTTCAACTGGCGCGCTGCACCCAAAAGAGCGGACGGGGATGACTTGATCGAACCGAACGCCAGAGTCGAGTGGAAACACGATCGCACTGAAGGCTGGATCGTGCCGATCCCAGTCGGCTATGGCGCACTGTCCGACGTGCATCCGGCGGGCACTGTGCTCAATGCACGCGATCAAGTCACCGAGTTCCGTTTCGTGGAAAGCCTCTACTCGATCGGCCAATGGATCGGACCGCACCGCCTCGCCCGCGCAAGCGACCTTCTTTGGTACGCGCACTCCGACATCGAAAACGGTCTGTATCGCTGCCATAACGACTTCGCACAAACCGTATCCGCCCCCTAACTCCGACCTCACAAGGAAATCTCCTCATGACCACCGAACTCAAGACCGCCTCCGTCCTCGCCTTCGAGCGCAAGCTGGACCCCTCCGACGCGTTGTTCTTCGCCGGAACGTGGAACGAACGCGAAGGAAATGGCGTGTGGCCTCGTATCGAGATCCGCACGAAATCCGTCCGCGGCACCATCTCGAATCGTCTGAAGTCGAAGGACCAGGATCCGGCCAAGCTCGACGCGGCCATTGAAAGCCCGAACCTGCAGACGGTCGATGTTGCAACGCTGCCCAGCAATGCCGACACGCTGAAAATTTCCTTCACGTTGCGTGTCCTCGCCGGCACCGGCAAGCCGTCGGCCTGCAACAACGCCGACTACCAGCAGAAGCTGCAGCAGACGGTTGGCAGCTACGTCGCTGCGAACACTTTCGCTGAGCTGGCGCGTCGCTACGCCTTCAATCTTGCCAACGGGCGATTCCTGTGGAGAAATCGCATCGGCGCCGAGCAAGTAGAAGTGCGCGTAGCGCATCTCGTCGACGGCAGCGCAAAAGCAAGCTGGACGTTCGATGCGCTGTCGCTGCCACTGCGCAGCTTCGACGCCCCGGCGGCAGCCTCCTCCCATCTCGGCGAACTCGCCGCATTGATCAACGACGGCTTGGCTGGCAAACAGCACGTGCTGCTGCAGATCACCGCGTTGGTGCGCGTCGGCGCCGGCCAGGAAGTGTTTCCCTCGCAGGAACTTATTCTTGACCGAGGTCGCGGCGACAAGAGCAAGACGCTCTACACCGTCGACGATACCGCCGGCATTCATTCGCAAAAAATCGGCAACGCGATCCGCACCGTGGACACCTGGTACACCGGCGCCGACGAGAACGGCCCCATAGCGGTCGAGCCTTACGGCTCTGTCACGACGCAGGGCAAGGCCTATCGGCAGCCGCGCGCCAAAGATGACTTCTATTCGCTGCTGGACAATTGGATCATCAAGGACAAGGTGCCCTCGATGGACCAGCAGCACTTCGTGATGGCAACCTTGATTCGCGGTGGCGTGTTCGGCGAGGCGGGCTGAGCGATGGACCATTACATCGACATCCGCCTCCGGCGCGATCCGGAGTTCCCGCAGCATCACTTGATGAGCGCGCTTTACTCCAGGCTGCACCGAGCCTTGGTAGTGCAACGCGACGACAACATTGGCGTGAGCTTTCCCGACTTCAGCGACGCTCCTGCGAAGCTTGGGGAGGTCATGCGTCTGCACGGAAGCCCCGCGTCTTTGAACGTATTGATGGAATCTTCGTGGTTGACCGGAATGCACGACCACCTGCAACTGTCGGCAATGCAACCGGTCCCGCCTGGTGCGCAACATCGCCGCGTGATGCGGGCGCAGGCCAAGAGCAGTCCCGAACGATTGCGTCGCCGCGCCATGCGGCGTCACAACATCGACGCCGACGAGGCACGCAAGCGCATTCCGGACAATGTTTCGGAAACACTTCGACTGCCCTTCGTTCGCTTGAGCAGCCAGAGCACGGGGCAGACCGCGTTCCCACTTTTCGTCCGGCATGACGCCGTGCAGAAGACGGCGATCGGGGGCGGTTTCACTACCTACGGGCTGAGCCAAGGCGCCACGGTGCCTTGGTTCTAGACCCTTTTTCCTGTCTCCCCTCGCCGACCAAGGAAATGAGCCGTTTGCGGGGGCACCTTTGCCCAAGGGTGTTTGTCAGCGATTAGAGACATTCGGAGCTAGATTCAAGTACTTGCCGCATTAACGCTGTAGTTCACTGCCGCACAGGCAGCTCAGAAAACGCCGAGCAGCGCGCCATCCGGTGCACCCCCGTTCACTGCCGCACAGGCAGCTCAGAAAAAAAAACCGCCCGCAACTCAT
>JBBQNY010000090.1:0-10928 GCA_038330365.1 Lysobacterales bacterium | reverse complement strand
CCGCGATCGGGAATCAAGGGTTCAATAAATCCTTGTGGGCAGACCAGAACACACGAGGCGGCTGCGCACACCAGGGCGCCGCCGTAGAGCACAAAAAAAGCGACGGATTCGTCCTTCAGGAAATACAGACGTGCCCGAATGTGCGACCAAAACGACCTTGAGGCCGGAAAGTGTGAAGCAGGACACCAGTTTCCGCAGCTCCTGTCGCAACGAGGTGAAATCAGAGTCGGGATTTCACGCGCTTTTGCAGTCTCCGGTTCAGCGCAAAGACATCGGAATGAATCGATTGCCAACCGCTTCGTGCTCGGTGCTGAACGCGTTTCGCGCAACCCCCGCTCGTACAGTTTTCGTTAAACGCCGGAGCGCGAATCTTGGCCCATTGTGGAACGACGCAGTACAACGCGCTCGCTTCTACTCAAGTCAAACGATGGGAACAAAGACATGCGCTTCGAGAACGAGAGCGACGCATCCCACGCCGGCCGCCACAGCGCCTCGGCCAGAGAAAGCGTCTCGCGCCGCGCAGCCGCGCTGCTGCTCACGCTGGTGGCCACAGGCCTGCTCGCGAACTTTCCCGTGCACGCTGCCGACAACCTCTTTCGCAGCGACACCGTCCGCGCGCGCTCTGCCGATCTGGAGCGCGGCAAGATGGAGCGCTACGCAATCGAGACCAACGGTGCGGCACTCGCGAGCATGCCCGCGACGATGACAATTGCTCTTCCGGGTCGCGCTCCCATTACCGCCACGCGCAAGGACAGCTCAACCAAAGGTTCCATCACCACCTGGCACGGTCGTACTGCTGAAGGCCACGACGTACTGCTGACCTCGGCCGACGGCGAAACGCGCGGTCGGATCTTCACCGACCAGGGCAGCTACAGCCTCAACCCGGATGGCAATGGCGGCCACGAACTCGCGCGCATGGATCCCGCGCAGTTGCCGAATGACGTCAGCCTGCGCCCTGACATCCCGCACGCCGAAGGTCCGGCGCCCAAGGCCGCAACGACGCCGGCCGGCAGTGGAGACAGCCCCGCGCTGGTCGACATTTTGGTTGTCTATTCACCCTTCGCGACCCAGTCGCTCGGCAGCACGCAGCAGATGGACGTCCTCGCCCAGTCCGCCATCGACCAGACCAACATGATCCTGGCCAACAGCAACGTCGAATCGTTCCGCGTGCGACTGGCCGGTACCGCGTCCGTCGCGATGACCGGTTCCGGCGCCCCGGAGAACGATCTTCCGACCGTGCGCACCAACGCCGAGATCGCTGCACTGCGCGCCAGCCACGGAGCTGATGTCGTGATGTTCGTGTCCGACTACAGCGTGGGTTTCAACGGGTCGGCCTACAAGAACACTCGACCGCTGGTGTACGGTTCTGCATTCGCGGGCTATGCGTTTGGCGCGGTCGATCTTGGCGGCATGCAGAACGAACTGGTCTTCACGCATGAACTCGGTCACATCCTCGGCATGGATCACGACCTTGGCAGTCCGCACGATCCGCCGGAAGCCAACTCCTTTCCCTACGCCTACGGCCATGTGGCGCCGCTGACGGAGGGGTATCAGCAGGGATTCCTCGACGTCATGGCCTATCAGGGCTCCTGCGGTGGCACGACCGCATGCCAGCAGGTCCCGTATTTCTCGAATCCCGAGATCGCGCCGCAGGGCATGCCCTTCGAAGGCCGCGCATTGGGCGTGGTCGACCAGGCCGAGAATTACCGGGTGGCGCAAGTCGTCGGACCGATCACGGCCGACTTCGTCACCTCCGACCTGATCCTCGCAGCAAACTTCGAGGACTGATCGCGCGAACGCACACACACGGCTGTGCTGGACAGATGTAAGTCGCAAGGACACCTGCTTTCCTTGAATTGCATTGAAGCAGCCATTCGCGCTGACCCATCATGACGCGGGGCCTGGAACCCTCACCCCCGCCCCTCTCCCGGCGGGAGAGGGGAGCAAAGCGGGCCGGATATACGCCGCGAGGCGCCCGTTTTCTATGCGCGCTCGCCCGATCCTGGAGCCGCATCCGCGGCTGCGGCATCAAGGGCGGGACCGGGCCCTCGTGCCAGTTCAGAGCGCAACTGTTCACGATCAAGATCGTTTTCCCATCGCGCCACGACCACCGTGGCCACACCGTTGCCGACGAGGTTGGTCAGCGCCCGTGCCTCGCTCATGAAGCGGTCGATGCCGAGGATCAGCGCGAGGCCCGCGATCGGCACCGAGGGCACTACCGCCAGCGTGGCTGCGAGCGTGATGAATCCCGCACCCGTCACGCCCGAAGCACCCTTGGACGTTAGCATTGCCACGGCGAGCAACGTGAATTGCTGCATCAGCGTCAGATCGACATTCAGAGCCTGCGCAATGAAGATCGCCGCCATCGTGAGATAGATGTTGGTGCCGTCGAGGTTGAACGAATATCCGGCCGGCACCACCAGCCCGACGACTGACCGCGCGCAGCCGAGCCGCTCCAGCTTCTGCATCATGGGCACCAGCGCGGATTCCGAAGAAGAAGTACCGAGCACCAGCAGCAACTCACCGCGGATGTAGCGGAGGAAACGCAGGATGCTGAAGCCGCACAGGCGCGCAATCGCACCGAGCACCAGCAGCACGAACAATACGCAGGTCAGATAGAACGAGCCCATCAGCGCGGCAAGCGGACCGAGACTGCCGATGCCGTAGCGGCCGAGGGTAAAAGCCATGGCGGCGCCGGCGCCGATGGGCGCCAGCCGCATGACCAGACCCATCACCCCGAACATGACCTGCGCCAACGTCTCGAGCGGAGCCATGAGCGGCCGTCCCCGCTCGCCGAGCACGGACAGTGCGAATCCGAACAGCACCGCAACCAGCAGCACCTGGAGCAGGTGGCCTTCTGCGGTGAATGCGCCCACGAACGTCGTGGGGATGATGTCCATGAGGAATCCGATCGCACTCTGGTGCTCCGCCTGCGAGGCGTAGCTCGCAACCGCTTCGGCGTCGAGACTCGCCGGATCCACGTTGAAGCCGGCACCGGGCTGCAACGTGTTGACCACCAGCAGTCCCAGCAACAGGGCGATGGTCGACACGACTTCGAAATAGACGAGGGCCTTCACGCCCACGCGGCCGATCTTGCGTACGTCCGCGACGCCTGCGATGCCGAGCACGACGGTCAGAAAAATGATGGGCGCGATCAGCATGCGGATCAGCGCAATGAAGCCGTCGCCCAGTGGTTTGAGCGCCGCGCCCGTGGCGGGTGCGAGGATGCCGACCGTGGCACCGGCGATGATGCCGGCCAGCACCCAGAGATACAGCCGCGATCCGCCCAGAACCGGCGGTTCCCGGCGCGTGGTCGCTGCGTTGCCCGTGAACGGGAGTTCGTGGTTCGTCTCGTCGAGGCGCTCGCTCATCCGCGCGTTCTAGCATGCCGCGCGCCGCTGCAGCACTCACGCAAAAGCAAACGCTCGTCGCCAGCGTGCTCGAACCATCACGCCGCGAGCGGGCCCTTGCATGCTGTGTCGGCACGTTCAGGGCTTGACCTCAGACTCCATCGCAAGAAACCCTCGTCATTCCCGCGAAAGCGGGACTGCGGAGGCACTGATGCCGAAGCGAACATTCGCGCAGCGAATGGCCCGAAGGGCGCGCGGCGGGAACCGCGCGTAATCCATCTGCGGTGAGGCGCAAGCGCGGAAAGACCCTTGACTTGTATGGCGGCGAGGCTTTTGGTGCCTGAGCGCCTGCCCGGGCGTGCGCACCATGGATTCCCGCTTTCGCGGAAATGAGTGAATGTTCCTGGTTCAGAAAGGTGAGGTCAGTCCGAACAGGCCGGCACGCAGGGAAGAGCCCCGCTCGCGGCCGCCTGCAGATTGGAGTCAACATCTTCGGTTGCGGCTCGAACAGCCCGTATGGTCACGTTTTCCGCTCCTGTCCGAAAAACGTTCCGGACAGCAGTGCGCAAAAGCGGGAATCCGTTGCATCTGCAGACGCAGTCTGGGGCCCGATTACCGATAGCGGCCGAGGGGACTGACTAGGGGCAAGCCTTGTGCTGCCTCAGGAGATCGTTCCGAAGCGACGGATCCGTTCAGTCAGAGCCGAAATTGGTGCGCCGCACATACCGGGGGAGCGTTCAGGGGCGTATGGTTGAAGAAGGCACGGACATCGTCACAATTGGGTACAGCGTTCCTGATGTTCGTCAATCGACGGCGCCGGGACACCGAGGGGCGGTGCTGATCCGGGCTTTTCGAATCAAAGGGGCTCCCTCAATATGAATATCAAGGCGATCGTTCTCATCAGCTTGCCGCTGCTTCTATCCGCCGCTCTCGTCACCGCACCCTCAATGGCAGGCGCGCAGAACGCCGACGAAATCATGAATCTGGCGCGTGCCCAGTGGGCCGCTGAAAACCAGAACCAGTCGACCGCACAGGCCTGGTCATCCGTATCCGACGACTACACCGAGTTCAATCCGGTCGTGCCGGTTCTGGTCGAAGGCAAAGCAATGGCAGGCCGCTTTTACGAAGCCGGCCTCAAGAGTGGTGGCAAGGGTCTGGTATCGGAAATGCTCAATCCCCACGTCCAGTTCCATGGGGATGCTGCGATTCTCACCTACAACTATGCCGGCATGGATCAGGACAAGGACGGCAAGATCACCCCGAACCTGGCCAAATCCACCCGCGTCTACGTCAAGGAAGGCGGCAAGTGGATGCTCGTGCATGCCAACTTCGCGCCAGTTGTCTCCCCCGAGTAAATCGAATCAAGGCGGAGGCTGCCCGATCACGCGCAGCCTCCCTTTCAGTCGCAGGCATCACGTCTTTTGCGCCGATCCCGTGCTGCGCAGCACCATGTAACCCAGCACGCCCGAGACCAGCGAACCCGCCAGCACGCCGATCCGGATCGGATTCATCTGCGCCATGTCTTCGAAGGCGAGCGAGCCGATGAAGAGGCTCATGGTGAAGCCTACGCCCGTGAGGCAGGCCAGGCCGTAGATCTGCGGCCATGAAACCCCGGCCGGGAGCGCAGCGAGATTGAATCGCACGGCCGCGAGGATGGCGCCAAAAACGCCGAGCTGTTTGCCGACGACGAGGCCTCCAACGATGCCGAGAGGCAGCGGATCCGTCAACGCATCGACACCGATGCCGTCCAGTGACACTCCCGCATTCGCGAAGGCGAACAGCGGCAGCACGCCGAATGCGACCCACGGGTGCAACACGTGCTCGAGCGCTTTGAGCGGTGACGCGGTTCCCGGCTTCCGCGCCGACAGGGGCACCGCCAGCGCGGTAACGACGCCGGCCAGGGTCGCGTGCACGCCTGATTTCAGTACGCAGACCCACAGGAATATGCCGACCAGGACATAGGCCGCGGGCCGTACGACTCCCAGCCGGTTCAGCGCCACCAGCGTGACGATGCCCAGCGCCGCCAGCGCAAGCGCGAAAGTGGAGACGTCCGCGGTATAGAACAGGGCGATGATCACGATCGCACCGATATCGTCGAAGATCGCGATCGCGAGCAGCAGGATCTTGAGCGCCGCGGGCACGCGCCGACCGAGCAGGGCAATGACGCCGAGCGCAAACGCGATGTCCGTCGCGGCGGGGATGGCCCATCCTTTCAGATGCGCCGGCGATGAAGCATTGATCGCAACGAACACGAGAGCCGGAACCGCCATGCCGCCTACCGCCGCGATCAACGGCAGGACGGCCTTGTCCCGCGACGACAGTTCCCCCTCGATCACTTCGCGCTTGACCTCGAGCCCGATGAGAAAGAAGAACACCGCCATCAGTCCATCGTTGATCCAGAGCAGTAACGGCTTGGCGATTTCGAGCGCGCCGACCCGGATTGAAACCGGCGTCGAAAGCAGTCCATCGTAGAGCGGCGCCAACGCTGTATTGATGGCGAGCATGGCGAGCAGCGCCGCGCCGAACAGCAGGATGCCCGCGGCGGACTCGCGCCGCAGGAACTCATCGATCGCGCGCAGCGTGACAGGCATCACCGTAGCGATAGAAAATCCTCCGCCATCCCGTTGCGGTGACAACGCGACGGACAGCCATGCGGATACGTGAACTCAGCCATGGAAAACCAGGCTCGCCATGTACGCGACATACAACAACAGAAATCCTGTTCCGGTCGCCCGGCCCAGCGGAATGCCGCGCCAGAGAAACACGGCAAGCAGACCCGCAGAAGCCAGCAGCGCACCCACATCGAGGTGCGAGATTGAGGGCGGGACCGGCACCGGATGGATCAGCGCGGTAACGCCCAGTACCCCGAAAAGGTTGTAGATGTTCGATCCGAGCACGTTGCCGATGGCCACTTCGGGATGGCGGCGCAGCGCGGCGATGGTGCAAGCCACGAGCTCTGGAAGCGACGTGCCTATGGCCACAACGGTGAGCCCGATCACCGCCTCCGAGATTCCGTGGCGGGTAGCCACCTCGATGGCGCCGTTCACCAGCAGATGCGCGCCCAGAATCGTTGCGGCGATCCCCGCCAGAGAAAGTCCAATCGCAATGGCCAACTCTCGTGCACGACTTTTCGGCAACGCGCCCGCTCCGTCGAGCACGGCGGGCTGATCAATGCCGGCGTTGCGCCGCTCACTCAGATACGCGATGACGATGTAGGCAACGAGCAGCGCAGCGAGCAGAGCGCCGGCGACCTGGCCTGCCACACCGGCATACACCACCGCGGCACCCGCGAAAGATGCGACGAGCAACGCAAGGGTGTCGCGTTTGAACTCACCGCGCCGCGTCGCCAGCGGCGCGGCGCAGGCCGCAACGCCAAGTATCAGCAGGATGTTGGCGACGTTGGAGCCGATCACGTTGCCCAGCACCAGTCCCGGCGACTCCCGGAACGCGGCGATGAGACTGGTGGCAAGTTCCGGCGTCGAAGTGCCGAAGCCCACCACCACAAGCCCCGCCAGCAGCTTCGAAACGCCCAGTGCCGACGCAACGCGAACGGATCCACGCACCAGGACATCGCCGCCAACGGCCAGCAAGGCGAGACCGGCAGAAATAAAAATGAGGCTCAGGATCGGACGCATCCAGCAGTGGGCGGACAGGAGCGAGAGTATCATTCAGCGTCGCAGCACACCGACCTGATCGTCGCAGCGCGTGGCCGGTCGAGTGCATGTCTAAAGGTGCGCGCGGATCCGGCCGATTGCCTTCCGGAAGTCCTGCAGTTCTGAGTATCGCTCATGCCTGCCGCGACCCGGGAGGCGCCCATGTCGCAAGCTCAGCCGATCAGCCACCACCGCAACAGTCCCGCGACACTCGCGACCCCGAGCACGCCCGCCAGCCACAACGCGACGAACCAGCCCACGCGGCTCAGGGTCCTTGACCAGGGCGCGTCAACCGCCATCAGTGATAGCCGTGCGCGTCGACCTTGCCGCGGAACACCCAGTACGCCCACGCGGTGTAGCCGATGATCAAGGGAATGATGAAAACCGTTCCCACCAGCATGAAGCGCTGGCTGCTTTCTGGCGCCGCGGCGTCCCACAGCGTGACGGACTCCGGTACCAGGTACGGGAACATGCTGATGCCGAGGCCAATGAAGCCGAGCAGAAAAAGCCCCAGCGCAATCAGGAAGGGTGCGAGATCTCGCCCCTTTGCCAGCGAACGGAAATAGGCGAACGCGGCGATCGCCACCAGCAGCGGCACCTGCGCCGTCAGCAATACGCCCGGCATGTCGAACCAGCGTTCCCAATACGCGAAACTCAGGAATGGCGTCGCTGCGCTGACCGCAGCCAGCGCCGCCAGCGTCCCGATCGCCAGCAGCCTGGCGAAGCGGCGGGCGTGCCCCTGCACGTCGCCCTCGGTGCGCCAGACCAGCCACGTCGCACCGAGCCACGCGTAACCCACGACGAGCGAGATGCCGGTCAACACGCTGAAGGGCGACAGCCAGTCGAGCCAGCCGCCGGAGTAGGCGCCATCTTCGACGTGGATGCCCTGCAGGATCGCGCCGAGCGTGATGCCCTGCGCGAGCGCGGCGACCAGCGAGCCCACGGTGAACGCGATGTCCCAGAGCCTGCGGTGTCCGGCGTGACGCCAGCGGAACTCGAACGCCACGCCGCGGAACACGAGCCCGAGCAGCATCGCGATCATCAGTGGATAAGTGGCCGGCAGGATGATCGCGTAGGCCGTCGGGAACGCGGCCATGAGCCCGCCGCCGCCGAGCACCAGCCATGTCTCGTTGCCGTCCCATACCGGCGCGATCGAGTTCATCGCGTCGTCGCGCTCGCGACCGACAGCGAGGAAGGGGAACAGGATGCCGATGCCGAGATCGAATCCATCCATGACCACGTACGCAAACACCGCGAACGCGAGGATCAGCGCCCACACGAGCGAGAGATCAAGGTCGCCGCTCATCGCGGTGAAGCTCCGATGTCTCCGACTGTGGCTTCAGGATCGACCGCCTGCGCCGGCGTGATACCGGCAGCGCGCGCCGGCTCGTGCGCCGGCTCGGGCTCGTGCGACCCAGGTGGATCCGACATCAGCCGCAGCAGGTACCAGGTGCCCGCACCGAAGGCGAAGAAGTAGACGACGACGAATGCCAGCAGGGATGCGGCGATGGCCGGCGCCGCGATGGGTGAATGCGATTCCGCGGTCAGCAGATGCCCGTACACGGTCCACGGCTGGCGGCCCACCTCGGTCGTGATCCATCCGGCGATCACGGCGACGAAACCCGCAGGTCCCATCAGCACGGCTGCACGCAGCAGCCAACGGCTGTCGTTGAGTCTCCCGCGCCAGCGCGCGAGAAGGCTCCATAAACCGAGGCCCAGCATCGCGAGTCCGAGTCCGACCATGATGCGGAACGAGAAGAACAGGATCGGCACCGACGGTACGCGATCACGCGGAAATGCGTCCAGCCCTTGCATCGGCGCAGAAGGATCGTGCTTCAGGATCAGCGAGCCGAGCTTCGGAATCTCGAGCGCGTAGCGCATGCGTTGCGCATCCGTGTCGGGAATGCCGAACAGCACCAGTGGCGCCCCTTCCGGATGACTCGTGAAGTGGCCTTCCATCGCCGCGATCTTGGCCGGTTGATGCTCGAGCGTGTTCAGTCCATGCGCGTCACCGGCAATGATCTGCAGCGGCGCGACGAGCGTCAGCATCCACATCGCCATGGAAAACATGCGGCGGGCGTGTGCGTTCTGGCCATCGCGAAGCAGGTGCCAGGCACCGACTGCGCCGACCACCAGCGCGGTCGTGAGATAGGCGCCGATGACGGTGTGCACGAGCCGGAACGGAAAGCTCGGATTGAAGATGATCGGCAGCCACGAGCCCGCCGGCACGAACTGCCCCTGCGCGTTGATGTCGAAGCCGACCGGCGTGTGCATCCAGCTGTTGACCGAGATGATCCACGTGGCGGAGATCAGGGTTCCGATCGCCACCATGCTGGTCGCGGCAAAGTGCAGGCCTGGGCCGACACGTTTCATGCCGAACAGCATCACGCCGAGAAAGCCCGCCTCGAGGAAAAACGCGGTGAGCACCTCGTAGGCCATCAGTGGCCCGATGATCGGCCCGGCCTTTTCGGAAAACACCGACCAGTTGGTGCCGAACTGGTAGGACATGACGATGCCCGACACCACGCCCATGCCAAACGCGATCGCGAAGATCTTCAGCCAGTAGCGGTAGATATCCATGTAGAGCGCATGCCCGGTGCGCAGCCACAAGGCTTCGAGCACGAACAGATAGCTCGCCAGCCCGATCGAGAACGCGGGAAAAATAAAGTGGAACGACACCGTGAACGCGAACTGCGCGCGCGCCAGCACGACCGGATCCAGATGCTCGAACACACGACCTCCTCGACGACCCGCACATTATCGCGCGCCGCGAGTTATCAATTGAGGCCGCCGACCCGCCGTTCAACCGCGACGCAGAGAAAGGGCGCGGAGATCCTCGTCAGAGACGATTGCCTGCTGCGGCGACGACCGCTGCGACCTAGGTTATACTAGTTTACGGCTATTACTAGTATAACTACCGAATGCACGGCTTCCGATCCCTGTCACTGACCGCGCAGAATGCGTACTCGCAGCTGCTGGATGCAAGTCACGCGGCCGATATCGCACGCTCCGTTGCGAGCCTGCGCGGCTCTTTTGCGAGCAAGACCGTCAAGGCACGCAGCTACTGGTACTTCCAGTACACGGAGCTTTCCGGCAAGTTGCGGCAGATCTATATCGGACCGGATTCGGATAGGGTACGCGCGCTCATTGCCGCCCATGCGACAGGTGGCGCTGCGCCCGCGCTGGCAGCTCTGTCGCGCTCTGCCGAGGCACTCGGATGCACGCCGCTGTTGAACACGCATTTCCGCGTTGTTCAAAGGTTGGCCGATTACGGCTTCTTCAACGCAGCGGGCATTCTGATTGGAACGCATGCGTTCCTGAGCCTGGGCAACATGCTGGGAGTGGCATGGGAGAGCGGCGAGCGCACACAGGACGTGGACTTCGCGCACGCCGGCAAGTCGTTGGTCATCGCGCTGCCTGCAAACATCGAGATCGACACGCACGGCGCGATTGATTCCCTGCAGATGGGGTTTCTGCCGCTGGTGAATCGTGATGGTGAGGCAGGGGGGAGCTATCTGAATCCACGCGATCCGGAATTGCAGCTCGACTTCCTGACGCCGCTGCGCCGTGGCGGAACCCAGTCATTCCGACACCCACAGCTGGGTGTCGTACTGCAGCCGCTCAAATTTATGGAATACCTGTTGCAGGGAGTGGAGCAGGCGGTGGTGTTCTGCAGCGCCGGTGGAGTGTTGGTGAACGTGCCGCATCCCGCGCGCTACGCACTGCACAAGCTCATCGTTGCCGGCGAGCGACCCGCATCGCGCATCGCGAAGTCGAACAAGGATCTGCACCAGTCGGCAGCGTTGCTTTCCGCATTGCGTGAGCGCGGCGCGGCATGGCAGGTCGACGAAGCGTGGCAAGACCTCGTCTCTCGCGGCCCGGGCTGGATCAAGCGCGCAACCCGAGGTCGCGATGCGATGGCCAG
>JBBQNY010000089.1:0-10931 GCA_038330365.1 Lysobacterales bacterium | reverse complement strand
TCGCCCGGGCGCAGCAGCCAGCGCGCGAGTGCCGGCAGGAAAATGATGGCCGCGAGCATGTTCACGACAAACATGAAGGTGAGCATCAGGCCCATGTCGGCCTGGAATTTGAGCGCCGAGAAGTTCCAGGTGGCCACGCCGGCGGCCAGGGTCAGTGCCGTGTAGAAGATGGCGATGCCGGTGGTCTTGAGCGCGATGAAATAACTCTCCGACAGCGTGCGGCCCTGCTTCATCGATTCGCGCATGCGCGCGAAGATGTAGATCGCGTAATCCACGCCGATACCGACACCCAGTGCCACCACGGTCAGCGTATTGACCTTCATGCCGATGCCGAGCTGCACCATCAGCGCGTGGCCGAGCTCGGTCACCAGAATCAGGGGCAGCACAATGCAGACCGCCGCGAGCGGGCTGCGGAAACTGATCAGGCACATCAGGAACACCGCCGCGTACAACAGCCAGAGGATCCAGTGCTCGACCTCGCGCACCGTGTCATTGATGGCGGCGAGCACGCCGACGTTGCCGGTCGCCAGGCGCAGGTTCACGGCATCGCTGCGATAGTCCTCGCCCGCAGCTGCGGCCTTCTCGACAGCTGCCTTGCGCTCAGCGACGAAGTCCTCACGGAAGGCGTCGTTGTCCTTGCGGAAATCCTTCACGGCCGCCACCACGCGGTCGATGGTGTCGGCCTTGTGATCGCCCAGGAACGCGGTCACGGGAATGGCGGAACAGTCCGCGTTGAGTAGGCCCGAGTCGGTTTCGAAGCCCTGTGTCGCGAGCCTGAGCGAGTCGGGATTTCGCGGCAGCGCGCGCCAGCGGATGTTGCCTTCGTTCCAGCCGGCGTTGACGATCTTGGCGGCCATCGGCAGCGTGATGACCTGCTCCACGCCCGGAATGTTGGTGAGATGCCACGCGAAACGGTCGATCTTCTCCATCGCACGGTAGCTGGTGGTGCAGGCGGAAGGCGCCGCTTCGGCGATCACGTTGATCATGTCGACCGACAGCGCGAACTTGTCGCTGATGAGCACGGCGTCACGGTTGTAGCGCGCTTCGGGCCTGAGCTCCGCCACGCCCTCTTCCGCATCGCCGATCATCACCTGATCGCCCCGGCGTTCGGCAACGAACCACACGGAGATTCCGATCAGGATGATGATCGCCGCCGGCAGCGGGCGACTGAATCGGGTGAGCGCGGCCCAGATGCGGTCGAAGCGCGTCAGCTGACGAAGGCGGAACTCGCGCTTGCGCTCGAGGTTGCGCAACTTCGTGTACGACAGCAGCACGGGCAGCAGGATCAGATCGGTGAGGAGGGTGAGGGCGACGCCTATGGTGGCCGTGATCGCCAGCTCGAAAATAATGCGGATCGGGATAATCAGGATCGCGGCGAAGCCGATGCAGCCTGCCACCAGCGCCACCGAGCCCGGAACCAGCAGCATGCGGAATGCGAGGCGCGCGGCTTCCAGCGGCGGCACGCCCTGACGCTGGCGCAGCTCCTGCACGGTTCCTTCTTCCAGACCGCCGAAAAAGATCTCGCCACGGAAGCGATTGATCATCTGCTCGCCGTGGCTGACGGCGATGGCGAAGATCAGGAACGGCGTCAACATGTTCATCGGGTCGATGCCGAAGCCCATGAGCCGCAATGCGCCGAGCATCCACACGACGGCGACCAGCGCGCTCAGCACCGTCAGTGAAGCGAGCTTGACCGAGGTCGAATAGAGATACAGCAGCAGCCAGGTCAGTCCGATGGTGACCAGGAAGAAATAGATGACCGAGCGCGCGCCGTCGGCGATGTCGCCGACCATCTTGGCGAAGCCGATGATGTGGATCGTGTGGTTGGCATCCTCGTACTTCGCGCGGATCGCCTCGAGCTGCGCGGCGACTTTCTGGTAGTCGACCTTGCGCGTCTCCGTCTCCGGCACGAGATCGGCCCAGACCATCGCGCCCGAGTAATCCTTGGCCACGAGTCGACCGAGGATGTTGGCCTTGACGATATTGCTGCGCAGGGTGTCGAAGTCAGCTTGCGTGGCTTCGAAACCTTCGACGTTGGGCGTGAAGGTGTCGGGAATGACGTTGCCACCGGCGAAGCCGTCTTCGACCACTTCCACAAAACGGACATTCGGCGTGAACAGTGAACGTGCGCGCGCGTCCTCGACTTCGTCGATCGCCATGACGTCACGGGTCACGTTCTCGAGTGTCGCGAAGTACTCGCGATCGAACATGTCGCCGTCTTTGGCCATTACCGCGACCAGCACGCGGTTGGCGCCTCCAAAATCCGCCTCGTAGTCGAGGAACGTCTGCATGTATTCGTGCTGCAGCGGGATCTGCTTCTTGAATCCGGCGTCCACGCGCAACTGGCTGGCGAAAAAGGCCATCACAATCGTCACGATCGCGAATACCACGAGCACCAGTGGTCGGCTGCCGAATACCACTTTTTCGGCAAACCGGACGAAGGCCCCGGGCGGCGCCTGCGAAGTCGGAACGGTCATGGCTGCGGACCTCGCGTTGGCATCGGGCTTTGCATCGGGCGCGGAAGGCGAATCACTGGCGGTAGGGCGCTATGCCCCGCTCACCCAGCACCACGAGGCCGCCCCGGGTGTCGGTCACGACGCCCGCGAGGATCGGCGATTCACCGCTGGCGGTGCGATAGCGGTTGACGACGAACGCGTCGTCCCCTTTGTCGCGGCGCAGCAGGACGCCGTTGGCTCCAACCAGGATCGCGCCGCCATTGCCCACTGCGACTCCCCCCAGAAGGCTCGCCTCGACGCCGGAGTCGACTTCGTGCCACGTATCGCCGAGGTCAAACGTCTCAAGCACATTGCCACGCAGACCAAACAGCAGGGCGTGCTCGTTCGAGAATCCGATCACGCCGAACATCGAGCCGGCGTAGGGCAGTTTCAGTCGCTTCCAGGTCGCGCCACCATCGCGCGAGCGGAACGCTGTGCCACGCTCCGCAGCGATCAGGAGTCCACCCGACGCCGTCCGCGTAATGGCATTCAAGTGGGGGTCTGTTTCGGCCTCGAGATCGAGCTCATCGGCACTGAAGTTCCACGAATCATTGTCGTTGCCGGCATCGTCGACGTCGTCAGCCGGGGATGTGCCGGCCGTTGCCGTGACATCTGCCGATGCGACAGCTGCGCCGACGTCGTCCGGGCCGCGCAGCGACCGGCGCTGCCATGACTTGCCACCGTCGCGTGTCTCGAGCATCAGCGAGTAGGCACCGATGGCGAATCCGTGCGCTGCATCCAGAAACAGGACATCAAGCAGCGGCACGCCATTCTGGAGATCGTCCGAGCCAGCCCGCCAGGGGTCGGCCCTCTGCCGTTCCCAGCTGGCGCCGCCATCGCCGGAGTGCACGATCACGCCATCGTGTCCGACGGCCCAGATCTGCTGGCCGACGGCGAATGCCGCTGTGAGGGTGGAGCGCGTTGGAACGTTGGCGACCTGGCGGAAGGCGTCCCCCGCGCCGCGCACGATGATGCCGCGTTCGCCGACGGCGACGATCTCTTCGCCGACGCGCACGCTGTCGAGCAGGATGGCCCGGTCTGCCAGCCGAACCTGTTCGCTGGCGACAAGGCTCGGATCATCGGCCGCAACGCCCGCGTCCGCGTCGCCATCCGCTGCGGTCGCTTCAGACCCAGGGGTGCCGCTGCCCGTATCTGACAACGCCACCGCATCCGGATCGAGGTCGTTGGCGCCGATCTCGGCGGGCGCCACATCCTGCGCGATGGCCGTTTGCATCAGCAGAGCGAACAGCGCCGCGAGCGGCATCTGCAGGAACGGGGTGTGCCGCATCGCCTTCTCCCGTGTCGTCGTCATGCCGTCGTCAAAACCGTGCCGCATCGCGCCTCGACGATCGGGTGGCGCATCGAACGTACTGCATCAGCGGAGCTTGCGCTCCGCGACGGCCTGCCACGACCTTGCCGCTGGCACTGCGGCGGATCCCCGATCCGCCGCAATCTGGCCCCGCTCAGCGGACTCCGCGCGTACGCAGTGACTGTGGCGAGTAGTTCGACGGTGTGCTCAGGTGCCCGAAGTCACGCGGCTTGTCCTCGTTGTCGAGCAGCTGCGAGATGTAGCGACCGGACTTCACGTCGTGATGCGTCTCGAGCGTTGTCCAGAGCGTCGGCACTTCGTAGTAGTTGATCGGAGCTGCCTCCGAGTAACGCCACAGTCCACCCTGCCCGTCGTAATGGTCGATCTGCAGGATCTGCCAGCTGTCCTCGTCCAGGTAGAACGTGCGACGGCTGTTGATGTGGCGTTTGCCGGGCTTGAGCTTGGCTTCGACCACCCAGACGCGATGCAGCTCATAGCGCAGCTTGTCGGGATTGATGTGACCGGGGCGGATCAGGTCGGCGACCTTGGTGCCGCCGGCCTTGGCGGCATAGGAATTGTAGGGAACGTACATGTCCTTCTTGCCGACCAGCTTCCAGTCAAAGCGATCCATTGCGCCGTTGAACATGTCGGTCATGTCATTGGTGCGCAGTCCGTCGGATGCCGTGCCCGGGTTGTCGTAGGCAACGTTGGGCGCACGACGCACGCGGCGCTGCCCGGGGTTGTACACCCACGCCTGCCGCGGTGCGGCTTTGGCATTGAGGGTTTCATGCACCAGCAGAACCTGACCGGCAAGACGCGCCGGCGACAGGACCTCCTGCTTGAAATACAGCAGGATGTTGTTGATGTTGTCCGAGGTGTTGCCCTGCTTGTAGTACAGGCCGAGCACTTCCTCTTTCAGCCGTACCAGATTGAACGCACCGCCGGCAGTAACCGGGGCCTGGTTCGAATAGCTGACGACCGATACGCCCTTGTACTTGAGCTTGTGGTTCCAGATTGCCTCGTAGGCATCGTTCGCGACCGGGAACGGAAAGCCCTCGGCGCAATTCTCGATACCTTCGCCATTCGCGACCAGTTTGCAGTTGCGGGCATTGGTCTTCGAATATTCGTACACCCGCGCCGGGAATGACGCGGAGCGATGGGTCGGATACACGTTCATCTTGAACGTGCCGTAGCGCGCGAACATCGCCTGCGAGCCCGCCGCGAGCTTGTCGGAATACTGCTTGTAGTTGGCCGGTGTGATGGTCAACAGCGGCTTGTCCGCCGCATACGGATCGACGTGGAAGCTGCCGCTCTTGTAGCCGGCTGGCGGCTTGGTGATGCCGCCGTCCCATGCGGGGATCGAACCGTCGGCGTTACCGGCCTTCTCGCCACCCATGGGGTTCAGCGATTTGCCCAGTTCGGCCGCCTTCTGGGCACTGGTCGCGGCGAAGGCAAGGGTGCAGCCCAGCGCCAGGGCCGAGACCAGCAAAGTGCGCGTAATGGATGCCATGCGGGTGTCCTCTGGAATTTCTACTGCGTCAGAATGAGTAACGCAGCGTGAAAGCCGCGAAATCGCGATCATGGATGAGGTTCAGCACCGCGTCGCCCGGCTCGTCGCGATCACTCGCTCCGAAAAAGCGCGTGTAGCTGAAATCGGCCGCCCAGGCGCTGAGATAGTTGCCCTCAATGCCCAGTGTCAGTGACTTGCGGTCTTCCAGGAAGTTGCCGCCGGGGCCTGGTGTGATGCCATTGACGTCGTGGTTGAAGGCGATGCGCGGCGAGAGGTTGAACGCGGTATTGAACACGCTGCTGTAATCCGCACGGGCGGCCAGACGATAGCCCCACGAATACTTGGTGGGGAAGCCGTTGGTCTGGGTGATGGGATTGCGGGCGAAGCCGTTGAGGATGTCGCCGCCACCGCCGGTGTCGGTGCCGTCACCCTGCAGCCGCAGCACGTCCTTGTCGGGCAGACCCGGCACGTAGGTGCCGCCGATCTCGCCAACCGCCGCGATCTGGTCAGCGCCGAGACGCTCTGCGAAGAGCTTGGTGGCAGTCATCTGCCACTGGGATACGCGGAAGCGATCCCAACCCTGCACGACCTGTCCAGGACCGACGGTGCCGAGCTGGCTGACGAAGCGCAGCGAAGGCTGCGCGATCAGGGGGTTGAGTGGCGACAGTGCGGTGAACAGCAGCTCCACGTCGTCGAGCTGCAGAGGCGCGTTCGGGCGATAGGAAATTTCGCCCTGCAGCGCCACGCCGAGGCTGGTCAACGTGGTGTTGAAGCTGACGCCGAAAAGATCGATATCCTCGGGATACTCCACGAAGTAGCGACCGGACGTCGGCGAAGAATTGGTGATCGAGATGCCGCTGATGAGCGGCAGACGACTGTGATAGTTGAGGTAGAAGAAGCCGAATTCGGTGTCGTTGAGATCTGGCGAGAAGATGCGCAAGGCGGCGCCGTACTGGCCGCTGTCACTCGGATAGAGATCCGGTGCGCGCGCCACGGCTGCGCCGCAGCCCGTCCGTACGATGGTGGCCGGCAATCCTGTGTCGCCCGGTCCATTGTTGAAGCAGGTATCAAAGAACAGTTCGGGGTTGTTGACCGGCTGCGGCACGGTGCCGAAACCGAGCATCACGTAGGTTCCGCCGAGCGTGGCGAAATCGTTGGTGCTGAAGTAGGTGCCGGCCGGGTCGGGCTCGGTCTGTTCGAACTCGAACATGTAGAGCGCCTCGACGGATACGTTCTCGTCGAGATTCCACGAACCCCAGAGCATGTTGACTGGCAGGAACGCTTCCTTGAGCTCCGCGCCGGCAACGCGCAGCTTGGATACGTCGATCGGATTGATGACGTTGATGCCATTCTGGATAAAGGTGCTCTCGCCCCAGCTCACGACCTGGTGGCCGAGACGGAAGGAGCCGTCGCGCCCGAGGAAATTGAAGTTGTGGAAGATGAAGGCGTCGAGCAGCTTGAGATCGTCGCCGACTTTTTCTTTCGCAAGTTCGGTGAGATCGTCGCGATCCGCGTTCTCGAAGTCGTAGAAATAACTGCCGCGCACGAATGCACCCCAGCTGTCGCCCCAGTTCAGGCTGAGCTCGCTGGTGATCTTGAACGCGTTCGAGAAGATGTCGCCGTCCTGGTACTTGCTGTTGCCGTCGTCGGAGTTGACCGAGAACCGGCCCGGCAGCAAACGCTGCTGCGCATTGGGCAACAGGAAGGTAGTGGGCAGAAGCGTGGCCTTGCCCACCAGGTTCTCGTCGATATCCTGCACCCGCACCGCCACACCGTACGACACCGTCGTGTCGAAGGTGCCGCGGACGTTGTCGCCCAGGTTCAACTCGATGGCCGCGGCCTGGCCGCTGAGGCCGAGCGCGATGGCCGCCACCAGCGCGGGGCGACGCAAACTCGCGCCCCCGCGGTAGTTCCGGGCAGACGCCTGTTTCAAATTGCTCTGACTCATGTTGGTCCCCTGTTCCCGGATCACTGTGTACGGATGACGGACGTGTTGGCCACCTGCACCTGGGTGCCGTTGGACACGATCATGCTGGCCATCTCGGTCTGCATCTCGGTGGTCACGTCGAGAAAGCCGATCGGATCAGCCGGTGGATGGATGGCGCTGCGGGCCGGGCTCAGCAGCGAGCCGTGTTCGCCCTTGATGAAGCGGACAGCGCCGCGGATGCCTGCAGCGTTCTGCGTGCTCGCCGTGATGGTCGCGAGACCAAGCGCGCGGATCAGCGGTTCAGTGCCCGACAGCGGCGCACCCGGAACCGAATTCGGAATCACCTGGTCCGGCAGATTGACGATGCCGCCCGACAGCTGCGCCCCACCGACCACTTCGTGCAGCAGGATGCGCTCGGCGCCCGCCAGCGGCGCGAAGTTGATCGGATCAGCCGAGTCGATGACGGTCTGCGCGATCAGCAGGAACTGGTCGAAGTTCGGCGTGTTCGGCTGCAGGCCCGAGGCCGCCAGACCCGCACGGATGCGCGGACCAAAGGTTGCCGAGCCATTGAGCAGCCGGGCAATGCCGCCGCCTGGAACGCTCAGCGTGCTCACGTTCACGGTCGGATCGAGCGTCACGAAGTTGAGACCGACGATCGAACCCAGCGACTGGCCAACGAACTGAATCCGCGTGGGATCAAGATCGCCTGCGGGATCGCCATCGATGTTGATGCTCGCGATCGACTTCGACAGCGTGAACAGGTCGGAGACCGATTGGCGCAGGTTGTCACGCGACGTAAGGAGGCTCGGCAGGTTGATGAAGTGCGTGCCCGACGCATCGATCACGCCGTCGGGACCCGGCGCGCCGGTGGTGTTGCTGACCAGATCGACATCGAAGGTGCGCTCGTTCGAGATCGGCCCAAAGGGCGTGTTCTCGATGTAGAACGGGTTCGACGGATCGACACCATGCAGCGGCTGGTCGATGCCCACCACGACAAATCCCTGGGCCGCGAACGTCGCCGAGATCGCCAGGGCATCGGTGCGGTTGCGCGTGATGCCGTGCTGGAAAATCACCACCGGCCAACCGGCGGCAGGCCGGGTGCGACCGGACGCGGCGTTGGGCACCGTCATGATCAGCGGCACCGACTGCGTGCTGCGGCGTACCGGCAGCGGGTTCGCATACGTGAGATTGGTCGAGGTTGGATCAAGCCCGAAAGCATTGAACGGCGGCACATAAGCACCGGGCGCTGCCTGCCAGAAGGTCGTGAGAATGACCTGCGGCGTGCTCGCGGTCGGAGCGGCCAGGTAATACGGCAGATCCAGCGTGCCGATGAAGATGTCGGCGATTGGCGGAAAGCTCGGCGACGCGGCCTGGATGGTGAGGCCCGTCGGTGCAGCCCGCACCAGACCCGGCTGGTTCTGCGTCCGCACGGCCATCAGCACCGGGCTGATGCTCTGCGTAGTGAACACCCAGCTCAGCACCACGTCGGCGCGCGGCACGCCGGCCCCGTTGGCAGCGGCCAGCTGCGATCCGGTCAGCTGGCGCAGTGGCTCCAGTGCGCAGGCGCTGGCGGTGGGAATGAGCGGGTCGGTGCTCGCGCCATTGACGCAAAGCGGCGCGGTGCGCGTGGTCAGGAAAAACGTCTGGTCCGGCGTCGCATCGTTGCCAGCGGCGTCGCGCACGTCATCGGTGACGACCACGAGGTAGGACGTGAGCTGCTTGAGGGGCGCCAACGGCAGGATCGCGACCGTGCGCTGCAATGGATCGCTGGGCGACAGGGCCACTGCGTATTCGGTCGGACCAAGCGCGCGGACAACTGAGGTCACGCCGCCGCCCGGGCCGGTGAGCCTCACCTCGAAGATGCGGATGCTGCTCGTGGTCAGGGTCGACGCTGCCGGCGTGGCTGAAAGCGAGAACGTCAGCGGCGCAACAGTCGAGAAGCCATCGAGCGCATTGAGCGCCACGGCGGGATCGCCGAAATTCGCAGGGTTGGCGGCCGGCGCATTGATGGTGAGATCGCGCGTTCCCGACAACAGCAGATTGTTGGGAAACGGAATGATGCCGTTGGTCGGATCGAAACGCGCCGTGATGATCGCGGTGATCGGCGAGCCGTTGTCGTTGCTCGGCACGGGTGTCGGCACCGCACGCGGACTGTCGCCGCCTCCGCTGCACCCTGCGAGCAGTGCCGCGCACGAAGCTGCGGCAAAAAGATTGCGAACGGTCATTGCGTGGCTCTCCCCGGACGTACGGCGTCGTATTGAGGTCGGTATCATAGGCAAAGACTTCACGAAGTCGCAACGCTTTCTCAACGAAATTTTAAGAAACGACAATATGTTGCGATGCAGCACGATGAGTTGTTGCGCCCCGTGAGCGAATCGCTCTCGCCGGCGATGCCGACGCTATGCGCGGTGATCCCCTGCTTCAACGAGGCAGCCGCGCTGCCGCTGCTGCATCCTCGACTGACTGCAGCCCTCGACGACCTGGGAGTTTCCTGGAAGATCCTCTACGTCGATGACGGCTCGCGCGACGGCACCGGGGAGGCGCTCGCGGTGCTGGCGGAATCCGATCCGCGCGTAACCGCGCTGCTGCTGGCACGCAATTTCGGCAAGGAGCAGGCACTCACGGCCGGACTCGATCACGCCGACGCCGAAGTAGTGGTGGTGCTCGACGCGGACCTGCAGGACCCGCCGGAGATGATCGGCGAGATGTTCACGCGCTACCGCGAAGGCTATGACGTCGTCTACGGCGTGCGCCGCTCACGCGCCGGCGAGTCGTGGCTCAAGCGCGGTACCGCGCTCATGTTCTATCGGTTGATGGGGCGACTCTCATCCACGCCTGTGCCGCGCGACACCGGCGACTTCCGCCTGCTGAGCCGGCGCGCCGTGCTGGCCTTGCGGCAGCTGCGCGAGCGTCACCGCTTCATGAAGGGACTGTTCGCATGGGTGGGCTATCGCCAGATCGGCCTTGAATACGATCGCGATCCGCGCGCGGCCGGCAACACCAAGTTCAACTACTGGCGGCTGTGGAATTTCGCGCTCGAGGGTGTGACGTCGTTTTCCACGGTGCCGCTGCGCGCGGCAACCTACGTGGGATTTCTGACCGCGCTGCTCGCGTTCGGCTATGGCGCCTGGACCATCGCCAAGACCCTCCTGTGGGGCGAGGCAGTGCGGGGCTATCCATCGCTGATGACGGTGGTGCTGATGCTGGGCGGCGTGCAGCTGATCGCGCTTGGACTCATCGGTGAATATCTGGGAAGGCTGTACGCCGAGAGCAAGCAGCGTCCGCTCTATCTCATCGACCGCATCGTGGGCGAACGCGCGGCGGCGTCCACCGGTTCGAACGGCGACGGCTGAGGTCGCGCTGCCGCGTCGATCCGGTCGCCGCCGCGGAGAGAACCAAGCGTTGTTGTCCTAGTCGCGCGTCGCTTGCGAGTCCAGAAATCGCTCCGGCGCATGTCGCAGCACGCTGCGGGCCTCGCCATCATCAACGACGAGATCCTCGCGCATCCGCCTCACCATGGCCGGTGTCAGTGAACGCAGTCGACCGACTCGGTGCGCAAGGCCGAGCGCGACATTGAACAGCGCGTCCGGCACCCGTAGCACTGGAGCGCGGATACCGCGCGCCCGCAGCACCCGACGCACCATGTCGTCGTAGCGCAGCGTCTCGCCGCCACCAATCGCAAAAAGGCCG
>JBBQNY010000088.1:0-11078 GCA_038330365.1 Lysobacterales bacterium | reverse complement strand
ACCCGGGCGCACCAGCGCCGGTATCTGGTAGCAGAGGGATTTGCCGCCACCGGTGGGCATCAGCACCAGCGCATCGTTGCCGGCAATCACATGCCGGATGATGTCTTCCTGCGGCCCCCGGAATTCACGATGGCCGAAGGTACGTTGCAGTGTCTCCAGTGCGTTCGCCGTCATCCCTGAAGTCTATCGGTGTAATAACCGCGCCCAGGGGCGACTTATTCGAACTGGTCGCGAAAGAGGAGCAGCGTGCGTGCCACGGGCACGTGCATGACGATGCAGTGGATGGCGCCGGCAAGCCCGATGATGCCCGAGCAGTTCACCTGCACGATGGTCTTGTCCTCGAACGCAGCGGCGTATACGGCACGGGCCTGCTCGTTGCGCGCGTCCTGTCCGTTGAAAGTGCAGATCATGACGATGGAGTTGAGCACCACGGAGTTGGCATAGGTGTAGTGCGTGCCGGTGCCGAATCCGCTGCTCCAGCCGGGTATTCGATACACGGTGTAGCCCTCCTGGGCGCGCGCGGCGGCGAACGTGTCTGCGATGGCATCGGGCGTCTGATCGCCATTCTCGGGATAGTCGCTGACAATGATTTCGTCGTCGTCGACCGGCAGCGTCCACATGTCGATGTGCTGCGTGCTGTCAAAAGATGAAGGGAACGCATCCACGATCTCCACGTCGAGTCCCTGGTAGTCGCGGTAGAGATCATGGATCTGCTGCGCGTTGGAACCCGCGTTTTCGTTCTGGATCAGGCGCGTCATGAAGGCGCGGCGATTGGCAAAGAGGTGGAAGTTGCCACCGCCGTGCACCAGCGGGATGTCGTATTGCGGATCGAGGGTCGACGCGCTCCAGAGGTCGGGGAACGCGTTGTCGACCGCACGTGGCCGGTTGTAGGTGTGATCGATTACCGCTCGTATGCCATCGGATTCAATGAATCTCGGACCGTAGTCGCGCATCCATACGCTGCATCCGGTGTTGCATGGCTGGATGATGAATTCAACGCGGCTCATGTTGGCGCCAGCGCCGGCGAGGATGTCGGCAGCAGCGTTGCGCTGCGCTTCGCCCGTCACGACGATATACATCCGCGCGGTGGCATCGAGGGTGGTCGCCGCCACAACCATCTCGGTGAGCAACGCGTTCTGCGATCCCCACCGGATCAGCAATCCATCGGTTGACTCGTACTCGGCCTGCGCACGCACGTTGCCATTCGGTGGCGCTGCCGGCATGCGCGCCAGATCCGGCGTTTGCCAGGACGCGCGTTCGGCCGCGGTCATGCCACGCGGCGGTGTGGTGTAGTCATCCTTGATGTTGGCGAGGTAGGCCGGATCCACCAGCGGCTCCGCGCCCGCGGCCGCACAGGTCAGCAACATCCCCGCAATCAGGCTGGCGGCGGCGCGGGTGTGGATCCGCAGCGCAAAACTTCTCATCGGTCTGATTGCCTTGACGGAGTGGGCGCCCGCCAGGCGGGTGCGGCGTACAGCCTGCCCGCAGCGGTTACCAAAATCCAGTCGCGCGGACCGTCGTCATCGGGAGGCGTCCGCATAGCGGGCCAGAGCTTCGCGTACACGTGAGCGGGTGAGCGGACCGAAGCGGAGCTGGTCGAGCACCTCGAAAGCGCGCGCCTCATCGCCTGCGCGCAGGCGATAGAAGTCGCTGTCGGAGGGTACATCGACGTCGCGGCGGACTTCGGTGAGCCGGCGGGCGAGACGTGCGTCGTCCGCGTGCCGCGCAAGGCGCGCGGACAGCGCAGCCGCACCCCGAATCCGCAGATAGGGGACTTCGTGAGCGCGCTCGAGCACAGCTTCGAGCGTGTCGAAATGCGCCAGCAGTCGCGCGGCGGTTTTTGCACCAATTCCCGGCACGCCCGGGATGTTGTCCACGCTGTCGCCCGTCAGTGCAAGAAAATCCGGGATCTGGTGGCTCTCGACGCCGAAGCGTTGCGGCACCTCCGAGCGGGTGCAACGTCGGTCGCGGGCGAAGTCCCAGCAGCAATCCTCGTCTCCCTCGAGTACCTGCATCAGGTCCTTGTCCGCGGTGAGCACGGTGATGCGGGCACCGTGGGCGCGGAGCGCGCACGCGGCGCTTGCAATGAGGTCGTCTGCCTCGAACACTGCGGAGGAGAGCATCGGCAGCGCCATGGCCTCGGCCAGCGCCGCGCAGTACGCGAATTGCCGCTCCAGTTCGGGCGGCGGCAACGAGCGGTTGGCCTTGTAGTCCGGGTAGATGCCGTTGCGGAAAGAACTGGTCAGTGACTGGTCGAACGCGAGTGCCGCGTGCGTCGGGCGCGCGGTGTCGAGCCAGCGCAGCAGAAATCCCAAGAATCCGTAGACGGCATTGACGGGATGGCCATCGCGGTCCTGCATGGTCGGCGGCACCGAATGCCATGCCCGGAAGACATAGATGCTCGCATCGACCAGTTGCGCCTCGAATCTCACTCGCCGGACCGCGCGGTCCAGTAACTGAGCAGCGAATTCGATGCGAATGAAGCGCGTTCCTCCACCGCGGCATCGGCCGAACCGATATGCACGAAGGCCACGATGCGCTCATCGCGCTGGAGGCCAAGCAGGCGCTGGACTTCGTCGTCGTAGGCCGCCCAACCCGTCAGCCACTGTGCCCCGAAGCCCATGGCCTGGGCGCCAAGCAGGAGGTTGTAGGCCACACAACCCGCGGACAGCATCTGCTCGATCTCCGGGACCTTGTGTGGCACGGTCAGCCGCGCGACGACCGTGAGCACCACGGGGGCGTGGTTGAAGCGCTGCCGGTCTTTTTCGAAAACCGCTTCGTTCGCGCCCGGATCACGCGCGCGGTGAATTGCGGCCAGCGCTTCGCCCAGTGCGCCGCGCTGCCCGCCGCTGATGCCGATCAAGCGCCACGGCGCGAGTCGACCATGATCGGGAACCCGGGTAGCGGCTTCCACCAGGTCCGAGAGTTGTTTCGGCGTCGGCCCTGGATCCGATAATTGCCGGCTCGGCACGGAGCGCCGGTCGAGCAGGAATTGCAGGGGATCGGTCGACATCGCGCGCAGCTTATCAGTGCCATGCTCGTACCCGAATCGCACGTGCACTTGCGTAATCGGGAATTTGCAGCATCCCACTCTTGCAGGAGGACCATTTGCGTCAAGGTGACGTGAAGTGAACGAGATGTCTGAATCGCGGCACAATCCGGTTGCAAATATGTCTATCGGTTCACACTATGGCCGCCGAAGTTGACCGTACTCTGGCGTACATAATTGGGGGACGCGCGGATGAATGCGGTCGACAAGAACGCCGGCGACGAACGATCGGACGGCAAGATCGTTTCATTGCGCGATCGCGAGCCGATTCCGCAGGCGGCGAGTCGCGCGGCCTCGCAGCTCACGCCCACCGCGATGGCGCAGCTCAATCAGGCGCGCGCAGTTGCCGAGAGGCTGCTCTCCGTGACCGTCATCGGTGTCATGCAGACGGCCGACAATACGCTGTTCGAACTGGCGCAGAAGTCCGATCAGAGCTCGGTGCAATCGGATTATTTCGCGGGCATGCGCGTGCTGCGGCGTCGTCGGAGCCAGGTCGAGCAGACCTTCAGTGACGAACTGCGGCGTGCGTTCGAGCGCATCGAGCGGCATGAAGACATCGACCCGAATGGCCCGACCCACGACGCCGACGCACTGGAACTGGTCAGCGACGAGGCGCTGGAGGAAGAGATCGCGATCGCTTCGATCGTCAACAGCGTGCACGGGTTCGCTTCGCGCATGCTGTTCCCGCTCAACGAGCGCTTCACGGCACTGGCCGGTCGCGGCTACCAGGTGGGCGACCATAACAATCCCATCGCGCCACGTTCGCTCGCGCTCATGATGCGCGCCTCGCTGCAGGACGTGGATCTCGTACCCAACGTGCGCCTGATCCTGCTCAAGCTGTTCGAACGCGCGACGCTGGACCAGTGCGAGAAGCTCTACGCTGAAGTCAACGCCGCGCTGCTGGCGGCTGGTGTGCTTCCCAATCTCCGCATCGGCGTCCGTCGCGATGACGTCCGTCCGGCGGCCGCAGGTCAAGGCGTGCCGATGCCGATGGCCGACGGTGACGGCAGTGTCGCGCCGATGGACGGCCACATGCAGGCCGCGCCGCAGGGGATGATCGATCCGGCCGAGAACGAGGTCTACTCCGCCCTGCTCACGCTGCTGCGTGGGCGCCACGGACCGCCGCAGCCCCAGCAATACGCCCCGCATGCGCCGGCGCCGATGTCCGGCGGCGAACTCAGATCACTGCTGACGCTTTTGCAGACGCAATCGCTGCCCCAGCAACCGAATCAGTGGGGCCAGGCGGATATCGCTTCGCTCGAACAGGTCAAGTCGGCGCTGGCCGAGCAGGCGCGCGCGGCGGGGGTGGACTCCAAGCGCCGCCATATGGCCCACGCGGACGAAGACACGATCGATCTCGTCGGGATGCTGTTCGAGGTCATCCTGGACGACCGCAATCTGCACCCGCGGGTCAAGTCGCTGCTCAGTCGCCTGATGGTGCCGTACATCAAGCTGGCGCTGATGGACCGCCATCTTTTCCTGCAGCGCACGCACCCGGCGCGGCGCCTGCTCAACGACATGGCCAATGCCACCGTCGGCTATCAGGAAGACAACGAGCACGACGAGCGGCTGCTGACCAAAGTTTCGGGCGTGGTCGAGGCGCTGCTGCACGAGTTCGACGAGGACTCGAGCGTATTCCAGCGACTGGAAGCCGACTTCACGGACTTCCTGTCGCGCCATCGCAAGCGCACGGAACTGGTCGAACAACGCGCTGCCGATACGGTTCGCGGGCGTGAGCGGCTCGCCCAGGCCCGGCGCAATTCGCAGCACGAATACGATGTTCGCGTTTCCAACAAGCGCCTGCCGCAGTTGATCGCGGATGTGCTGGCGCGATACTGGACCCACCATCTCACCATTACCGAGCTGCGGCAGGGTGCCGAGTCGCCCGATTACCGTGACGCGCTGCAACTCGGCAGCCAGCTGGTGTCCGCGGCCGAGAGTCGCGAGCGCGGTGGTCCGGGACTCGCGGCCGATCGTGCGATGGATCTGCGCGACCGCATGGCGCGTGTCCTCGCTCTCGCGGGCTGCGGCGCCGATCAGGCGCAGCCGATTCTCAGCGGCATCATTGCCCAGGTGGAACAGCAGACGGCGAGCGCGCCTTCTTCCGAGCGGGTGGTCGAAAAGGCGGCCGAGCTGATCGCGGCCACGCCTGCGGTGGTAGTGGCAGACGAGGAAGAAAAAGAGTCCCCGGTCGCGGCGGAAGACATGCCCAGCGAGGATGTCATGGTCGACCACGTGGAGTCGGCGCGTGCCATCACGCTCGGCAAATGGGTCGATTTCGTCGGCACCCAGGGTGAATCCCAGCAGGCCAAGCTCGCCTGGATCAGCCCGATCTCCAACCGGCTGCTGTTCGTGAATCGTCGTGGGCTCAAGGTCGGCCTGTACTCGGTGCAGGAACTCGCAGCGCTGCTCGCGGTGAACCGGTTGCTGGTGCACGATGGCGTTCCGGCCTTCGATCGCGCCATGCGTCAGGTCGTGGAGAAACTCGGCACGCAGACCACCGCCCGCGCCTGAGCTTGCGCTTCTGAGCAGGTCCGGTGGCGTGGCAATGGCGCGCGCGCAGTCCCGTGGCTATGCGCTGGCCAGCGTCCAGACAGCAGTGCGTGCGGGCCTGGACATGGACGACACGGGTGCCGATTGCACGCCGCTGGCAATTCCACTTCGCAACAACCCGCATTCCGCGCTAGCATCCTTCCTTCGCAGGCGGTGCCGGGGGAGCAGCGTATGGCGGTTCGGATTGCAGCGCTTCGCGAGGAAGGCGCGCAGGAAAAGCGGACGGCGTTGACGCCGGAGGTCGCGAAGAAGCTCAAGGCACTGGGAGCCGAACTGCGGCTGCAGACCGGCAGCGGCGACTCGGCGCACTTTGTCGACTCACAGTATGTCGATGTCGAGCGTCAGCCCGATGCGGCCACCATTTTGGCCGATGCCGACGTACTGTTGACCGTGCAGCCGCCCTCACCCGAACGCATCGCGCAGTTGCGCGAAGGCGCGGTCGTGGTGGGATATCTCTCTCCGCATCTTGGCGACGAGCGCATTCGCGCCCTGCGCGATCGCAAGATCACGGCATTCGCACTGGAACTCCTGCCGCGCACCACCCGTGCGCAGGCGATGGACGTGCTGTCGTCGCAGGCGGGCATGGCCGGCTACAAGTGCGTGCTGATCGCCGCCCAGGCCAGTCCCAAATTCTTTCCCATGCTCACCACCGCTGCCGGAACGATTCGCCCCTCCAAGGTGCTCGTGATCGGTGCCGGTGTCGCAGGCCTGCAGGCCATTGCCACGGCACGCCGTCTCGGTGCGCAGGTGGAAGGATTCGACGTGCGCCCGGAAGTGCGCGAGCAGATTGAATCGCTCGGCGCCAAGTTCCTCGATCTCGGCGTTTCCGCATCGGGCGAGGGCGGGTACGCACGCGAGTTGACCGCCGAGGAGCGCGCAGAGCAGCAGCGCCGTCTGGGTGAACACCTGAAGGGCGTCGACGTGATTGTCTCAACCGCGGCCGTGCCGGGCCGGCCGGCGCCGAAGATCATCAGTGCCGCCATGGTCGATGGCATGAAGCCGGGCGCGGTGATCGTGGACCTCGCCGCCGAAACGGGCGGCAATTGCGAGCTGACGCGAGCAGGCGAGACCGTGATCCACCAGGGTGTGAGCATCATCGGCCCGGTGAATCTTCCGAGCATGGGCGCAACCCATTCGAGCGAGATGTACTCCCGCAACCTCTTCAACTTCCTGGCGCTGATGATCAAGGAAGGCGAGCTTGCGATCGACTGGGAAGACGAACTGATCGCCAAGAGCTGCGTGACTCACGACGGCGCGATCCGTCACGAGCCCACGCGCGCGCGGGTGGAAGCCGCAGCATGAGTGCGGCTTCGCAACCGCACGACAGGTACTGAATCGCAAGGCTTGCAAGTCAATTCGTTGCGGTCCGGCCCGTCGCTCGGGAAGGAACTGCACAGCAGCACACAGCAGGACATAAAACCGGGGACAGGCAGATGATCGACGGCTGGGTGGCGCTTTATATCTTCATGCTCGCGGCCTTCACCGGCTACGAAATCATCGCGCGGGTTCCGGTGATCCTGCACACGCCGCTCATGTCGGGCTCCAACTTCGTGCACGGAATCGTGCTCGTCGGCGCAATGGTCGCGCTCGGTGTGGCGCGAACCCCGATGGAACAGGTAATCGGCTTCATTGGCGTGATGCTCGGCGCCGGCAATGCCATGGGCGGATATATCGTCACCGAACGCATGCTCGAGATGTTCAAGTCGAGCAAGAAGCCGGCAGGAGCGAAGTGATGGACGCTGTCTGGATCATGCCGCTGGTCAAAGCCAGCTACTTCGCCGCCGCAGTGCTGTTCATCCTCGGCATCAAGCGCATGTCGTCGCCAGTCACCGCGCGCTCGGGTATCCACTGGGCGGGAGTCGGCATGCTGGTGGCGACTGTCGCTACCTTCCTGTTGCCCGACATGGGCAACCTGCTGCTGATTTCGGCCGCGATCCTGGTGTCGTCCGTGCTCGCGTGGTGGAGCGGCAAGCGCGTCGCCATGACCGACATGCCGCAGATGGTCGCGCTCTACAACGGCATGGGTGGCGGTTCGGCCGCTGCCATTGGCGCCATGGCGCTGATCGCGGTGGTGTTGGCGGCGCCGGGCGCCTGCGTTCCAGGCGCGGAGGCTCATGGGCATCACTGTCTCGACTTCACGCAGCGCGTGCTCGCCGTCGTGGGCGCGCTCATCGGTGCGATTTCGTTCTCCGGCTCACTGATTGCGTTTGCAAAGCTGCAGGGGTGGATGGACAAGACCTTCCGCTTCAGCGGTCAGCGGATCGTCAACGGGCTGGTGTTCCTGACCACGGTGGTCCTCGGCGCGATGATCGTCATCGAGCCCTCGCTCGAACTCATCGTGTGGTTCTTCGGACTCGCGCTGCTGTTCGGCGTCCTGATGACCTTGCCGATCGGCGGCGCCGACATGCCGGTCGTCATTTCGCTCTACAACGCGTTCACCGGCCTCGCCGTCGCCTTCGAGGGCTACG
This sequence comes from Lysobacterales bacterium, assembly GCA_038330365.1. Taxonomy (GTDB): domain Bacteria; phylum Pseudomonadota; class Gammaproteobacteria; order Xanthomonadales; family Ahniellaceae; genus JBBQNY01. The sequence goes on along the minus strand of JBBQNY010000088.1, from coordinate 3,008 downwards.
TGCAGCAGAATCTTGCGCTCATCATCGCGGGCACCGTGGTCGGCGCCGCCGGCACGCTGCTGACGCGTCTGATGGCCAAGGCGATGAACCGCTCGATTGCCAATGTGCTGTTCTCGAACTTCGGTGGACCGAGTGCCGGTGGCAGCCAGGAAATCGGCGGCTCACAGCGGGCCATCGAGGCCAGCGACGCGGCTTCGCTGCTCTACATGGGCGAGAAGATCATTGTGGTGCCGGGCTACGGCATGGCGGTGGCGCAGGCGCAGCACAAGATCTGGGATCTCTGCAAACAGCTCATCGAGCGCGGCAAGGACGTCAAGTTCGCGATCCATCCGGTGGCCGGCCGCATGCCCGGTCACATGAACGTGCTGCTGGCCGAGGCTGGCGTGCCCTATGACCTGATCGTCGACATGGAAGACGCGAACTCGGAGTTCCCGACCTGCGACGTGGCCATCGTCATCGGCGCCAACGACGTGGTCAATCCGGTCGCCAAGACCGACCCGTCGTCGCCGATCTACGGCATGCCGATCCTTGATGTGTCGCAGGCCCGACAGACCATTGTCATCAAGCGCGGCAAGGGCACGGGCTTTGCGGGTATCGAGAATGCGCTGTTCTATGCGGATAACACCCGCATGCTGTTTGCGGACGGCCAGGCGGCTGCCGCTGCGCTCACCAGTGAGCTGAAGGCGATCGATGGTGGCGGAGGTCACTGACGACACCGCCGCGCGAATCCCTGGTACCGCACTGCGGGCCGGTGCATGAGGGACCGGGAGGAGCGCCTCGCGCGACTCGCCGACGGTGAGCCGACGGGCTCCGCGACGCGGCCCCTGATCGAGGAACTGGGCGAGAACGCGTTGCTGGTGCGACTGGGCGATCGCATCGATCCCGAGCTCAGTCACCGTACGCAGTTTCTCGCTGCCGAATTTCGAGATGCCGGCATCGAAGGGCTGGTGGACGTGGTCCCCGCTTTCGCGAGCGTTGCGCTGCACTTCGAGCCGGGTCGGCCGGTGCCACGTTCGCGTGTGCGTGCGCTGGCCCTGCAGAGCATGGGGAGTTGGCGCGATCCGGCGGAGTCGGGCACAAGCGCAATGGATATCGCAATCGAGATCCCGGTCCGTTACGGCGGCGCCTCCGGACCCGACCTGACGGCATTGGCGGAATATGCCGGCATGACGCCGGCTGAAGTCGTCGCGCGTCACGTCGCCGGCGACTACGAAGTTGCGATGATCGGTTTCCTGCCCGGATTTCCGTATCTGCTGGGGCTCGATCCGGCGCTTTCCATGCCGCGCCGGGACACGCCGCGCGCACGAGTTGCCGCAGGCACAATCGCCATCGGCGGCTCGCAGTGCGGCATCTATCCCTGCGACGCTCCCGGCGGCTGGCAGCTCATTGGTCACACGGACTTTCCACTTTTCGACGCGGCCTCTGATCCGCCCACGCCCCTGCAGCCCGGTCAACGCCTGCGGTTTCTTGATCGGGGCGACTGAAGGATCGGGTCCCGGCTGTCGTGTCCTGCGTGCGCGTGGGGCCATGGGTGAAGACGCATGGTTGCGTCACCGATCGACGGATTCGACGCAGGTTCCAGCGCAACACCTATGACGGGTGCATCCCCCATCGTCGGCACCGATACCATGTCAGCCGATGATCGAAGTACTCCAGGCGGGGCTGCTCACCACGATCCAGGATCAGGGGAGGCCGGGCTTTCGTCATTTTGGAGTACCGACGGGTGGCGCCGCCGACGCCGACAGCCATGCGATCGCCAACGCGCTGGTCGGCAACGGTCGTGATGCGGCGGCACTGGAAATCACGCTGGCAGGTCCGACACTGCGCTTCGCACAGGAATGCGTGCTCGCAATCTGCGGCGGCATCGAGGCGAGTTGCGCGGGCACCCCGGTGCCTGCGTGGCGACCGCTTCGCGTATCTGCAGGCACGGAAATCAATTGCGGGCGCATACGCGCCGGTGCACGCGCCTACGTCGCCGTGGCAGGCGGCATCGACGTGCCGGAACGAATGGCGAGCCGCAGCACCGATCTGCGCGGCGGCTTCGGTGGCTTCGATGGGCGCGCCTTGCGCGCGGGCGATCGGCTCGACGTCCGGTCGATAACCGCAGCCGATGCCGGCATGGGCTTGGGTTTGATGCTGCAGCGTCGACTGGCGCGGAGCCGCGCCGCATGGGTCGCAGCCAGCTGGTGGGTCAGCCCGCCGGACGATACCGAGGGCGACTTCGGATTCCTGCATGTACTCGACGCCACACATTCCAGGCGCCTCGATCGCGCTTCCATCCGCCGTGCGACGCATGGCCTGTGGCTGGTGAGCGCGGCGAGCGACCGCATGGGCGTGCGCTTCGATGGCGTTGATCTCGCCTTCGATCGCCCGCCGGAAATGGTATCTGCGGGCACCGCACCCGGCACAGTGCAACTGCCACCTGACGGTCATCCCATCGTGCTCGGTGTCGATGCCCAGACCACGGGTGGCTACCCGCGCATCGCGCATGTGATTGCTGCGGACCTGCCGCGCCTGATGCAGCTTCGGCCTGGTGATCGTGTGCAGGTCGTGCGGGTAAGCCGCGAAGCGGCGACCCTGGCGTGGAAGCATCGGCGGCGTCGACTGGCACGTCTGCTGGAGGCGATCCGGGGCCGCACTGCTGCCGAGGCCGCGGCTCAGTGAATGCCGGCGCGTGTCACGTCACTTTGAACAGACCGCATCGGCACGAGCCGCAGGCAATCGCCGGCGACGGCCCCGACCATGCCACGCAGGAACACGGTGAAGCGAGCTGGGCAGCAGGTTCCAGCATCCCTGCCTGTTCCCGATCGCAGCATGAATCCGCAGCGCAGGCGCGCGCGGCTCTGGCATGCTTGAAACACGGCGGCGTGCAGATTTGCATGTCCGTTTGCTACTGCCTTCCTCGAAATCCGCCGTGGGAGTTCTCCAATGCCGCGAACCGTCGACCTTAACTGCGACATGGGCGAGAGCTTCGGCCCGTGGCGCATGGGCGAAGACGATGCGGTGAT
>JBBQNY010000087.1:0-11211 GCA_038330365.1 Lysobacterales bacterium | reverse complement strand
CTCGTCCATGGTTGCCGAGTCTAGTGGACGGCCGGGATCGCGTGTCACCGGGGCGCACGGGGGCAACCGGGGGACCGGCAAGCGCTTCGCACCAGCTCCGGAAGGCCGGGCCATATTCGTGTCCATGTCGCCATCTACAGGTTCTATACGAAATTCCGCGGTCGGGCGTGCCGCTTTCCGGTGGGCCATCCCACAACCCACTTGGCGGACGCTTGCTCCTTTCCGGGTTTTGGACGGCAAGCACTTCCGCGAGCAGCCGCAATTCCCGCACGAGCCGCCATGTCAAAGGTTTCGTATCGACAATATCCGGTCGGGCAACTTCCCGAATGGCAAGGCGCCGCCTGCGCGCAAGCTGGCGCCAAGCCGCTGCGCCGCATGTGTGGTGTCTTCAGTGTCGAGCAGCGCAGCGAGTGCTGCGTGCACGGCATCTGCTCCCGCGGCACCGTCGCCATGCAGAGTGCGCCCCGCAGCGGCGTGCTCGATGCGGCGGCCCGTACTCCACTGTTCGAACTGGAGCGGCAGGCACAGCGTAGGCAGACCGGCAGCCGCAGCCTGCTGCGCGAGGTTGCCTCCGTGGCAAACGACGGCGCGGCACTGCGCCAGCGCCGCACGTGCATCAACCGCACGGCCACGAATCCGCACGCGGCCGTGCGTCGCTGCTGCCGCGCCGATCATGACCACCAGAGCCGGCTCGCCGCGCGCGATGAGAGCGTCGATCACGGCAGGCGTGCGTGGATCGGCGGATTGCAGGTATACGAACACGAAGCGCTCGCGTTGCATGAGGGCGGGCAGAGGTTCGCCTTCCCCGAGGGCGGGTTCGAAGTACGTCGCGTCTTTGCCGTCCCGCGGTGCGTAAGGATCGAACTGGGCATAGGACGCGATCGCCGTCAGCTCCGGACGCAGCGCCATGTCCAGCCTGATCGGCGCGCCCGCGAACGCCACACCGAGCCGTGCGACGTGATCCGCGATCCGCAGCTCGCGTTCGCGCAGGCGCCGGTCCACCTCCGCATCACCCGCCTGGAACGCCAGCCAGGACGTGGCAGCCGGAGGTGCCAGAAAGCCGTTGCCGAGCGCCACCCGGGGAATTCCCGTCCCGGCACTGGCGAGCAGCGCGACCGGGCTGCCCTCGATAACCAGCCGATCGATTCGCAGACGCGACAGCAGTTCACGCCACGCGCGCGCCAGCGCCTCCAGTTGCAGCGGGTCGTGGCAGCCGCAGTCATTCCAGAGCACGTCCGCATGCCCGCCGGGCGGCCCGTCGTCAACGAACCAGTCGTTGTGCGGCGCCGCCACCAGCGCATGCCGGGGACCGTCCCAGTACGCGAGAAAACTGCGCAGGTTGCGCGCGATGACCACCGGTTCGTGCCCGTGCGCGCGGAAGGCATCGGCCAGCGCGCCGAGCTTGGCGACGTGACCGAAGCCGGCGCCGAGATCCCACACCAGCCCCACCCGTTCGCGCTGCATCGCGCGAGCCTAACGGAGATACGACTTGTCCCCTACGCCTGAACCCCCGTTCCGTGCGCGCATGCAGTTGCGCACGGTACTCATCGCCATGGTCGTTGCGACCGCTGCATCGCCGACGACGGCCCAGGATGACCTCGCCGTGCAGCGAACGGATGTCCTCGCCCCCAGCGGCACCCTCGTCGATCCCGTCGGTGACTTCCGTATCGAGGTCGACATCGATGCGCTGGGCGGCGAGCGCCTGGAAGGCGGCGGCTTCACGATCCTGCTCGAGCCACCGCGACCCTCCGGCGATGCACTGTTCGCCAACAGCTTCGAAATCCAGTGAACCAGAAAGGATCCCGCATGAAACCATCCGTTCAGCGCCGTGCCCTCGCGGCTGCCCTCGCACTCGCCCTCGCTGCGGGCACCCCCGCCGCACCGGTGCCCAACGGCTTTCGCATCTACGGGTTCGTCACCCGGTCCGGTGCGCCGTTCAACGGTACGGTCGACCTGCAGATTCAGTTGTTCGACGCGGCATCGGGGAACGGAACCATCGGCCCGACCGTCACCATCGAGGACGTGCCCGTGGTCGGCGGTGACCTCGTCACCTTTGTCGACTTCGGTGCCGTGAATCCTTTTGTGGATATGGAGACCTTTCTCGGCGGTGGCGTGCGCCTCGGTACAAGCACTGGCGCCTTCAACGTCTTCACCGGCCGGGCGCGCTTTTCGCCGACGGGCTTCAGCCTGCACGCGCAGAAGCTCGCACCCGCCACGGTCGGCACCCAGGAGATCCGCAGCGGCGAAGTGCAGCGACGGATCAGCACCGGCTGCCCGGATGGGGAGGCCGTCCGCACCGTGACCGTGGACGGCAGCGTGGTGTGTACGCCAGTTGGTGGTGGTGGCGGTGGTGGTGATATCTCCGGAGTGCTGGCTGGCGCCGGGCTCACGGGCGGCGGTGACTCCGGCACGGTCTCCCTGTCGGTTGCCGACTTCGGGATCACATCTGCGATGGTCGCCGGCGATGCCATTGATGCCTCGAAGATTCCGACGGGTGCGATCGGGGCGGACGAGATCGCGACGGACGCGGTGGGTTCGGCCGAGATCGCCGCCAATGCGGTGACGTCCGCCAAAATCGCGCCAAACACGATCACGCAGGAGGACGCAGACACCACGTCCAACGTCGGTTTGCAGCGGCGCATTGCCGGCAACTGCCCGCCGGGTCAGGCGATCGGCAGTGTCGCCGCCGACGGCAGCATCGCCTGCAACACGGCCAGTGGCGGCTGGACGCTCTCCGGAAATGCAGGGACCAATCCGGCGCTCAACTTCATCGGCACCACCGATGGACAGTTCTTCGATATCCGCGCAAACGGCCGCCGCGCCATGCGCTTTGGCTCGCTCGACGATCCGTCGGGTGGCGCCTACGGCGGTGCGATCGCCACCACCACCGTTGCCGGCGGATCAGGATTGAACACGGCTTCCGGTGTCGGTGCGACCGTGGGCGGAGGCGGTAACGCCGAGGTCGCAAACGTCGCCGTCGGCAGGTATTCAACGGTGCCCGGCGGCATCGCCAATGTTGCGGGCGGGGACTACAGCTTCGCGGCCGGCCGCCGCGCCACCATTCGCAGTCCCTCCCAGTCGGGAGACGCGGATGGCGACGAAGGCGCGTTCGTGTTCGCGGACAGCCAGGATGCGGCGCTGGTGACGACGGGTCCCGACCAGTTTCTGGTCCGCGCCCGCGGTGGCGTGGGTTTCAACACCGTGCCGGGCGGCAGCGAGAACCTCGCAGTGGCAGGCGATGCGCCGGGTTCCGACACGTTGGTACGGTTCGGCAATGGCGCAGATGCTTCGGCGCTTTCGGTGGCCGGCTCGCCCGCCACACTGGGCCTTTATCCGGGAGGCACGCCGGCCGTCCTGCAGGCCACGAACAGCGGCTTCACTGTCTCCACCGCTAACGAAATCTACTTCCAGCGCGAGTCCGCCACCGGCGAGATCGGCATCGGCCTGGCGGCCAGTGATCCGCAAAGCGCGGTTCATCTGAGCGGATCGCGCAATGGGGCCGACACTCCGGCCAACCATGTCGGGCAGATCGAGAACGTCAGCACCGGCTCAAGTGCAGATGTGCTCGCACTGCGCGTGCGCACCAGTGGCGATCCAGGCACGGGCGTCAATTTCGTGTCGTTCTTTGACGGCGACTTCGTCAGCGGAGCCGGCGGCGCGGATCAGTCGCTGGGCTCGATCCAGGGCAACGGCGCCGGAGGCGTGGTGTTGGCCGGTCCCGGCAATGACTACGCGGAGTACCTGCCCAAATTGAACGCGGACGAAGTCATTGTTCCGGGTGACGTGATCGGCGTGTTCGGCGGCAAGGTTTCGAAGCGCACCCAGGGCGCCGACCTGGTACTCGTAGCGAGCACGGGCGCGATCGTTGCCGGCAATGATCCGGGCACGTCACAGCGCAACAGTCACGCGCTCGCCGCCTTCATCGGCCAGGCAGATATTCGCGTGGCGGGAGCCGCGCATTCCGGCGATTACCTCGTGCCTTCCGGCGCCGATGATGGTCGTGCGCGGGCGGTATCCGCAGCGCAGCTTTCGCTCGGAGATCGCGAACGCGTAATCGGGCGTGCCTGGGGCGATGCCCGGCGCGGTCATGTTCGGGCGGTGATCGGACTGGATCGTGCAGAGGCGGTGCTTGCCCGCAGCTTCGACGCGTTGCAACGGCAACTTCAGGCGCAGTCGCGCGAGGCAGGTCTGCAGCTGGCTGCCATGGCCGCACGTGTGAACTCACTCTCGGACGAGAACGTGTCGCTGCGGGCAGCGCTCGAGTCGCGACTGGTGCGGCTGGAGAGCAACCACCGCACTGACCTTGCGGGCACTATTGTTGGCTCACACACAACGACGGAACAAATCTCAACGGGAGTCGGACCATGAGGCAGCAACTTTTCAGTGTCTTCACAGCGGTCCTCCTCGCCGCAACATCGATCGCCGTCACGCCGCTCAGGGCCGGTACCGATCCGCTCGCGCCACTCGCGACCAACGTCGATAGTGTTTCGGATTTCAGCGACGAATTTCCATTCGTCGACCTGATGAAGTCCTCGCGTGACTGGATCCCCGGCAACGCCAGCGGCTGCTTCGACTGCCGCGAACCGGGGAGCAATCCCGCCTGCATGGCGCCCAATGCCTGCCCGGTCACCATCAATCGTGATGCGGACGGTTACGTCACGAGCCTGCTGCCGAACCAGGTGGTGACCACCATCGTGCACGCCGGTGGCACACCCGGGCGACTGGCGCCAGGCAACTACACCGTGCGTTTCGACGGCCAGGGGTCGTTCCAGCTCCTGGGTGTCGCCGGCGTCAGCCAGGCGCCTGGCGAGGTGGTGGTCAATCTCGCCGACAGTACCGGCAACAACATCGGCTTTCGGCTGACCGCGATCACCCCGGGCAATCCGGTGCGCAACATCCGCGTGCTGCCGCCGGGCGGGGTCTGCAGCAACGACGACCGGCGCACCTGCGACGCCGGCAATCCCTGCAGCGGTGGCGGCACCTGCCAGCTGTTCACCACACCGGGCGTGGCGGAGACGCAGCTCTTCCACCCGCGCTTCCTGCGCAACCACGAGCCCTACCGGATGTTGCGCTTCATGGACTTCATGGGCACCAATTCCTCGCCCGTGATGAATGTCGCCGACTACCCGACGCCGACCAGCGCGTTCTGGTCACGGGTGCCGGTGCCGGTACTCGCCGCGCTCGGCAATCGCCTGCGCTCCGACATCTGGATCAACATTCCGCACCTTGCAAGCGATGCCTTCGTTGACCAGCTCGCAGTCACGTTGCGCGATGGCTTCACGCCGGACCGCCGCATCTATCTCGAATACGGCAACGAGAACTGGAATGGCATCTTCGCGCAGAACGTCGAGATTCCACGCCGCTTCTGCCCCGGCTTCGCGGACCTCGCCGCCGGCTGCCAGAACGATGGCGTGCCGGGTAACGGCATCGCCTGCGAGCGTGATCCCAACACGTTTTCGCTTGGCGCCGCGTCAGGCCCATGCTTCCAGGCGCTGGTGCGTGCGTGGGGTGACCGCTCAGTGCAGATCTTTGCCCGTTTCGATGCCGTGTTCGGTGCCAGCGCCCGGCAACGGCTGTTTCGCGTGATCGCAGCGCAGGCAGCCAACCCCGACCTCGGCCGCCAGGTGATGGCGCGCAACGCGACCGGCGAAGCATTCACGGTCGCGAGCCGGACCGACCTCTACGCGAGCGCGCCCTACTTTGGCACCGAGTACTGCACACCGGACAGCGGCATCAATCCGGATTCAAATCCCGCCGTCTACGCCAGCAGTACCGCGTTTCTCGACCACCTCGAGACGAGCGGTCTCGCACGCTCGCGCGGCTTCATGCAATCCAGTCAGGCGATGCTGACAAACAACTTTGCCGGCAGTGGCATCCGGCATGTTTCCTATGAAGGCGGCCAGCACCTTGCCGGCATCGGCGGATTCACCTTCAACGCGACCTGCAACCAGCGCTTTGACGAGGCCAATCGCAGTCCGCGCATGGACGCGATCTATCGCACCTACCTTGCCGACTGGAAAGCGAACGGCGACGAGTTCACCCACTTCTACTCGGTGGGTCGCTACAGCGTGTTCGGACGCTGGGGCACGCTCGAGTTCCAGGATCAAGCCACAGCCACCGCGCCCAAGTTCGTTGCCATGCTTGCGCATTCCGCCGCCAACCCCTGCCACTGGGCCGGATGCGCACAACCCGGGGTGAGCATCGATCCCATCTTCGCCAACGGCTTCGAATAGCGCGTCGCTGTATCGACAGGTCAGGTCAGCACCGGCGCCGGTGCTCCGTGTGGCGGGCGCCTGTTGACTGCGGCTTGCGGGTCGCTACTGCGTCTGGTCTCGAAGGGCGCTTTTCACCGCGATCAGGAACTCGGGATCGACCTGGCTGCCCATGCGTTCGGTGCGGGCGAGGATGCGACCTTCGCCGTCGAGCAGCACCAGCGCGCTGGTGTGGTTGAACTCGCCATCGGCAAGCGCGCGGTAGCGCACACCGAGCACGCCTGCCACGGCGCGGACGTCCGCTGGATCTGGACTTGCAAGCGTCCAGCGCGCGGCGTCCAGATGCCGCTGCTGCATGACCTTCGACAATGCTGCGGGCGTGTCCCGCTTCGGATCCATGCTGATCAGCAGCACGCGCAGATGCGAGCGCTGCGAAGCATCAAGTGCGCGTTCAACCGCACGCGCGCTGTCGATGATCAGCGGGCAGATGTATTGGCAGGACGTGTAGAACATCGCCACGAGCTGCGGATCGCCCCGCCGCTCCCGCCAGTCGCCGTGTCGAGCGCTCTGGTCGACCAGCGGAAGCGGCAGCTGGTAGACCGAATCAGAAGCGAGCGATGGAGTGGGTTCCGCCGCAAACGTGTTCGCGCACACGAGTGTGCAAAGCATGACGAGCGCGAATCGTGCTTGCCACGCCAGCGCGCGCATCACGGCTTGCCTCCGATGTCCCGTGCGCAGCGGAAGCCGAGATTCACCGTGGTGTCTTCGGCGTCGAGCGCGGACAGCATTGCCACGCGCATCAGCACCGCGTAGTTGTCGCGATCGTCCATCGACAACGCGCCGGCACCGCAGAACTTCGCCGTGTCCGCGTCGCCCTGATTGCGGTTGTCGCCTGCGACCAGCAACGCGGAGAAATCGTCGGTCCATTCCCAGACCAGGCCGTGCAGATCCTCCACGCCATGGACGTTGGCAGCGTCGCTGCCCACCACCGGCAGTGGCGTATTCGAAGGCCGCGAGTACCAGCCAAGGATGCGTGCGCGCCACGCTGGGTCGCGCCGCGCGTCCTTGCGGGTCGCGTCCGCGGATGCGGCATATTCCCACTCGGTCCATGTGGGCAGTCGGGCCTGTCGGGCCTCGCAGTAGGCACGGGCGGCGAACCAGCTCACGCGCGTGAGCGGCTGGTTCGGCAGTGCACCGGGGCCGAGTTCGCCGGGCGCGGCCCAGTGCGAGAGGTAACGCGAGTCCGCGAAGACGGCGGCCACCTGGCCGCGACGCCACTCAGGGTGCGCGACGACGAACGCGAGGAATTCCGCGTTGGTGACCGGTCGCCGCGACAGCTCGAAAGCAGCCACTGCGACGCGGTCGGCATCTTCGTACTTGAGCGCGGAACGGAAGGACGTTGCGGGCAGTGGCACGAAGTCCGCCGCAGCGCGCGCTGCTGCGCCCGGGTTCAACATCCCGAGCAGGATCCAGCTGAAGAGCACCGCTGCGCGCATGGCTCAGTGCTCCGCGGCGGCCGTCTGCGCGGGCTGGGCGCGGATCACGGCAGCGTCAGCCTTGCTCACGCTGCCGCCCGGATTGCCCCAGCTGTTGAGCACGTAGGTCGAGATGTTCGCCACCTCGTCGTCGGTCAACTGCGCCATCGGCGGCATCACGGAGTTGTACTCCTTGCCATTGACGGTCACGGGACCCGAGAGCCCATGCAGGATCGTCTGCGGCAGGCGAGCGGGATCCGCCTTGATGTAGTCCGAAGCCGCGATCGGCGGGAACACGCCGGCGAGACCCTGGCCTTCCACCTGGTGACAGGTCGAGCAGGTGCCGGCGAACAAGGCCTTGCCGGCCGCGATCTGCTCAGCGACGGTCAACTCGCCGGTGCTCGCAGCGGCAGCCGCTGTCGCGACAGCCTCCAGATTGCCGGCAGCGCGGTCACCGATGTACATCGCGTCCACTTCCTTGCCGGAATAGATCGCCTTGTTCTCGGGGCCATCCGCCTTGAGGATCGCAAGCGCACCCTTGTTGAAGGCGCGGAAAATGCTGTGATCGACCAGCACGTAGCTGCCCGGCACTTCGAGATGGAAATCCATCATCGCCGCGCCACCGGAAGGAATCAGCGTGGTCTGCACATTTTCCTGGAAACGCGTACCGCCTTCGAACCACACCTTGTCGAAGATCTCGCCGATGACGTGGAAGCTCGAGACCAGGTTTGGTCCGCCGTTACCGACATAGAGCCGCACGGTTTCCCCCACTTTCGCCGGCAATGCCTGATCGCCGGTCATCGAGCCTTCGCGCCCGTTGAACAGCACATAGGTCGCGTTCTCGTCGATGGCCTTCTGCATGTCGAAGGCCTGCAGCCCCTTCTCGCGGTAGTTGCCGACGGTGTAGAAATCGCCCTGCATCACGTAGTACTCGCGATCGACTTTGGGCATGCCGTCCGGCGGCTCGATCAGGATCAACCCGTACATGCCGTTGGCGACGTGCATGCCGACCGGCGCGGTGGCGCAGTGATAGACGTACAGTCCGGCATTGAGCGCCTTGAAGGTGAACTGCGAAGTGTGCCCCGGCGCGGTGAAGCTCGACGAGGCGCCGCCACCGGGGCCGGTGACACCGGGCAGATCAATGTTGTGCGTCATTTTCGAGTCGGGCATGTTGTTGAGGTGGATCTCGACCGTGTCGCCCTGGCGCACGCGGATGAAGCTTCCGGGCACCGTGCCGCCAAACGTCCAGAAGGTGTAGTTCACGCCTTCCGAGATCGGCATTTCCTTTTCGATGACGTCGAGTTCCACGATGACCTTGGCCGGCGCGTTGCGCCCGGTGGCAGGCGGCACCATCGGCGGTGATGTCAGCACGGCCTTGACCGGCTCGCCCTGCGGCGGACCGAAATCGCCCTTGCGCGAGCCGCCCGTGTCGGACGTGGCTTCCGCGCTGCGCGCGGCCTCGGACGGCGATTGCTCTGCGCCGTAGTAGTCCCGACCGCACGACGCGGCCAGCAGCGCCGAGGCAGCGGCAACGAGTGCAAGCGCGCTCGAATTCTTCATGGTGTCTCCCTGGATCGTGGATCTCTCGACGGGAGCTTCGCGGGTCGCGGCTCTTTCCGCCCTGATCCGGATCAAGTCGAGGGGAATCCCGGGCGAATTGCGCTTCGCTTGATCCAGCTCAGAGCGTGCTCTGGTGGGCGAGCGCATCGTCCCCTGCAACAAGGGGACCAGACATGAAGCCTAACAGCTGCGCAGCACTCACTCTGATGGCGTCGATCTTTGCCGTGTTCGACGCGGGCGCTGCAGAGCCTGTAGTCGAGGCATCGTGGAACCTCCGCCTTCGTCACGAGACCGTCGACGACGAGGCCTTCATGCGCGACGCTGAGGCGGACACGCTGCGTGTGCGGGCCGGCCTGCGTTTTCGTATCGGCGACGCATGGTCGTTGTTGCTGGAAGGCGAAGGTGTGGCAGCAAACGGGGCCTATAACAGCGGGGCGAATGGTCGACTGGACCGTCCCGTGGTGCTTGATCCCGAGGGCGCGGAGCTCAATCAGGCCGTGATTGGATGGCGGGGCGAGCGCGCCACGGCGGCGTTCGGGAGGCAACGTGTGCAGCTGGACAATCAGCGCTTCGTGGGCAATGTCGGCTGGCGGCAGAACGAACAGACCTTCGACGCGGCGTCGTTCGAGGCGCGGCCCGTTCCGGAAATCACAGTGCGCTGGAGCTGGATCGATCGCGTGCACCGCGTCGCTGGCGATCGGGCGCTGTCCCCGCTCGCGCGCGAACGCGATCTCGACACGGTCCTGGCGAACCTGGCGTGGACGCGCGGCAACCAGTCGCTGATCGGCTACGCCTATCTGCACGAAGACCAGGACGTGGCTGCCGACTCAAGCAACACCTTCGGCCTGCGCTGGACCGGAAAGACGACAATCGGCGATGTTGCGGGCAGCTGGGCGTTGGAGCTGGCGCAGCAGCGCGACGGCAGTGGCAATCCGATCGACTTCTCGCACCGCTACATGCTCATCGAGCCGTTCGTCGTGCTTGGCGGCGTCACCTTGCGCGCGGGTCGCGAGTCACTGGCGGGCGACGGCTCGCATGCGCTGCAGACGCCGCTGGCGACGCTGCACGCCTTTGACGGCTGGGACGATCGATTCCTGGTAACACCGCCGGACGGGCTGGTGGATCGATACGCTGCCGTAAATGGTCAAGCACCCTTCTTCGCGAATCACCCGCTGGCCTGGCAGATCGCATGGCATCGCTTCGATGCCGAACACGGCAGCCGCGACTACGGCCGCGAATGGGATGCCTCGTTAGCGATGCCACTGGCGGACAAGTTGCAGCTCCTCCTCAAGATCGCCGACTACCGCAGCGACGGCTTCGGACTCGACTCACGCAAGCTCTGGTTGCAGCTCGAATGGAGCGGCGTGCACTGAGCGCGATCACCCGCCCGCCGGCAGCCCGCCGCCTGGCAAGCGCAACGGCATCATGCCGGCGACGTGGGCTTGTTCAGAGGATCCCGTAAGGGACTATCAGGCCGCAGCGACTTGCAGCTTTTTTGTGCCGCGTATCGCGTCGGACTCATCCGACGCCGCCAATGTGGCTCACTGACCTACTTGGGCCGGTGAAGCGCACAGAGCTTGTTGCCGTCGGGGTCTCGAACATAGGCCAGATGCATCGCACCCAGCGTTCCATCACGCAGGCCTGGCGCTCCTTCAATCGAGGTTCCACCGTGCGCAACCGCAACATCATGAAACTGCTGCACCTGCTCTGACGAGCTGCACTTGAACCCGATGGTCCCGCCGTTGGCGATCGTCGACGCTTCACCGTTTATGGGTTCGGTGACGCAGAACGTTCCACCGTCGTGCCGATAGAAGAGCCGCGCGTGACCTGAGGTCGCCCTGTTGTGTATCGGCTCACCTACCCCAAGGACGCCGAGCACAGCGTCGTAAAAGCGCCTGGATCGCTCAACGTCATTTGATCCGACCATCACGTGACTGAACATGACTTGCCCTCCGGATGTTCGA
>JBBQNY010000086.1:0-11446 GCA_038330365.1 Lysobacterales bacterium | reverse complement strand
CCGTGACGGGCCGCGGCAACACCGACCGCATTGCGACCGAATTCAACATCGGCTTCGATCCCGAGGCGGCGCACGTGGTATTCGAGGCATTTCCCGCCATCGGGCTGGTGGACTGGGAAGCCACGCTCCGTCATGGCCTCGACATGGCCGAATTCGAAAGCTGGCTTGAAGAGCCCGGCCCGATCGCCCGCCACTATCGGGATATATCCGCAGCCACCCGGCGCTTCATGCGCGAGCGGCGCGGCGACCGCTGGCACGCCGCCGACGCATTGGCGATGGCGGTCGCGCTCGAACCCGAGGGCGTCACCGAAAGTGCAGTTCGCGCGGTGCGGGTATGCCTCGATGGCGAGCTCACGCGCGGCGCAACGCTGGTCGACTGGGACGGCCGTAGCGGCGCCAGCCCGCAATGCCGCATCGCTATGACCTTCGATGAGTCGCGCTGGCGGCGGCTGTTGCGTTCCGCGCTGCACCTCGAAAGTGCCTGAATCTACGCCCCCGCCGCGACTTTCGAGGAAGACCTCCCCGGTGATTCAGGGGCTCTCCAGCAAACAGGAGGGTCGATACCCCGACCGCCCCGCATCTGGAGCAGGTCGGGCGCTTGCTCCCTGAGGCTTGAGCGACGCGACCGGGGTTGCTATGCTGGCGCGCTTTTCCGCACCGATTCACCTGGAGTATTCCCATGAAGGCCGACGCGCATCCCGAGTACCGTCCCGTTGTGTTCCAGGACGCCTCCGCCGATTTTTCATTCCTCACGCGCTCGACCATGGGCAGCAACGAGAAGATCAAGTGGGAAGACGGCAACGAATATCCGCTGATCAAGGTGGAAATCTCGAGCCAGTCCCATCCCTTCTATACGGGCAAGCAGAAGGTTGCGGATGCCGGCGGTCGCGTGGACAAGTTCCGTCGCCGCTACGGGCAGAAGACCGCCTGAGGACTCCGCGCCGCGGCTGCAGGCCGCGTTTACCGGAAGTCGAGACGCCACGGCCTGCCGTGGCGTTTTCATGTGCGCACCGGGCCACGGGAAAGCCCGTGCTCTGGCGCCCGTGCCGCCGCAGGGCCGCTTGAAACCGGAACCCCGGCAGACCAGCGGTGGTGCGGCTCCGTGAGCGTTGCAATCACGTCGGACGCGGACTCTGCGCAAAAGCCTATGGCATACTCGGCCACTCGTCGCGGCGCACTCAGGGGTGGGTACGTGGCTTCCGGCGAGCCGAAGAACTCCCGCATGCCGAGGTGACTTCCATGTCCACCAAACCTGTTGTTCTGCATGACCCGAACACCAACCGCGACGTCGAATTCCCGGTACTCGCGGGCTCGGTCGGGCCGGAAGTCATCGACATCGCCAAGTTGTATCGCGATACCGGCAAGTTCACGTACGACCCCGGATTCGGGTCGACGGCGAGTTGCCGCAGCTCGATCACCTACATCGACGGCGACGCCGGTGTGCTGCTCTATCGCGGTTATCCGATCGAGCAGCTCGCCAAGCATTCGAGTTTCCTCGAGGTGGCCTACCTGCTGATCAACGGCGAATTGCCGGACAAGAAGGAATTCGGCGCCTTCGAGCACGAAGTCACGCACCACTCGATGATGCATGAAGCGCTCAAGAGCTTCCTGCAGGGATTCCGCCACGACGCGCACCCGATGGCAATGCTGTGCGGCGTGATCGGCTCGCTGGCGAGCTTCTATCACGAGGCCCTCGACCTCAGGGACGTGACCCAGCGACGCCTCGCCGCGGTCCGCCTGATCGCGAAGATGCCGACGATCGCCGCCGCCTGCTACCGCTATTCCATCGGCTGGCCGATGCGCTACCCGCGCAACAATCTCGAATACTGCACCCGCTTCCTGCACATGATGTTCGAGGTACCGAGCGAGCCGCTGGAACTCTCGCCGGTCGCCGCAAGGGCGCTGGATCTCCTGTTTATCCTGCATGCCGATCACGAGCAGAATGCATCGACCTCGACCGTGCGCCTGGTGGGATCAACCGGCGCGAATCCGTATGCCTGCGTCTCCGCGGGCATCGCCGCGCTCTGGGGTCCGGCTCACGGCGGCGCCAACGAGGCCGTGCTCGACATGCTGCAGGAGATTGGCACCCCCGATCAGGTCGGGCGGGCGATCGAGCGCGCCAAGGACAAGGATTCCGGTTTCCGCCTGATGGGGTTCGGGCATCGTGTCTACAAGAACTTCGATCCGCGCGCGACCATCATTCGCGAGATGACGCACAAGGTTCTGGCCGAACTCAATGTCGACGACCCGTTGCTTGAGGTCGCACTCCGGCTTGAAGAGGCTGCGCTCAAGGACGACTACTTCGTCGCACGCAAGCTTTATCCGAACGTCGACTTCTACTCCGGCCTGATCTACAAGGCACTGCGCATTCCGACCGAGATGTTCACGGTGATGTTCGCGATCGCGCGGACCGCCGGTTGGGTCGCGCACTGGCTGGAGCAGCACGAAGACGAAGAGACCCGGATCGGGCGTCCCCGCCAGATCTACACCGGTGCGCCGCCCCGCGACTACGTGCCGCGCGACCGCCGCAAGGGCTAGCAATCTCTCTCGGCGTCGCCAAGGGTCAGTAACGTCGCACGCACGGGGATGCCATTGTCGAGCCGGTCAGCGCCAGGCGCTGACCGGTGACGCTGCTGCCCGACCAATCCGATGGCTACTGCGCGCTGGCGAGCAGTGCTCGCAGTTCCCTGATCGTCGCCCGTTGTTGCGGGCGAGAGGTCACGGGATCGACCGGCGCTTCGCGCACGCCGTCCAGATCGAACAGCATCAGTTCGAACGCGATGCCGTCGGCATCGAGCAGGAACAGGGGCGCAGCACCTGTCGAACCCTCAGCCCCGCGAACGCGCCGCTCCTTGCGCACGTAGTCGATGCCGGCTGCAGCGAGGTGTTCCGCGAGCACCAGTTCATCGTCGGCGAAGAGATGCAGACACACCGGGGAATGTGCGTCGGCCGTTCCAGCCAGGACCGGACCGACCAGGCGCGGCTCGAAGTCCCTGAGGAAATCCATCGCTGCCAGCGCGGCTTGGCGACGACCTGCGAGTTCGCCGGGCTGGCGCTCGGAGCCGAACAGGCGCTGGCGTTCGCGTAGCGCGGTTTCGATGTCCTCGTTGCTCGGCAGCCAGCGCTCGGCCCTGATGCCGAACAGCGCGCCCGCCTTGCGGCGCGCGAGCGCGAAATCGCGGTGACCCTGATGCTCGAGTATGCGTGCCGCGGCTTCCGCCACGGCGCGACGCTGATCATCGGAGGGCCGCTCGGCGCGCAAGTCGCGATCAGAAAATGTCGTAGCCGGGTTCCGCATCCTCGGATTCGGAATCGGCTGAACGGGCCTCCGACAGGCGGGCGAGGTCCTCGTTGCGGAAGTATTCCTCGACGCCGCCTGCGCTCGCCGGCACGCCGGCGCCGGCAGTGACGCGCACCGCGGTCATGCCGGCAGGCGGTTCGAAGGGATTCTCCGGCATGTCCTCGAGCGCCGCCCGCATGAATGCCACCCAGATGGGCAAGGCCACGCTCGCCGCGTATTCGCCACGGCCAAGCGGCGAGAAATCATCAAAGCCCATCCACGCGGTCGTCACGATGCGGTCGTTGAATCCCGAGAACCAGCCGTCGCGATGATCATTGGTGGTTCCGGTTTTTCCGGAGAGATCGCCGCGCTTGAGTACCAGCGCCCCGCGCCCGGTGCCGCGCTTGATCACGTCGCGCATCATCGAAGTCATCATGTAGGCGTTGCGTGCGTCGATGACCCGAGTCGCGAGCACCGGACCTTTGCCGGTTGCCGAAGCGGCAGCTGCGGGCTCGTCCTTCGGTGGGGGCGGCGGCGCATCACCGAGCAGGACCGACAGATCCTGTGCATCACCACTGCCGGGAGGCCGATCGCCTTCCGCCACGCGTTGCGGGCAAGCGCGACAGACGCGCGGCGGGTTGGCAACGTACACGGCCTTGCCGTTGGAGTCGTACACGTCCGCCATGACGTAGGGCTCGATGCGGTAGCCGCCGTTGGCGAACACCGCGTAGCCCCGCGCCATCACCAGCGGCGCCGCAGACGCGGTGCCCAGCGCCAGCGACATGTTGTTTGGCAGCGATTCGAGCGGCAGACCGAAGCGGGTGATGTACTCACGCGCATAGCCGACGCCGATGGTGTCCAGCAGTCGCACCGAAACCAGATTGCGCGACTGCACCAGTGCCTGCCGGAGCTTCATGGGCCCGTAGAACTTGCCGTTGTCGTTCTGCGGTCGCCATACGCCGCCGGGGCGCGACGGATCCGGGAACTCCACCGGCGCATCGTTGACCACACTTGCCGGCGTGAAACCGCGTTCGAGCGCCGCCGAATAGAGGAAGGGCTTGAAGCTCGAGCCCGGCTGCCGGTTGCTCTGAACCGCGCGGTTGAACTTCGAGCGGTTGAACTGGTAACCGCCGACCAGAGCGCGAATTGCGCCATCCTCGGGATCGAGTGCCACCAGCGCTGCCTGCGCGGCCGGAATCTGCCCAAGTCGCCATTCGGCTTCCGCGTTGCGCTGGATGCGGACGATGTCGCCGCGGGCAAGGACCTGGGAAACGGCGCCTGGCGCCGCGCCGCGCGCATTGGCTTTCAGGTAGGGACGCGCCCACGCCACCGCTTTCAGGGGCAGGATCACCTCACTGCCGTCCGCCAGCTGCAACTTGGCCTCACTTCGACCCGCTTCCCGCACCAGCGCAGGTATCAGGCTGGCGACGGTCTCGCGGCCATCGAGCGCGGTCGCGGCCGTGGGTGCTTCGGGGCTATCGAGATCAACATGCGCTTCCGCTCCGCGATAGCCGTGGCGTCGGTCGTATTCCTCAAGACCGGCACGCACCGCGAAATCGGCTGCACGTTGCAGCGACGACGTGACGGTTGTCGTCACCCGGTAACCGGCCGTCAGCGCCTTGTCGCCCAGCTTCGCCAGAGCCTCCTGCCGCACCATCTCCGCGAGGTAGGGGGCGCTCATCTCCAGTCTCGGTTCATGCGGGGCTGCCTGGTCAGGCATCCGCACGGAGCGCGTGTACTCGGCCGGGGTGATGTAGCCCTCGTCGCGCATGCGCAACAGGACGTAGTTGCGGCGCTGCAGCGCCCGCGTCGGGTTGCTCAGCGGATTGCCGGAAGAGGGAAACTTGGGGATTGCGGCCAGCATCGCCGAATCGGCCAGCGTGAGCTGATCCAGCGACTTGCCGTAATAGAAGTCGGAGGCTGCGGCCACGCCGTAGGAGCGGTAGCCGAAGAAGATCTTGTTGAGATAGAGCTCGAGGATCTCGTCCTTGCTGAGCTGGCGCTCCATGCGCAGCGCGAGGAAGATCTCGGCCAGCTTGCGCGTCACCGAGTACTCCGAGCTGAGGAAGAAATTCCTCGCGACCTGCTGGGTAATGGTGCTGCCGCCAGGAACGCGACGGTCGCTGGTGGTCGCCAGCAGCCACGCCGCGCGTGCGATGCCAACCATGTCGATACCCGGATGTTCGTAGAAGCGCGCGTCTTCGATGGCCAGAAACGCGTTTCGAAGCCGCACCGGGATGTCCGCGATGTCGACGGGGGTGCGATGGGCCTCGCCGAAGATGGCCATCAGCTTGCCGTCGGCGCTGTACACCTTCAGCGGCACCTGCAGTTCAATTGCACGGATCTGCTCGCCCGTGGGCAGCCGTGGCTCGATCAGCCACCAGGCGACCGCCAGGGTCGCGACGCCGAGCACGCCAGCGAGTAAAGTCAGGCCGAACAGCCAGCGCAGAAGTCGGAAAAATCGGGGCATCGGGCAGCGGTCCGCAGGACGACACGGGAGTATAGGCGAGCAGTCCGGCGCCGCCCTTGGCGCCATGAGGCGGAATCGGGACAGAGGGCCCGGTGGGACGCCCAAGGTCGGAATGTGACGGCCACCGTTGATATTCCGTTAAAGTTCGGATTTAATGCAGTTACGCATCTTTCGCTCGTAAGGGCGCGTGGCAAGGGGAAAAAGGGTGGGGCTATTCGCCAGCAAGACACCTCCTCTGATTGGGGTGGACATCAGTTCGACCGCCGTCAAGGTCTTGCAGCTAAGCCAGACCGGCGGTCGCTATCGCGTCGAGCATTACGCGGTCGAACCGCTGCCGCCCAACGCGGTGGTCGAGAAGAACCTGGTCGAGGTAGAGGCCGTCGGTGACGCCATCCGGCGCGCGATCACGCGTTCGGGCACCAAGACGCGCTTTGCCGCTGCGGCGGTTTCCGGTTCCGCGGTCATCACCAAGTTGATCCCGATGCTCGCGGCAGACGCCGATGACGAGGGTCTCGAGGACCTTGTGCAGTCCGAGGCCGGGCAGTACATCCCGTATCCACTCGAGGAAGTCAGCCTCGATTTCGAGGTGGTGGGTCCGGTCAAGGACAACCCCGAGATGGTGAACGTGCTGCTGGCAGCGTCGCGCACCGAGAACGTGGAGGCACGCGCGGCCGCGCTTGAAATGGGGGGGCTCGAGGCCCGGGTGGTCGATGTCGAGGCGTTCGCGATGGAGAACGCGTTCCAGCTCGTATCCGAACAGCTCAGCGTCCCGCGCGACGGACTGGTTGCCGTCGTCGACATCGGCGCGACCATGACCACGCTCATCGTGCTCAAGAACCAGCGTGCGGTGTACACCCGCGAACAGGTGTTCGGCGGCAAGCAGCTGACCGACGAGGTCATGCGGCGCTACGGATTGACCTACGAGGAAGCCGGGCTGGCCAAACGCCAGGGCGGCCTGCCCGAGTCGTACGAGATTGAGGTGCTGGAGCCGTTCAAGGAGGCGATGGTCCAGCAGATCTCGCGTCTGCTGCAGTTCTTCTATGCCGGCAGCGAATACAGCCGCGTCGACCAGCTGGTGCTCGCAGGCGGCTGCGCGTCGATCCCGGGCGTCAACGAGATGGTGCAGGAGCAGATGGGCGTGCCGGCATTGATCGCCAATCCGCTGGCTGGAATGTCGCTGTCCTCGCGCGTGCAGGCGCACTCGCTCGCGCAGGATGCTCCGGCGTTGATGATTGCCTGCGGCCTTGCTCTGAGGAGCTTCGACTGATGGCCAGAATCAATCTACTGCCGTGGCGCGAACAGCGCCGCAAGCTGCGCGAGAAGGAGTTCTACGCCATGCTCGGCGCCGCGGCGGGTGCTGCGGTACTGGTGTTCCTGACGATGTGGATGTTCTACGGCGGCCAGATCGACGGGCAGCTGCAGCGAAATGCCTATCTTGAAGGCGAAATCGTCCAGCTCGACGAGAAGATCGCGGAAATCGAAAAGCTGGACGCAACTCGCGATCAGCTGCTGTCGCGCAAGAAGGCAATCGAGGAGTTGCAGGCCGATCGCGCACGCATGGTGCATCTGTTCGACGAACTGGTCCGCACTGTGCCCGATGGCGTACATCTGAAATCAGTCCAGCAGAATGGCGACGTGCTGACGCTCCAGGGTCTGGCCGAATCCAATACGCGGGTTTCGACCTACATGCGCAGTCTCGACGCTTCCGACTGGCTCGAGAACCCCGATCTCGGCATCGTCGAAGCGAGCGACAATCCCGGCCGCAGCCGCTACGCGTTCACTCTGCGCATCACATTGTCAAAGCCTCTCGGCATGGGCGATGACGCGGAAGATGCGGACGCGACGGATTTGCCGACATCCTCGGCCGATGGAGTCGTCATTCCTCCCGCACCGACCGGAGGCGCGGCATGAAGCTCTCGGATTTCCGCAATCTCGATTTCAATCGGGCGGGTAACTGGCCGCAGGGCGTCAAGGTCGTCTTTTGCGTCCTGCTGTTCCTGGTCCTGCTGTTTGCCGGCTACTGGGCAAAGGTCCGGGGCCAGCGCGAGGAACTGGCGGGCTACGAAGCGACCGAAGCCCAGCTCCTGCAGACTTTCACCGAAAAGCAGCGCCGCGTCGTCAATCTCGACAAGTTGAAGGCGCAGCTGGAGGAAATGCAGGAGATCATCAAGAAGATGATTCAGCAGCTGCCGAGCAAGACCGAGATGCCGGATTTGCTCGTCGACATTTCCCAGACCGCACTTTCCAGTGGTCTCGACAACCAGAAATTCGAACCAGGGCCCGAAGTTCCAAAGGAGCTCTACGTCGAGAAACCGATATCCCTGCGCATGGTGGGCGGCTTCCACCAGTTCGGTCACTTTGTGAGCGGAGTGGCTTCGCTGCCCCGCGTGGTGATCCTCACGATGCACGACATTTCGCTGCATCCGGAAGACCAGGAAAAGGACCTTGCCTCAGGCGGACCGCTGGTGCTGGAAGGAACCGTGAAGACCTACCGGTATCTTGATCCTGAAGAAGTCGCCGCTGCAGCTGCGGCAGCCGAGCAACCCGCGGACGGATCTGCACCGCCGGCAGGGGGGCTCTGAGCATGAATTTCAGACTGATCCGTATTGCCTTGCCGGTGTTTGCGGTGGCATGCCTCGTGTTGACGGGCTGCTCGCGCGGCAAGGATGACCTCGTGTCGCAGGTGGAAACGATCAAGCAGGCTCAGGGTGAGCCGCTCGACCCTATTCCTGTGATGCAGACTTTCGAGACCTTTACATACGACGCGGATCGCTTGCGCGATCCGTTCACGCCGAGTGTCGACCGGGACGAACAGGCGGGTAGCGGTGCGCGACCCGACCCCAACAGGTCACGCGAGACGCTTGAGGCTTTCCCGCTCGATACCTTGGACATGGTGGGAACCATTGGCGTCGGCAAGTCGCTGACGGCGTTGATCAAGGACACCGATGGGGTGGTGCACCGGGTGCGCCCGGGCAAATATCTCGGGCAAAACTATGGCCAGATCATCCAGATTTTCCAGGACCGGGTGGAGCTGGTTGAACTGATTTCGAACGGGTCGGATGGCTGGATGGAACGGCCCGCTTCGATCGCCCTGGACCAAGAGTAAGCGGTGGGGACCACGACATGAGCAACTCAAGACTGCGCAGCAACGCGAATGCCACCAAGGATCGCGATCATTCAAGGCGCGGAACGGCGCGAATCATGCTCTGCATGGTCGCGACCATGCTTGCCTTGCCCTTGGCAGCCCAGAATTCACTGGAAGCGGTTACTTCGGCGCCGGCCGCGAATGGCCGGACGGAGATCACGCTCGACATGGCGCGCGCGCCGGGTACGCCCAAGCTGTTTACCATCGGTGCTCCGCCCCGCATTGCGCTCGACTTGCCCGATACCCGCAGCGCGTTGCGAGAGCGGCGAGTTGCAGTGGGTCTCGGGGCGGCTGAAGCCGTCACCGCCGTCGAAGCCGGCGGTCGCACCCGCGTTATCGTCGAACTCAGCCGGATGGTTGGATACAGCACGCGCATCGAAGGCAACAAGTTGATCCTGAGCCTGGATTCGGGCGGCGCGGCAGCCGCGCAGACCGCCATCATGGCGGCCAACGATCCCACCAAGACCGTGGCCTCCAGCCGCAGCTCAATGACCAACCTCGACTTTCGCCGCGGCGGCGATGGCGAGGGCCGGGTCATCCTCGGTTTCAATACGCAGAACACCTCCGCGAGCGTGCGTCGCGAAGGCAACCGGCTGCTGATCGATCTTCCAGGCAGCAGTGTCGCCAGCGCGGTTCCGGCACAACTGGACGTGCGCGATTTCGCGACACCGGTCGAGTCCGTCTCGGCGCGTGCCACCGGTAGCGGCAGCCGGGTCGAGGTCACCACCAATGGCCCGTTCGAGCATCTGGCGTACCAGACCGGCAGCGAATATGTGGTTGAAGTCTCCACCCCCAAGATCGTCTCTCCCGCTCGCAAGGCATTGGAGGAACCGGTCTATACGGGTGAGCGCGTGACCTTCAACTTCCAGGACATACCCGTGCGCTCGGTGCTGCAGCTGATCGCCGACGTCTCGAATCTCAACATCGTGGTGGCGGACACCGTGCAGGGAAATGTCACGCTGCGGCTCGACAATGTGCCGTGGGACCAGGCGCTGGACATCGTCATGAATGCCAAGGGCCTGGACAAGCGCCAGTCCGGCAACGTGATCTGGGTTGCGCCGCAGATCGAGATCACCGCGCGTGAGACGCAGATCGCGGAGGCGCGCATGCGCCTGGACGACAATGCGCCGCTGGTGTCCGAGTACATCCAGGTCAATTATGGAAAGGCCAAGGATATTGCGGAGCTGCTGACTTCCGACGCCCTCAAGGGCCAGGCGGCTGGCGGCGCCGCGGC
Organism: Lysobacterales bacterium; assembly: GCA_038330365.1. Taxonomy (GTDB): domain Bacteria; phylum Pseudomonadota; class Gammaproteobacteria; order Xanthomonadales; family Ahniellaceae; genus JBBQNY01. The sequence continues at coordinate 1,317 of JBBQNY010000086.1, read as the reverse complement.
AGGCACCGGCGCCAGTCAGCAGTCATCCGGGTTCCTCTCGCAGCGCGGCAGCGTCACGTTCGATGAACGCACAAACGTGTTGCTCGTGAACGACACGCCGCCCAAGCTGGCGGAAATCCGGGAACTGGTGGAGCGACTGGATCGGCCGGTCGACCAGGTGCTCATCGAAGCGCGCATCGTGATCGCGACCGAGACGTTCGGCCGCGAAATCGGCGCCCGCTTCGGTATTTCCGCGGGCTACGAGAGCCGCGACGGGAACATCATCACCACCGGTGGTTCGACCGAAAGCACCGACCGGATGAACAACATCGCGCTGAACAACCGCTTCGGCGGGCGTACCAGCGGGCTTCCCGTGGCCTCGCCCGACTCGTTGATCGGCAACGGGATTCTGGTACCGAATCTTGCGGATCGGCTGAACGTGAATCTGCCCGTGACCAGTCCTGCCGGCAGCCTGGCGCTGGCAGTGCTGGGAGCGGATTATCTGCTGGACCTGGAATTGTCTGCGCTCGAGACCGAAGGCCGAGGAGAGGTCGTCTCCAACCCGCGCGTTATCACCGCCAATCAGCGCGAGGCGGTGATCCGCCAGGGCGATGAAGTCGGCTACGTCACCATTTCGCCGCAGTCCGGTGGCGGCTCGGTTCCCATACCCAACGTGCAGTTCAAGGAAGTGCTGCTGGAACTCAAGGTCACTCCGACCATCACCCAGGACCAGCGCGTCTTCCTCAACATGAACGTGAAGAAGGACGAGGTCTCTGGATTCGTCAGCACCTCTATCGGCGACGTACCGCAGATCCAGAAACGCGAACTGAACACGGCCGTGCTGGTCGACAACGGGCAGACCGTGGTGCTCGGCGGCGTCTACGAGTTCAGCAAGCGCGAGGATCTGTCCAAGGTGCCGTTCCTCGGGGATATCCCGGGCATCGGTGCGCTGTTCCGCAACAAGAGCCGTACCAGCGAGAAGACCGAATTGCTGATCTTCGTCACACCCAAGATTCTTGCGCAGAGCCTACGCTAGTCGTCGGGGAGCGACAGCGTGATCGCACCAACCTCGAGCGGCACAAACGGATGTCTGGAGAACGTTGAATGAAAGCCTTTATCCAAATCTTGACCGGCCTGCTCGCGGCCAGCCTCCTCGCTGCGTGCGGCGGTGGCGGTGGCGGTGGCTCGAATGAAGGCGGCAGCTTCACGCCGTCCGACCTCCGTGTGACCATCGATCCCCTTCCCGCTTCGATCACGCCCAGCTCCGTGGTTCCGGTCTCGGTGCGGGTCGAAAACAACAATGGCTCCTTCGTCGCCGACGGCACCGTGGTGACGCTG
>JBBQNY010000085.1:0-11674 GCA_038330365.1 Lysobacterales bacterium | reverse complement strand
CGCAGCTATTTTCTCGAGTTGACCGATGGCGGGCATTTCGACAACACCGGCGCTTACGAATTGATCCGCAGGCGCACAAAGCTGATCGTGCTGGCTTCGGCCGGCCAGGACGCCACGGGGGGATTTGCTGATCTCGCGAATTTGATCGAGAAGGTTCGCGTCGATTTCGGCGTGCACTTCTGCTTCGATGACGGCCTACAGCTCAAGGACCTGATTCCCAAACCGCCCGCGCACAAGTTCGATCGGCCCTGCGTCAAACGCGGGCATGCGATTGCGCGCCTGTTTTATCCGGCCAAGGGCGAGCAGCCGAAGACGTGCGCATGGCTCGTGTATCTGCATGCGACGCCCATCACGGGACTGTCGGCGGACGTGGAGAGTTACCGCCATCATCAACCGGGTTTTCCACACCAGAGCACCAGCGACCAGTTCTTCGACGAGGCGCAACTCGAGGCGTATCGCGAACTCGGCTACTCCATCGCCAAGCGCTTCATGAGCGAAGTCATGCGGGCCGCGCCGAACGCAGCGGTTCCAGTCCAGCCTCTGTTCCTGGAACGTACGGCTATGCCGGATATCCATGCGATGTTGCGACCGGAACTGACTTCCGACATGCGACTCGACCCTGAAAGCGACGAGCCAACCGTGGCGCACAATGGAGGAAGCTCGCCCGGGACCGCGCAATGAGCGATGTCGCGCTCACGCGTGGACTGCAACGCGAGTATGAGGCGCTATTCGCAAGCTGCGTCGTCAATCCCGCCTGGGAGCTACAGATCGACCGCATCGCGCGGGCTGTAGTAGCTGATCGCGGACGCTACGAAGGCGTTGCCGCGCCGCTCGGCCTTCCATGGATGTTTGTAGCCGTGCTGCATTCACTGGAAGCCAGCCGCGATTTCCGCTCCCATCTGCACAACGGCGATCCGCTGGCGGCCCGCACCGTCAAGGTACCTGTCGGACGGCCGCACGCAGATCCGCCTTTCACCTGGGAGCACAGCGCCGCGGATGCCCTGCGTCTGCACAATTTCCACCGTGCCCGCGACTGGTCACTGGCCGCCACGCTGTGGCGACTTGAGCGCTATAACGGGTTCGGCTATCGGCGCTTCCATACCGGCGTGCTCTCGCCCTACCTGTGGAGTGGCAGCAACCACTATCAGCGCGGCAAATACCGCAGCGACGGCGTCTGGGACCGCGACCTCGTGTCCACGCAGATCGGCGGCGCCGTGATGCTTCGGCGCCTGGCCGAGCTGCAGCAGATCGATCTGTCCACAGTCGACGACTCTCGCGATGCAGTGCTCGCACCACTGGTTGTCGGTTTCCACGCCCAGCGCCCGCGCGATGCCGACCTGCGAACACGCGGGGTCGCGCTGCAGCACTGGCTCAATACGCATCCGGGCATTTTCCTGCGTGAGGATGGCTGGCCTGGGCCGGCAACCGCCGCTGCCTACCGCCGCGTCACCGGCCACCCGCTTGCCGGCGCTCCGACCTGACCGGACCGCGCGCGGCGGCTGCCGACGCCGCACGTGTACGCCGCTCCGCAGAGATCGGCACCTCGCACGAGCATCGAGTTGCCACCTCGGCCTTCAACCGTTGCGTCACGAATTATCACAATCCGTGCACTGTGGAGACTCGTGTTAGCGTGAGTTGGCTGGGCTGATGCGCTCGCGCCAATGCGTGCACACGGCTCGGCTGCGAAGCGCGAATCACCGCGCCGGCGCATGCCCAACCGGGCTCTGTCTGGAGAACTCCACTGCTCTCTTTCACCGCACGCGCAATCGTCATCCTCATTTTGTCGCTGGCGGCGACGCACGCCCGCTCGCAGCCCGTTTCGACGGAACTCATCCTCAACGGACGTGCCTTCGACATCGCGCCGGATACACCGGTCACGGTGGATGGCGAAGTCGGAGTGTTCGCGGATCTCGCCCGGCTTCCCGATGGTCTGCAACTGACATGGCGGCCAGCGGGTGATCCGGCGCAGCCGTTTCGCGGTGGTCTGCCCGCGCTGGTCTTTTCCTACACGCTGATCGGGCCGGTCACGGGCACGGCGCCCTTCGCCGTCCTCGGCCAGCCGCTGACCGTGAATGCCGATACGACGCTCGCGGGCTTCGAATCGACCGATGCGCTTCCGGTCGGAACGCAACTCGTGGTTGCCGGCCTGCTGGATGCCAATGGCAGCCTGCTGGCTACGCTGATCGAGCGGCTGGATGCACCTGGCAACAAGTATCTGTTGTCTGGCATCGTGCAGCAGTCTTCCGCGTCCGAGCTGAGCGTGGGCACGCAGCGCGTGGATACCACCGGCGTCACCTTCGACAACTGCGCGGCCGCGCTGCCTGCCATCGGCGAATTCGTCGAGCTGCGCGCGACGCCCATCAGCCCGTTTCCTCCCGATACGGTGCTCGACACGGTGTTCGACGCGCGTTGCGTGACGCCCGTTCCGGCCGGCACTCCGGGTGCTGCGGGCTTCGTGCAGGCGATCATCAGCACTGTTCCGGATCCCGATCATGTCTCTCTCGGCGCACTGCTGGTCGAGGTCGATGCGGACACCGTGTTTGTTTTCGGAGACCGCGACGATCTCGAGCCGGGTGTTGCCATCGCCGTGGACGGCACCTACACGGCTGCGCTGGAATTTCATGCCGATGTGATCGAGTACGTCCGGCCTGTGGTTCGGTTTGAAGGCCCGGTCGACCCCGCGGCCGTCGTGCCCGGCGAAAGTATCCGCGTGCTGGGCGTGACGGTGCGCAATTCCGCGCAGGTTCGCGACGAGGACGGCATCCTCGCCAACGGTCTGACGCTGCCGCAACAAGTCGAGGTGCGGGGCTATCTCGACCAGTCGGGCCAGGCGTTTGCCACCCGGGTGCGCGAGCGCGGCGATCCCGATGCCACCGACACGCGCGTGCGTGGTCCAGTGCAGTCGGTTGCTGCGCCGGTTGTCACCATCCAGGGCATCGCCGTCGACGTCAGCACTGCGATCATCGTCGATCACGATGGGGCGCCGCTGTCCAGCGAGGAATTCTTTGCGCTGGTGGGGCCGGATCTACTGGTCGATGCCTTCGGTGGCCCGTACGATGCCGCACAGCGCCGCATGACTCCGACCGACGTGGTGTTCATCGGCGCGGAACCCGTGCCGCCACCGCCCGGGTCACCGCAGGGCACCGGCGTGCCGACGATCCGCAGCGGTACCGCGACCGGCTACGCTGCGGCGCAATCGATCTTCGGTAATGGCTTCGAACAGGCCCCGTAGGAGCTTCCACCCGACTTCGTCGGCGCACTGTCGCGTAGCAAACAGGGTGCGGACATGCCTTGAGGAATCCGCTGGAAGCGCCATTGACCACGCACTTTCGGGACTGATGTCGACCTCGGACCCTCATCCGGCGCTGCATGCCACCTTACGCACCACATCCCTGTGGTGCGCCCTGCGGGACGCCTGCGGCGTTCGCAGCTGCTCCTGCAGCTGCAGTCTCCCAGGGGGAGAAGGGAGAAGATGCATCCGGCCGCCGCAGACCGCTCCCCTCTCCCAGTGGGAGAGGGGCTGGGGGTGAGGGTGCGAGTCCCCGCGTCATGGTGGATCGCGCCAGACATGAGCCGGAACCCCAGACTCACTGTTAAAAAAGACGCGTCAAATCAATGGTTTAATTCGTGTTTTGATGAGGGGTTCGGGCAGCTTACATATCGCTTCATCGCGACGAAGAGATATGGAGGCGCTATACTGCACGCCTCCTCGCCGTCGAGGGGCGCTGCACGCCGCACCGCAAGGTCGCTGGCACAGGCTCGACGGACTTCGGGAAACCGAACGAACGGCGCCCTCCAACTGGAGATCACCTGATGAATGCCGTTCGCAAGGAAGGCGCCGACGCGCCCAATGACTACAAGATCGCCGATATTTCGCTGGCCGACTTCGGCCGCAAGGAAATTGACATCGCCGAGCACGAGATGCCCGGCCTCATGTCGATCCGCCGCAAGCACGCAAGCGAGGCACCGCTCAAGGGCGTGCGCGTAACGGGCTCGCTGCACATGACCATCCAGACCGCGGTGCTGATCGAGACGCTGAAAGACATCGGCGCCGACGTGCGCTGGGCCTCATGCAACATCTTCTCAACGCAGGATCATGCGGCCGCCGCGATCGCCACGACCGGCACGCCGGTATTCGCGTGGAAGGGCGAGACGCTCGAGGAATACTGGGACTGCACGCTCGACGCACTGAGCTTTCCCGACGGCAAGGGTCCTGAACTCGTGGTCGACGACGGCGGCGACGTCACGCTGCTGATCCACAAGGGCTATGAGCTGGAACAGGGTTCGAAGTGGGTGGACGAGCCGGCCGCCTCGCACGAGGAAGGCGTGATCAAGAAGCTCCTCAAGCGCGTCGCGAAGGAGCGCCCGGGTTTCTGGACCAGCGTCGTCAAGGACTGGCGCGGCGTTTCCGAGGAGACCACCACCGGCGTGCATCGCCTCTATCAGATCGCCGAAGCCGGCAAGCTGCTGGTGCCCGCGATCAACGTCAACGACTCGGTCACCAAATCGAAGTTCGATAATCTCTACGGTTGCCGTGAGTCGCTGGCCGATGGCCTCAAGCGCGCGATGGACGTGATGCTGGCGGGCAAGCTGGCCGTGGTCTGCGGTTACGGCGATGTCGGCAAGGGCTGCGCACATTCGCTGCGCGCGTATGGTTCGCGCGTGGTCGTCACCGAGATCGACCCGATCAATGCCCTGCAGGCGTCGATGGAAGGCTTCGAGGTCAACACCGTGGAGTCGACGCTGGGCCGCGGCGACATCTACGTCACCACCACCGGCAACAAGGACGTGCTGACGCTTGATCACCTCAAGGCCATGAAGGATCAGGCGATCGTCTGCAACATCGGCCATTTCGACAATGAGATCCAGGTCGATGCGCTGAACTCGATGCCGGGCGTTACGAAGATCAACATCAAGCCGCAGGTCGACAAGTACGTGTTCCCGGATGGGCGCGCGATGTTCCTGTTGGCCGAAGGTCGTCTCGTCAATCTCGGTTGCGCCACCGGCCATCCGAGCTTTGTCATGTCGAACTCGTTCGCCAACCAGACGCTGGCGCAGATCGAGCTCTGGGCCAACAAGGACACGTACGAGAACAAGGTCTACATCCTGCCCAAGAAGCTCGACGAGGAAGTTGCCCGCCTGCATCTGGACAAGATCGGCGTAAAGCTGACGCGCCTCAGCGATGAGCAGGCGGCCTATCTCGGCGTGTCGCCGGATGGCCCGTACAAGCCTGAGCATTACCGCTACTGATCGGGATCGGCGCCTCTCGGCGCACTTCCACTTCGGATACGAGACGGGCGCCGCGAGGCGCCCGTTTTCGTTGCAGCGCCCTGGCGCCACTCGCGAAGGCGTCACGGATCCTGCGAAGCTCGTACTCCAAGGCTGCACCCGCATCCGTGCTCGACCAGCGGCGCGCTCATCAAACAAGGTTTACGCGATTTATCGGGTGCTTTTTTTTTGGGCGCAGCCGGCATATACGGCTCGGGACCTCGCGTTGTCAGACATGACGCGGGGCCTCGGACCCTCACCCCAACCCCTCTCCCGGCGGGAGAGGGGCTTGTTTCGCGCGGGATCAAGACGTCATACGGGCATGAGTGTTTCAGACGGAGCTGGCAGTCGAGCCAAGTATTGCTGCCCTCTCCCCGGGGGGGCGAGGGGAGCTGTCTGCGGCGGCCGGACGTCGCATGGACGCCTGCTTGCCTCAAAACGTGGATCTGAATCTCGTGCCCCCGTCACGCATGACTGCACCCCGTTTACCACGCGACAGCCCGCTCACGAATCCGGAGTGCCAGCCCCTACGTTTCCTGCGAAACCGCGAAGGGGTGGGACTCGTCCACGCAGACCCGGCCGCGGCCCTCGGATTTGGCGCGGTAGAGGGCGAGGTCGGCGGCGCGGTACAGGCGTTCCATGGCCTCCGTGACGCGCGCGTGGTTGGCGGTGATGCGCAAAGGATCGACTTCAGGCGGCTGGCCGGCGCCGACGTGCGCCGCCACGCCTACGCTCACGCTCACCGGCAGCTGCATCTTCGGCGTCGCGAGCGGAATCGCCTCCAGTTGCGCGCGAAACCGGCCTGCCTGCGCGCACGCGTCCGTGAACTCCAGACTCCAGCCCAGGATGGCGAACTCCTCTCCGCCCACGCGCGCGACCAGCGTGCCCGGCACATCGAAGGCCGTGCGCAGGCGCTCGGCGAACGCGATCAGGCACGCATCGCCCTGCGCGTGTCCGTGACGGTCGTTGATCGACTTGAAGTGATCCAGATCGAGCAACATCAGGGTGACGGGAATCGGCCCCGCTGTGCCGCGCTCGACGGCTTTACGCAGAACCTGGTCAAAGTGCATCCGGTTGGCAAGGCCCGTGAGCCCGTCGCGCCGGCTGCGCAATGCGTAGAGGTTGCGCTGACGGCGCAGTTCGATCTCCAGATCGATCTGGTGTTTCCACTCGCGATTGCTGCGCAACATCACGAGTGTGACGTACCCGGTGTACACCAGCAGGGCCCAAGCAATGTTGTGCGACTCGGGCTGCCGGAAAATGACCCACAGCGCGGGCAACAGCAGCAGCAACACGGTGAGGGCGGCAAAGCTCCGCCGCATGCAGAAGGAATGCGCCGAAGCGGTAGCGAAGGCGACACCACCGAACAGCAGCACTGTCCGCGACTCCAGGAACTCCGGATGCGCGAGCACCCATCCCGTTGCCGCGCCCCAGGTTGCGCAGGATGCAAGAATCAGCGTCCAGGGACCGGTTAGCCACCTCCGCAGACAAATAGCGTCGCCATCCGGCGGCGCGGGATACGCCAGCCGCACCAGAGCCAGCGCGAGCAGCACGGCGCCCACCGACCAGGCGAGCTGCCCTGTGGGCCCACCGTCGACGACAATAAAGATCCAGCCCACGACATAGAAAAGTCCGCCGAGGCGCATGCGCTGGTGCGTCTCGCGCGTTTCGTGGCGGAGGCGCAGCTGCTCGGCGTCCACGGTGGCCGCGGCCGCTTCGGAAAGCTCGGGTGGGTCAGGCAATGTGTCGGCAAAGGAACTCACGGATAACCGGAGTCAGCAATTTTCCTGCCACCCCGCCCCGATGCACGCTCCAGGGAATTTATCGGGGGGCGGCCGACTTGTCGCCGAGCGTCGGCCCGTCGCGCTGGATCTCGGTGAAGGAACCGGCCGCGAGTGGATGACCCGCCACGGTTTCCAGACCATCCAGCACCAGCACAGCGCGATCGCTGCCACGCGCCCGCGAAGCCGCGAGCGCTGCACCGGCCCGCTCCAGCGCATGGTTGATCGCCTTGCGCTGGCAGGAACTGTCGTCGCCCGGAATTTCCGAGAAAGTCGCGGCACCCGCCGCCAGCACCACTTCGATCGAGTGCCCACCGATTTCCAGCGGCGACTGACTCACGCCTCTGAGCAGGCCGTTCAACCGGATTGCCGCCTGCTCGGGCAGACAGTCGACCAGTGCGATCAGGAAATTTCCGTCGGCCCGCTGCTCCACCAGATCGCGATCGCGCACCGCGCGTCGCAAACGCTCCGCAACCTGACGCAGCATCTCCGTGCGGACGGACCGATCCTCCGGCATGCCGGCAGGCCAGTGCGGCTCGGGGCCCGCGATCACCAGCAGCAGTCGACCCGGAGCGCCGCACCCACGCCGATCCACCTGCTGCTGCGCAAGCTGCGGCAAACCTTCAGGCAGTGCGTGGCTGGAACTCTCCTGCATCGGACACCTGGCCGGGAGGGGCGCGGTAGGCGTGGGCGATCCGCAATGCCGCCGGGGCGGCCGCGGGCTCGCTGAACGCGAAGCGCGGGTCGCCAAAGGTATCGGATTTCGCGCCCGAGTGCCCGCCTTGAAACGCGGCGCCCCTGCAACCCGGGGAAATGCGCCTTCCAGGAGAGCCGCAACACGACGGAAGCGCGACCGATAGACCGCCCGACATCGGCGTGCACTTGCCCGGGGAGCATGCAATGCGCGGCCCAACTGTCCATGCCGGTGTTCTGGGCATCATGCGGTCGATGTGGCATTGTTCGAAGGGGTCCTGCAACTCGGGGCACGCACGCCATCGCGCCGCGGTGGCCGATCAAGGGTTCATGCATGCAGCTTTCGTTCGAGTTTTTTCCACCCAAGACCGACGCACAACGCGCGCAACTCGAACGCACCGCCCGCAAGCTCCGGGCTCACGGTCCCGAATACGTTTCGGTGACCTTTGGTGCCGGCGGTTCGACGCTTTCCTACACGTCGGAAACCGTCGACCTGCTGCATCGCAAGCACCAGCTCACTGCTGCACCCCACATCTCGTGCATGGGCGGAACGCGCCAGGAGATCCGTGATCTGCTGGACGCCTACCGCAAGCTCGGCTGCACACGACTGGTCGCACTACGCGGCGACATGCCGTCGGGCATGGCGCGTGTGGGAGAGCTGCGCTACGCGAGCGATCTCGTTGCCTTTATCCGTGAGGAACACGGCAACGCCTTCCATATCGAAGTCGGCTGCTATCCCGAATGCCATCCGCAGGCGCAGGACGCAGGCGCCGACCTCCGGAATTTCAAGGCCAAGATCGATGCCGGCGCGGACGGCGCCATCACCCAGTATTTCTACAACGCCGACGCCTATTTCAATTTCGTCGACGAGGCGCGCGCGGCCGGCGTGACGGTGCCGATCACGCCGGGAATCATGCCGATCGCGAACTTCAGCCAGCTGTCGCGGTTTTCCGAGAGCTGCGGCGCGGAGATTCCGCGCTGGGTCGAGCGCCGCATGCGCGGCTTCGGCGACGACCGGGAAGCCATCGCGGAGTTCGCGGCGGATCTGGTCGCCGGACTCGTGCGCCGCCTGCGCGAAGGCGGCGCCCCCGGCCTGCACTTCTACACGCTCAATCTCGCCAAACCCACCCTCGCCGTCCTCGAACGCCTCGCCTGATCCCGGCGCCGCGCGCGCATTGCTGAAGCCCCTCTCCCCCGCACGTGCAAGCCCCTCTCCCACCGGGAGAGGGGCTGAGGTGAGGATCCGAGTCCCCGCGTCATGTCACCTCAGCGCGCTTTGAGCTTCCGCCACGATGCAAATTCCGGCGAGCATGCGCACCATTTGCAACTCTGCGCCCGACAGATGCAACGGCATAAATTCCCATCGCTCGACTGAGTCCAACCATGGATTCCCGCTTTCGCGGGAATGACGATGATGAGAGTGATGCGCGACGCTCATCTGCGGGGCGCCGAGTGAATCCGGAACGACCGGAACAGCCGTGTCACGTGGAAATGTCGCGCTCCCGTCCCGATTGCATCGAAACAAGAAGCCTCTGGCCTGGCGCGATCTCCCACCCCGATTCGTCACGCGAAAGCGCCCTTCTGTCAGGCACGGTTCTGAATCGCGCAGGATTTGGATTTTCCCGGCCTATCCCCGCCCTCGTCATTCCCGCGAAAGCGGGAATCCAGGCTCGACCAGCGCGATTGCAGCGAAGGCCCCGGTTGACGCATCCTCCAGAAAGCCCCGCCCTGTATCCGTCCGAACGCTCCAGCAATGCCTTCGGACTGTAATGGGCGCCTCACGAACGTTCCTTTCGACGCACGAGTTGCGCATGATGGCGACTCCGCACTCGCGCAGTGACTTTCGATGTCGCCAGCCGTTCCGCAATCCCCGGCAACGCCACCCGTGAAACGCGGCAGCCTGTCCTGTGTCGGCATCGGCATGACGCTCGGCTCGCATCTCACACCGCTGGCACGCAGCTTTATCGAGCAGGCCGATGTCGTGTTCGTCGCGGTATCCGACGGCATCGTCGAGCGCTGGATCGAGGAGATGCACCCCGACGTGCGCAGCCTGCAGCCGTACTACAGCGAGGGCACCTCGCGCATGCACACCTACCGCAACATGGTGGACGCGATGCTCACCGAAGTGCGCGCCGGCAAGCGCGTCTGCGGCGCCTTCTACGGTCACCCGGGCGTGTTCGCCTGGCCGCCGCACCGGGCGATCGAAATCGCACGCGCGGAAGGCTATGAGGCGCACATGGAACCCGGCATTTCGGCGGAGGACTGCCTCTACGCCGACCTCGGCATCGATCCCGGCCGCACCGGCTGCCAGCATTTCGAGGCCAGCCAGCTGCTGTTCTACAAGCGCCGCATCGACCCCACAGCCACGCTGGTGCTCTGGCAGGTCGGCGTGGTCGGCGACCAGTCCCTCGCACGATTCTCCACCGGCCCCGCGTATCGAGAACTGCTCGTCGAGGTCCTGGCCCGCGACTACCCGCTCGACCACGAGATCATCGTGTATCGCACCGCCACCCTACCGATCAGCAAGGCACGCGTGACCCGCGTTCGTCTCCAGGACTTGGCTCAAGCCGAGATCACGCTGGAGGACACACTGGTACTTCCGCCAGCTGGGCCATTGGAGCCCAATTCCGAAATCCGCTCCCGACTGCTGGCTCTGGATAATGCGGAGGTTCCGGGAGGATGAAGCCGGCTCGGGCTGCCGAACTCGCGGCAACCCCGCCGTGGGAACTCGAATTTGACACGGAGCGACTCCAGGCACGACGCGTCAATGAGCAGGATCGGTCGCTGTTCCTCGCCCTCTACACCGATCCGGAGGTGATGCGCTTCATTAGCAAGCCGTTTACTGCCGAGCGAGCCGTGCGAAGCTTTTGCAAACTGGTCAGAGACAGGGACGTCGTCCCCCCCGAGCGTGTGCTACTGGCCCTCAGAAACGTCGCCACGAGGCAGCCAGTGGGTATCTGCGGCATCGTGCAATTTTCTCCGGACGGGGTCCAAGCCGAGGTAGGAGTCATGCTAAGGTCCGAAGCTGCAGGAAAAGGCTATGGGCAGGAAGCCTTCCGAGCCTTGGTAGGCGCAGCGTTCGCGGCTTTCGGGCTGGATGAACTATGGCTGGAATGCTCATCGCATAACCAGATCATGAAACGCGTGGCAGCCGGAATCGGCTTTTCTCCGACCCGGGTGCGCAAGATAGAGCCGGGCCCTTTGCTGCATGGATGTTGGTTGCTAAGTTTCGGTCGCTTTATTGAGGTCAATCCATCAACGGAGATTTACTCGAAATGAGTAGTGCAATCAGTTTTCTTGAAACGATGGGTCGGACCCCTGGGCTCCTCAATGCTGCCAAGCCTGCGCTTTACAGTGCACTTTCAGACCATGCAGTCGATCAGGCTGCGGGTTGGGCAATTCTCACTGGGAATGCCACGGGTCTGACAGAGGTTCTGAGAGCGCGCACGCATCTCGTCTGCGGCCTAGTCCTGCCGGATTGCGAAGCAGCTGAAATGTTTGATTCGGAAGTGCGGTTGCTCGCGAAAGCGAGCTAATAAAAGGTTTTCGTTCCAGGTCTCGGGTTCCGGCTTCGCCGCGGACCCGGGAATCTCCTGAATTCTTGACGGAGCAAGACAACATGAGTGAACTGACTGCAAATCTCGAAGCCATTGGCAAAAACGGGCTGCTGCGTTACTCAAGTGCTTCTCGAATCGAGGCTGATGCTTGCGTCCAGTCGATTTTAGGCTCGACTGGCAGGCTTACCTGTCTGTTGACGCCGGCCAAGGACGACGAGGATCGCGAAGAATCGCCTTCCCGCGACGACGACGATGAAGTCAACTATCGGATTCGTTCGCTAGCCGCGTAATCAGTCTTCCGAGCCGGTCGATGTTCCGCATCTACCGTCGCCACCCGGCAACGATAGTCGGGTGGCTTGGCATGTACCTCGGCTT
>JBBQNY010000084.1:0-12077 GCA_038330365.1 Lysobacterales bacterium | reverse complement strand
AGGCTGCGGTGATCCTCGCTGCGCCGGTGGGGCAGCGCACACCGCGCGCGGACTCGACGATGTCGCGACACGCTTCCAGAAGGCCAAGTCCCGCTGCGCGATGGATCGCACCGTCGACGCCGCCGCCGCCGAGCAGCGAGCCGTTCGCGGCGTTGACGATCGCGTCGACGTCGAGGCGCGTGATGTCGCCCTCGAAAACCTCGATGCCCGGCTGCATCGCGTGATGGTAATGCGGCGGATCCGGGGCGTGACTCGGGCGTCCGTTGCGGAGGTGGCGGACCGCGTGGGTAGCCCCGCTTGTCGGTGCGCGGCACCCCTCGCCGGCTCCTCCAGGGCACTCTCCAGAGGCTGCGGCGTCCCCGGATGGAAAAAAAGCGCGAAAATTGCGGTCAAAAGGCACTTTTGCGGTTGGCGCCACCGCGCACATCGTCTACATTCGGATTGCCAACAGGCAAACCACCCACCTTCGTCACTTCACCCGGGAAAAACATGGCAACTAAGAAGAAAGCAGCGAGCAGCAAGGCTCCGTCAGCACCCTCCAAGCCCATCAAGGACGCACTCAGCAAGTCGGGACTCGTGGCGCACATCGCCGAGTCGAGCGGCGTGGCCGCGCGCGACGTCCGCGCCGTTCTGAGTTCGCTCGAAGGCGCAGTGTCCGGATCCGTCCACAAGAAAGGCGCGGGCTCTTTCACGCTGCCCGGCCTGCTGAAAATCACCGCAGTCAGCGTGCCGGCCAAGCCGAAGCGCAAGGGCATCAATCCTTTCACCAAGGAAGAGCAGTGGTTCGCGGCCAAGCCGGCCAGCACCAAGGTCAAGATCCGTCCGCTGAAGAAGCTGAAAGACGCAGCTGCCTGAAGTCGCTGAAGCGCTTGCCGATCAGGCGTTCCACCGCCCTGATCGGCAAGTGTGTTGCTGCATGACCCGGTGAGCGATCGCCGATCCCATCGCGGGCAGCGAGCGTGCCTGCTGTCGCGCCAGCCCGACGGCCATCGGTCGTCCGCAACGACGCCTCCGTGAGTGGACGCGAAAGCGGGGAGTCTGGGTCGATGGACTTTGCCGCCTCGATCGATCGGCTGATAGGCAAGAGCCTTGCCAGCGCGCAAGCTCAACTCGGCGCCGACCGCGATCAGACTGCTCCGCCACCTGCAGCGCCCGTCGATATCGCGGTGCCCATACACAACGCATGGGACGATGCGGAACGATGCATCGCTGCTTTGCGCGCTTATACCGATGAGCGGCATCGCATCGTGCTCATCGACGATGCCAGCTCCGATCCCCGCGTAGCGGCCCTGCTGCAACGCGTCGCGTCCAGTGACCCGCGCGTCGTCGTACGCGGCAATCCCGAAAATCTCGGATACCTGCGCACGGTCAACGTCGCGCTGGCGGCGAGCGATCGCGACGTGGTGCTGCTCAACAGCGATGCGCTGGTTGGTCCGCAGTGGCTCGACCGCCTCGCGGCCGGAGCGTACAGCGATGCACGCGTAGCGTTCGCCTGCCCAGTGTCCGACAACGCCACGCTGTTGACGGTGATGGATCCGGCGCACGCGGCAAGCCAGGATCCCGAGGCGCTGGCGCGACTTACCGTGCAAAGCGCGGCTGGCGGCTATCCAAGGTTGCCAGTGGCAGTCGGCTTTTGCCTGTACGTCCGCCGTGACGCCATCCGCGATCTCGGTGATTTCGATCCGGCGTTCGATCCCGGCTATGGCGAAGAGAACGACTTGTCGATGCGCGCGTGGCTGCGCGGCTGGTCGATCGTTGTCTGCCCGGATGTACTGGTGCGACACGTGGGTGGCAGCAGCTTTGGGCAACGGCCGCAGACCCTGCGAATGCGCGAACTGCATGCGCGGATCCTCAGCGGTCGCTGGCCACAGCACGACGCACTGTTGCGGCGCTGGTGGAGCGACTGGCCACTGCGGGAACAGGCGCTGCGCATGCGCCAGAGGCCGTCGTCCGGCAAGCCGCGCGTGTTGCATGTGCTGCATCGCATGCACAGGCTCGGAGGCACCGAACTGCACTCGCAACAGATGGCCGCCGCGTTGTCCGACCGGTTCGACTGCACGCTGGTCGCGCCTGATTCCGCGCTCGGGCACTGGGCTGATTTCGCCGAACTTCCCGCGGAAGATGGCGTCGAGCGCCTACTGCTCAATGAGACCGACATTCGGCCCAATCAGCGCATGCGGGGCGTGGCTGCCGACCTCAGCGACCCTGGCGTGGAGCGCAGGTTCGCGAAACTGGTCAACGCAGGTCATTACGACCTCGTGCATTTCCACAGCCTGCTGCACTGGAACACTTTGATGCTGCCGCAACTCGCGGCGGCTGCGGGCGCGGCGGTCGTCGTGACGTTGCACAGCCTGGAGTCGTTGTGCGCCGACTACACCCTGGTGCCGCCGCAGCTCGGGCAGTCCTGTGGCAAGGCATTCGGCGGCGCCGATGAAGACTGCGTTGCGTGTCTCGAGTCGCGCTTCCTCCGGCGAGCCGGTGCGCCGGTCACGCCAGTGCGGACCTATCTCGACGCGCGTCATCGCATGTGGCAACGCGCGCTGGAAGCGGCAGATTGCCTGGTTGCCCCGTCCGCGTTCGTGGCTGCACGAGTAAGCGCAGCTTTTGGAGATGCGGTACGCGAGCGGATGGCCATCGTGCCGCACGGCATCGCTCCACTGGCGAGGGTCGCCGCGCCGGGTCTCAAGCAGCGCTTCACGGTGGGCTTCCTGGGTGGGTTGTCGCAGGTCAAGGGCGCGGGGATCGTGCTCGATCTGGCGCGTTGTCCCGACCTCTCGCACGTGCGTTTCGAGTTGTACGGCTGCGCCGATCCCGACGAGCTGCCCGCCGGGCTGCCGCCGAACGTCATGGCACACAGCAGCTTCGCACCGGCGCACCTTGCCACCCTGCTCGCGCGCGTGCACGTGGTGTTGCTGCCCTCGCTCGCCGAGGAAACGTTTTCCCTGCTGCTGTCGGAATGCCGCGCCGCGGGCGTGCCGGTCATTGCCAGCCGAGTGGGCGCACTGTCCGAACGCATTCGGCATGGCATTGATGGCTGGTTGCTGCCGCCACTCGAGGTGGACGCCTGGCGACAGCAGATCAAGGTCCTCGCGCGTCCCTTCGGCAGGATCGCGCTGGCGCGTGTGCGCAAGGTGCTGTCTGCGGAACAGCCGCGCTCGATCGCCGACAACGCCGCCGACTATGCGGCGCTTTACGAACAGGCCATCGCGGCCGCGCGATCGCGCCGCCGGCCCAAGGCATCCGTCGCCGCCGGGCGTCGCGACGTGGCCAGCGCAACCCTTGAGCGGCTCGGCGGTGAGTTGCGGCACGCGCGTTGGGACGATGGCGATGCCGAGCACCCTTCTCTGCCAGAAGACCGCTTGCCGCCCCTTACGGTCGTTGTGCGCATTCGTGGCACCGAGCTCGCGCCGCTGACGCGAACCCTCCAGGCATTGCGCAAGTGGCCAGGGACTTGCCGGTTCGAACTGATTGTTGACGATGCTGCGCACAGCACGATTCCTGCGTCCGCAGATTGTTCTGTGACGAGGATCGGCGACGACGGGCAGACCGCAGCGTTGCGCCGGCGCATGACGGCAGAGGCCGGCACGTGGCGGGTGAACCTCGATGCGGGAGACACGCTGTCCGCGCGTGCCGCAGACTGGCTCGCGATGCTGCACGACGAGCCCTGCGACGCTTTTCACGGCGCGCTCGACCACGTCAGCCGCGAAGGCCATTGCTATGCCCCGGCAGTGCAAGGCGAGGCGAATATGTTCCTGTCTCTCGGCGCCGCGCAGGCCACGCAGGGATTGTTCGTGCGCGGCAATGCGGTGATTGAGGCGCTCGGCGAAATCGAGTCGGACGCATGGCCGTACGCGTTGCTGCTTGCCTCGCTACGGACCGGCACCGCGGTGCGCGACGTGGGCCACGTGCTGGTGCATCGCTTCGATCAGAACGTGTCTGCGGCGCAGCGCGACGGCCCGCTCGCCGCAAACTGCGCCGTGGCCGAACGCCACCGCATCGCGATCGGAGTGGGCGGCGAGTGCGTGCTCAATGACGCGCGCTTCGGCTGGCGCTGGCGGCCTGCGCCACGATCGCGACGCGTGGCGATCCGGATACATGGCGCCTTGTCTGAGGCATCGGCGGGCCTCGCGCTCCAGGCATTGCGCCGAGGCCTTGCTCCGGGAATGGGTGACGTGGCGATCTTCTACCCCGGTGAGAATCTGTCACGCGTCGACCGGATCGTACTGGTCAGGGCCGATGTGCGCCCGCAGTCGGTGCAGTGGGTCGAGCACCTGCTGGGCTGGCTCGAAGTTTCCGAAGTGGTGGCCGTCGCGCCGCGCCGCACCGGCCCATTCGGCGCCCTGCAGCCATGCGGCTGGCAGTTCGACGGTTCGTGGCTGCGGCGCATCGACGACCCGCGCAGCACCACCGGCTTCGACGTCGGCAATGCATCGGATCACGCACGACAACTGCCGGCGTTGTCCACGACCTGCATCGCGCTGGCTCTCGATCGCATCGGCGACTTCGATCTCGCGAGCTTGCTCGAGGTGGATCCGTTGCAGGCATTCGCCGCGCAACAACGACTGCGTGTGCACGGCATGCTGGTGTGGACCCCCGATGCCACGGTGACGCAGCAGCATGCGGACCGGCCCATTGCACGGGACCCGACGGAACCGATGACGGCCGAGACATCGCAATGCCTGCACAGTCTGCGCACCGCCGCGGTCGCCGGCCCCCACCAGTCCTGGCGACGCCGTCCGTTACGAGGCGCGGTGTCCGACTCCGCCAATGTGCCGCGCATCGCCGCGCTGACACGCGATTATTGGGCTTCGAGCCAGCTGCGCGTTGCGCAACCGCTCGCCGACTTGCTCGGCGCCGGCGCCATCGCGGCACCTGCACTCTGGCGGGCGCGTCTCGAAGCCGTGCCGCGGCTCGCCGAGCTTGCGGACCACCGGCCCGACACGTTGTTGTTGCACCAGTGCTTCGACGATGATTCGCTCGACCTGCTCGAGCTCTGCGCCGAGTACTTGCCGCAGGTCCGTCGCGTGGTGCTCGTGGATGATCTGGTGACGGCGGTTCCGTCGTACAACCCGACGAGTCTATCGATACCGGCGGACATCGATACCCGATTGCGCAGGGCCATCGGCAGTGCTCACCTGCTGGTCACGACGTCGGATGCGCTGGCGGAACACTATGCCAACGACACCACGCCGGTCCGTGTCATCGAGAACGCGCTCGGTGACCGCTGGTTCGACCTGCCTCGCGCAACTCGGGCTGGCGGCGACGGGCGACCGCTGCGCGTGGGCTGGGCGGGTGCGCAGCAGCACGCGGGCGATCTCGAGCTGATTGATGGCCTGATCGCCGCACGCCGTGACGTGCATTGGGTCTTCATGGGCATGGCGCCTGCCTCGGCCAATGCGATGGGCGCAGAAATGCATCCGATGGTCGACTTCGATGACTATCCCGAGCGCCTGGCGTCGCTCGCACTCGATATCGCGCTCGTGCCGCTGGCCGACAATGAATTCAACCGTTGCAAAAGCGCGCTCAAGCTCATGGAGTTTGGCGCCCTGGGAATTCCGGTGATCGCGAGCAACTTACGGCCTTACGGATCCGCTCCTGTCCTGCACGTTCCGGCGGAGCTTGCCGCATGGCACGCAGCGCTCGCTGCCTTGTGCGAATCGCGGGAACTGCGCGAGCGCAGCGGCGATGCACTACACGCGTGGAGCGCCTCGCGCCACCGCCAGCCGCATCGCCGCGCTGACTGGTCGCAGGCCCTGACAGATCCGCTCGCAGGTGCGCAGTGACATGAAGTCACCGGACGCCCATCGCGATCGATATCTGGAACTGGTCAAGGACAGCCTGCTCAATGCGCTGTATCCGGAACTCGAGGCGCAGCTGCTGCACGTCGCCATGCACCTGTCCTACCGGCAACCCCTGACGTTTGAATCCATCTGGAACGCACGCGAGGACGACGCGCTGCTCTCGGCGATCCGTTCCGCCCGCGACGCGGGAGACACCCTGGTGCTACGCGGTCTGGATGCCCAGGGCATGGAGGCGGTTCGTCCGGAACTGCGCAACTACATCGAGTTTGCGCACACGCTGGTCGGCCGGCGCAGGCTCGATCACCTGCAGGGTTGCGTCGAGACGGTGTTGCGCGAGCAGGTGCCCGGGGATCTCGTCGAGGCCGGCGTCTGGCGCGGTGGCGCCTCCATCCTGATGAAGGCGGTACTCACGAGCCATGGCGATGACCAGCGGCGGTTGTGGTTGGCGGACTCGTTCAGGGGCCTCCCGCCGCCTTCGCACGCGGAGGATGCAGGGTTCGACATGAGTGCTTCGGTCCTGCCATTCCTCGCGGTGAGTGCGGAGGCCGTGTCGGATCTGTTCCGGCGCTACGGGCTGTTGGACGAGCGCGTGAAATTCGTCGAGGGATGGTTCCACCAGTCGCTCGTAAAGGTTGATTCCGCCCGACTTGCGCTGCTTCGCATCGATGCCGATCTTTACTCGTCGACGTTTGAAGTGCTGACGGCGTTGTATCCGGTGGTATCGCCGGGTGGTTTTGTAATCGTCGATGACTACCGTATATTGCCGCCATGCCGCAAGGCCGTGGACGCGTTTCGAGACGGCGCCGGATCGACCGAACCGCTCGAAATCATCGACGGCCACGCGGTAGCTTGGCGCAAATCCATCTTCTGATACCCGCACCTCAAGAAAAGGACTTCATCGATGCGTGATCGCGACCTTCTCGCCCAATCCATCGTGCTCGGGCTCGCCATTGCGCATGGCAGCACGCGCGTTTACGCAGAAGCGGAGATCGACGACGGCGCCGACCAACTCGACGGTCTGGTCGCGCGCGACGCAGCGGAGCTCAACCTTGAGCAGGGCCTGCAGGCAGACGCCACCGACGGCGCCTGCGACCCGAGCGGTTGCACGGCAAACCTCGGCATCGAGCGCCTTGATTTCGGCGATACGTCCGGACTGCCATTCGAGACGCGCGGCGCGCTGTTCCAGGTGGGCAGCGCCTCGAACAGCGTTGCTGCGGCGCAGGACGTAGTCGTTCGGCTGACCTCGCAAGGCAGTGCCATCCTGTCATCGACCGGATGCATCCAGATTGACGCCGGAACGCTCGATTGCCCTGTGGGCACCCTCGCGCCGGGTCAACGTTCGGCACGGTCGATCGAATTTCGTCCAACCAACCCGACGGCGACCACCGCCACGCTGCGCGCCACGGCGCAGTCGACCACTCCCGACCCGGTTCCCGGCAACAACGTCCTCAGCGTCTCCAGCGGCACTCGCCAGGCGGGCCAGCGCCTGGCGCGTTTCACCCAGTTCGACGGTACGGCTTGTCCAGCGATCACGGCCGACATTGAAGTCACGGATCCATCCGGCGTACCCACGGGCCTGTTTCCGCAAGGTCCCGACTACTTCGAGGAAGTGATCGACAACGGCACCTGGCTCGGCGCACCGGCGATTGCCAGCGCGGACTCCGCGCCGCTCTCGGTGGCGATATTGCTCGACAACAGCGCCGCGTCGCCGGCCGCAGTTCTGCAGGCGGTAAAGCAGAACGTGCGCCAGTCGGTGCAGGCATGGTGGGCGGATGCCACCGCAGACGGTGTGCCTTTGCCGTCGTTTGCGATCGCGGCAACGTCGTCGCCGAATAACAGCCTCGACTTCACGACGGATCTGGCCGTCTTCGACGCGCAACTCGACGCCGTCGCGAATCGACCGGATGCCACCCGGCTGTTCGATCATCTGGATACGGCCGCGGCAGCTCTGGCTCAGCGGGCAGGTCGGCGCGCCATCATCGCGGTCGTTGCGTCTTCAGACGGCAAGGGCTTCGCGGGCTTCGTGCGCGAACTGCCCGCAATCCGCGCCGGTGTACCGATCTACGCGCTGGCTCAGAATCCGCGTGTGGAGCCCCTCGCGCGGCAGATCGCGCAGTTTTCCAAAGGCTTTCGTTATCTTGCCGATGCGCGCGAGACGGTCAGCCTGGCAGTGACGATGGACGCGATCCGCTCGCAATCGCGGCTCGGCTGGTCGGCGCCCTCACAAGGCCAGCCGCGGCGCATCGTCAATTTCAGGCAGCTCAATGCCCAGTTCTTTCCGGTCGTACAGGCGCGCGGCGCCTATGCACAGACGGAAACGGGCTGCGCTACTGCCTGTACCGTCACGCGCGAGCTTCCGGATCGCCACACCGGTTCGATTGACGTAAGCCTGCACATTCAGCCCGGCGCCACCCCGGTCAACCTGGCTTTGATCGAGCAACTCGGAGTCGGCTGGACCGTGCCGGAGATCAGTGACGGCGGTCGCTTCAACCCCGAAACCAACCAGATCCGCTGGGATGGCAAGTCGATCAGCAGCCCGACGACGTTCACGTATCGCGCGTTCCCGCCGATCGTGCAAAGCCTTGCGAGCTTCGAACCATCCGATTCCGAATTCAGCGGCACGGCCAGCATCGCGGGCAGCCTTCGCCCGACGTGCGGCGAATCAACCAGCGCGAGACTGCAGCCCCACCCGGTGGACATCTCGGCCGGATACCAGATCGACCTGACGCTGCTCGAGGCTTACGAGCGCGCCTGGCGGCAGGGCGAACGCTGGCCGCGCGGCGAGCATCCCGTACCGATGACACATCTCACGCGCGCCGGCCAGATCCGCTTCGCAAACGCCGGCTCGTACGTGCAGGAACCGGTCGCCAATCCGCCGTGGTCATGGACCGGAGTACCGGCTGGGCCGTATAGCGTTTCCGCCGAGAGAACCGTACCGGCCAACTATCTGCCCGGCGAATCGCTCACCGTGCAACTCGCGGTGCAACCGGTTACAGGCACGCGCACTGGCGCAATTGAGGAAGTGCCGCCTGCAGGATGGGAAATCATTTCAGTCAGCGATGGCGGCGTGTTCGATCCGGTCACCCGGACCATCCGATGGGGCCTGTTCCGTGATTCGCAGTCGCGCACAGTGTCCTACGTGGCACGTCCGCCGCTCGATGCATCGGGCGTAGCGAACTTCACCGGCCGTTACTCGGTTGACGGCGAACAGCGCGAGTTCGCGGGATCGACGACGTCCACCGGCGGCGGTCAGCCTGCGCTCTTTTTCAACGGCTTCGAATAATCGAGCTGTCGATTTTCGCCAATGACTTTCAGAAGGCTGCTGTCACTAGCTGGTTAAATGCAGGAACGAATTCCTTCTCACGAGTGTCGTCGTTTTAGAACGGAAGCCCCCAAACGGTGTACTTCCTATCGGCGAAGATTTGCGTGAGCTTGGCCTTGTCCTGCAAGCTGGTGAGGAATGTCTGCTTCCATTCGTCCCCCTTCATTAGCTGACCGTGACCAGCGTCGAACTGCCGGCACTCTATTTCAACAGCTTCGAATAGCCCAGCCCGTCATGCGGGCGGGCTGCTGGCGCGCGCCAGCAGCCGCAGGCTCGCGCGGGCATTTCACCACGCGTGACTACAAGGCGCATCCCGTGTCACTGCGTCACTTTTGATGCTGATGATCGACAATCAAGGCAGATGGGTCCGCACTGGAGTCACGATCAATTCCTGCGTGCGATGTTTCGCATTATTTTGATCAAAAAAAAGAGCGCCGAAGCGCTCTTTTTTCTTGCCTTCAAAGGCTGAACCTTACACTTGACGACGGCCAACAAGCACCATTCCAAAGCACAGGAAGCCGGCAATCAACAACACCAGGCCGATGTTGCCGAGGGTTGGCACGGCAAGTTGGACAAGGACAGGCCCTGCAACTGTAGTTACGAAGTTGTAAGTGAATGGTCCGCCAGTCGCAGGTGCCGCAGGCGTGCACACCACGGTGCCGGCGAATGTGCCCGCTGTGGTGCCCGTGAAGGTTACCGTTGTGGTGTTCGGTCCAGCCGCAGACAAAGTAATCGCCTGCGGTGCGACGCTGTAAGCCGGTGCACCTGAAGTTACTGCGCAATTCAACGTACCAGGCCCTGTTGCGGCGAAGCTCAACACCTGAGTCGAAGTGCCGCCGCCGACGGGCTGCGAAGCCAGAGTGGTTGTGGATCCAGAAACCGGCGTGGTTGCGGTAACAGCGGTTGGTGTTGCACTTGGGCAGGTTATCGTCGAAGTCAACGCGGGTAGTGCGGCCCCTGCCGGCGTAGCTGTTTGTGCGCAGCTGAGAGTGGCGGTGGTAGCGGCAACTTGCGGTGTGCAGCTCAAGCCGATGGCGGGTGCATTGGCACCGACGGTGGCGGGGGCGTTAATCGTGCGATTAGCACCCGCTGTGATAGCGAAAGCGGCGGCGCCAGCCGGAATCGTACAAGCCAACGCAACGCTTGCAGTAGCAACACCCGCGGTTGCAACGGTAACTGCAGCTGTGCCAGTACCGCCGGTCAGCGTGACGGCGGCGGGCAGGGGGCCAAGCGTCGGTGCGACACCTCCACCGCCGACCACACCATCAAGCACGAATGGCAAGTCCAACGGACGCATCGAGCCGCCATCAGTCAACGCAGTCCATGTAGAGGTTGCAACGTTCAACTGCAGCGCATCATTAGCAGCAGAAACGACATTATTCGGCGGGCAGAAGGGGCCGGAAGCGGTGGATCCGGTGAGGCCGTAATCAATAAAGTACGTTCCCGGAGTCAACGTGACGGACAAGTTACCAAAATCTGCTGCCATCACAGGACGTTGCACATTGGTAGGCGCCGTGGAAGTGGCACGCCATACTGCGCTGAAGGCTGTTGCCGTCACGCGGTTCGTCGTGAGATCACCAAAAACTACCGTTGAGCCGGCGACGTTAGGCGCGCCTCCCCCGCCCCCCAGTTTCTTTGGACACGATTTTGAGGTTTCATAACCTCAACAGGAGTGCCTCGAATGAAACGCAAATCAGGTGTGCCGTTGGAACGTGGTCGGTGGTCGGCGAAGGCGAAACGCGACGCCGTGCTGCGGCTGTTGCAGGGTGAGGATCTGGACACGCTGTCGCGATCGCTGAAGGTCGGTGCGGCAAAGTTGTCGGAGTGGCGCGAAACGTTTCTGACGTCCGGGATGGCGGGCTTCAAGCAACGCATCGACGATGCACGGGATGAGCAGATCGGCCATCTGAAGTCGGTGCTGGGCGAGATGACGATGCGCTGCGAGTTGCAGCGCGATGCGATCCGGAGGTTGAAGGAGGGTCTCCCTTTGGACGAAGCGAGGTTGCCGAAGTGAGCATGGCAACCTCGCTGGAAACGGGTCACCGGTATGGCGTGCAGCGAGTCTGTGCGGCATGGCAACTGCCGCGTTCGACCTGGTACGCGCAGACCGCAGCCATGAGCCCGGAGCGGTCGCTGCCGTCCAGGCGTGGCCCGAAGACCCTGCTCAGCGACGACGAACTCGCAACGGCGATCCGCGCCGTGTTCCAGGCCAGCCCGTTCGTGGGCGAGGGTCACCGCAAGGCCTGGGCGAAGCTGCGCTTTGCCGGCACTCGCTGCGGCAAGCCGCGGGTGCTGCGGGTGATGCGCGAGAACGACTTGCTGGCGCCGCAGCGGGCCGGCAGTGCGCGTGGCCCGCGCGCGCATGACGGCAGCATCACCACCACCGCGCCGGATGTGATGTGGGGTACGGATATGACCACGACCATGACGGTGAGCGAAGGACAGGCGGCCGTGTTCGTGTGCGTGGACCACTGCACGGCCGAACTGGTCGGCGTGCATGCGTCGGTCAGGGCCACCCGCTGGGAGGCGCTGGAGCCGGTCAAGCAGGGCGTGCGCCGGCACTTCGGCCCACTGCGCAAGGCCGTGGCCGCCGGGCTTCGGCTGCGGCACGACAACGGGACCCAGTACGTGGCTCACGACTTCCAGCGCGAGATCACGTTCCTCGGCATCGAGTCGAGCCCCTCGTTCGTGCGCGCGCCCGAGGGCAACGGCTGCGCCGAGCGGATCATCCGCACGCTGAAGGAACAGTTGCTGTGGGTGCGCTCGTTCGACACCATCGAGGAACTGCGCCTCGCATTGCTGGAGTGGCAGAAGCTCTACAACGAGTCGTGGATGATCGAGCGTCATCAGCACCGGTCACCCGCGCAGGTACGACGCGAACTGCGCGCCGAAGCCATGGCGCAGGCCGCGTGATTTACCCTCAAAACCGTGTCCAGGAAACCGAGGGCGGTACA
>JBBQNY010000083.1:0-12280 GCA_038330365.1 Lysobacterales bacterium | reverse complement strand
AGCAGCACGTTGCGCAAACCGGTAATCCACATGCGCTCCATATGCGGCAGCAGGTGATGCGTCATGTGTTTCTGGTACCAGATCCGTGCGCCCCCGGGAGCGGGGCCGAGCATTTCCGAAGTCACGCGCCTCCAGTCGGTGTCGCCGGCGTCAATCACGGCCTCGCGGGCGGGATGGTCGAGCCCCGTGTGCGCGAGATAGTGGGCGTACAGGGGTTCATCGCTGACGACGCAGTCGCTGCGGTTCTCCCACGCGCGCATCATCGCGGTCGAGATATTGCGGGGGCCGGACCACATGGCGAGCCGGACCACCGCTGGCGTCGCCCCTGACTCTGCCTGGAAAATCATGCGGGACGCGAACGTCCGGCAACGTCGTGCATGACACGTTCGCGATAGAGCTGCTGCAGCCGCAGCACGAGCGGCCCGCGTGCCTCATCGTCCGACTGCGCAGGCATGCCGATGTGCCGGCTGTCGACCGTGTGCACCGGCACCACGCCGGCGAAGGTACCGGTGACGAAGGCCTCGTCCGCGCCGTAGACATCGGTCAGGCTGAAGGATTTCTCGAACACGGGAATGGCGTTGGCCCGGCACAGTTCGATGACATTCGCGCGCGTGATGCCGCCGAGGCAATACTGGCCGCTCGAAGTCCACACCTCGCCGCGTCGCACGATGAAGAAATGCGTGGAATTGCAGGTCGCGACAAAGCCGTGCGGGTCGAGCATCAGGGCCTCGTCCGCACCAGCCCCGTAGGCCTGGATGCAGGCCGTGATGCAGTTGAGCTTGCTGTGCGAATTGAGCTTGGGGTCCTGCACATCGGGATAGCCCCGCCGCACGTGCACGGTGTACAGCGAGATTCCGGACCGCGCCGTGCTGCTGTCAGCGGACTTGAACTCCGGAATGATGACAATGGTTGCAGGACCGGTGGTGACGCGCGGATCCTGATACGGGGTGCGTTTGACGCCCCGCGTCACCATCAACCGCACGTGCACGCCGTCTCCGTGCATGTCGTTGGCCGCCAGCGTGGCGTAGATCGCGGCCTCGATCGCCACGCGATCCAGGCCGATGTCGATCATCAACGCGCGCGCGCCTTCGAACAGCCGATCAAGATGCGCCTCGAGGAAGGCAGGGTGCCCGCCCACTACGCGGAAGCCCTCCCAGACGCCGTCGCCCAGCACGAAACCGCTGTCGAAGACCGACACCGTCGCCTCCGATCTCGGCCTGAGCGCGCCGTTGATCCAGATGCGGATGCCGGCGTTGCGGTCGTCGTCCGCAGCGTGTTGAGTACCCTTGCCCATGCGTCGCCTCCTCAGCTGGGCGATGGTAGCCGGTACGGCACGGCGCGCTGGCCGCAGCCGCGACGATGGGTTCCACCTATACTCCGCCGCCGTTACTCCGTCGCCGCGCCATGTCAACAACAGCCACCGCCACCGCCAAGACCACAGTCCCTGTCACCGCGCCGCGCGTGGGCTTCGTCAGCCTGGGTTGCCCCAAGGCGCTGGTCGACTCCGAGCGCATCCTCACGCAGCTGCGCAGCGAAGGCTACGCGATCGCGCCGAGTTACCACGACTCCGATATCGTCGTGGTCAACACCTGTGCATTTATCGAGAGCGCCGTGGCCGAGTCGCTCGACGCCATCGGCGAGGCCATCGCCGAGAACGGCAAGGTGATCGTCACGGGCTGCCTCGGCAAGCGCGCGGAACTCATTCGCGCGACGCATCCGGGCGTGTTGTCCATCAGCGGGCCGCAGGATTACGCGAGCGTCATGCACGCGGTGCACGAGGCACTGCCGCCGCGGCGCGATCCCTTTGTGGATCTGATGCCGGCCACCGGCGTCAAGCTCACGCCGAAACACTATGCGTATCTGAAGATCTCCGAAGGCTGCAATCATCGCTGCAGCTTCTGCATCATTCCGAGTCTGCGCGGGGATCTCGTTTCCCGCCCGATCGACCAGGTGCTGCGCGAGGCCGAGGCGCTGGTCGCCGGCGGTGTACGCGAATTGCTGGTGATCTCGCAGGACACGTCGGCCTATGGCGTCGACCTGCGCTATGCCACGGGCAACTGGCGGGGGCGAGCGTTTGAAACCCGCATGAGCACGCTGTGCGAAGGGCTTGCTGAGTTGGGTGCGTGGGTGCGTCTGCACTACGTCTATCCGTATCCGCACGTGGACAACGTGATTCCGCTGATGGCCGCAGGCCGTCTTTTGCCGTATCTCGACATGCCGTTGCAGCATGCGAGTCCGCGCCTGCTCAAGCTGATGAAGCGCCCGGCTGCGAGTGCCAGGGCACTGGATCGGATTGCCGCGTGGCGCCGGGCGGTTCCCGACCTCACGCTGCGCAGCACCTTCATCGTCGGATTTCCCGGAGAGACGGAAGCGGAGTTCGAGGAGCTGCTGGATTTCCTGGAAGCGGCGCAACTCGATCGTGTTGGCGCCTTCGCCTACTCACCGGTTACCGGCGCGGCGGCCAACGCGCTGCCCGATCCGGTGCCCGAAGAACTCAAGCAGGAGCGCCTCGCCCGATTCATGGCGACGCAGGCTGCCATCAGCACAGCAAAGCTGGAATCCAGGGTCGGCCGGGAAATGTCGGTGCTCGTGGATGCGATTGTGGGACCGCTGGCGATCACGCGGTCCAGCGCCGATGCACCCGAGATCGACGGCACGGTGCAGGTGCAGGACGGTGCGGAACGTGGCCTGCAACCCGGTGAGTTCGCGCGGGTGCGTGTGATCGGCGCCAGCGAGCATGACCTTTACGCGGTCGTGGCCTGACATCAGGACCAGGGGTCGCGTTCTCATCGGGAGCCGCAGACTTCGCTTGAGCCCGCAATAGTCTGAGCACGGCAGTCGGTTATCTGTTTTTTTTACAAGAGCTTCCACCCCGACCTCGTCGGCGCGCTGTCGCTTGGCAAACAGGGTGCCGCCATGCCGGGCGCCTGACCAGTGCGTTGAGGCAAGCAGGCGTCCATGCGGCGGTAATCCGGCCCGGCCATCCTTGGCCGTGCGTTCGAGTCAGCGCGCGGCAGTGCCGCGCATGCGCTGTCTCTCACCCTCATCCGGCGCTGCGCGCCACCTTACGCACCACATCCCAATGCTGCGCCCTGCGGATCGCCTGCGGCGTTCGCAACTGCTCCCGCAGCTGCAGTCTCCCGCGGGGAGAAGGGAAGAGCGCAGGGTCGCCGCAGAGGACTCCCCTCTCCAGTGGGAGAGGGGCGGGGGTGAGGGTGCGAGTCCCCGCGTCATGTTGAATCGCGCCAATCGCGAACCTGAAGCGCAGTCTCGCCGTAAAAATGGACGCGCCAGATCAATCACTAATTTCTTGTTCGATGAGAGCTTCCACCCCGACGTTGTCGGCGCGCTGTCGCGTAGCTAACAGGGTGCCGGCATCCGGGGTTGCATCCGCCGAAAGCACGACTGACCGCGCCCTGTTGGCATTTATGTCGACCTCGGACCCTCATCCGGCGCTGCGCGCCACCTTCTCCCACGGGGAGAAGGGAAGAGCGCAGGGTCGCCGCCGAGCACTCCCCTCTCCCAGTGGGAGAGGGGCTGGCAGAGGGTGCGAGTCCCCGCGTCATGTTGGATAGCGCGAGTTTCGAGGCGTACACGCCGCCTGAGCTCAAACAAAGACACAGCAAATCAATCGCTAATTTCTTGTTTGATCAGAGCGACGGTAGGCGCGGTGGCGAAATGCGTGGCCAGTGCTCCCCGCTGGGCGATGACGACTTCGCGACTGGCGTCGCACCTGCGAAGCACGCCACAGACTCGCGCCCGTCGCGTCGCGTCACGGCGCGTCAGCGATCGGTGGACGGCTCCTTGGCGTTGCTGTCGGT
Source organism: Lysobacterales bacterium (assembly GCA_038330365.1). Classification (GTDB taxonomy): domain Bacteria; phylum Pseudomonadota; class Gammaproteobacteria; order Xanthomonadales; family Ahniellaceae; genus JBBQNY01. The sequence continues at coordinate 8,459 of JBBQNY010000083.1, read as the reverse complement.
GGTGTCCTCGGGCACGATCGGCAAACCCAGCAGGGCCGGGGCCTGCGGCACCAACTGACCTCGGATCGCGCCGGCGGGATAGTCGATGGTGCGCACCACGAGATAAGTCATGCCGTCGCGCATCGCGCGCTCCTGCTCGGGCGTCAGCGCGACGCTGAGCCCGTTGCCGGTGGCACCCGTTTGGCCCTCGCCCACGTTGAGCGCAGTGACGGCAACACCATTCTCGGTGGCCTTGCCGAGCAGCAGCTCCACGCCGGTGGCGCCCGAGGCGAGGCCGGTGAAAGCGAGATCGATGCTGACCTGGCCTCCGTCCTGCAGCAGAGCGCGGGCCTGGCCGGTCGCCTTGGAGTCGGTTGCGGAAATGACGCTGGCACCGTTCATGGATGCGAGCAGTTCGAGATCGGCGGCAGCGGCGCTGGCGGTGAGCGCGAGGGCGATACAGGCCAGAACGACATTTCTCATCGACATTTCCGCGAACAGTAGAGAACAGCAACATACGGCCGCAGCAACAACCTTGCGTGAACGGGCAGGACGCCCGCTTGCGGCTCTGGGGCTTGCCGCCATCGCGAGCTGCGCGACGTTTGTCGTGGCGCACGCCGCGTGCGCGGAATCCAAAGCGGCGGCGCGCTTCAGATCTCGAAGCGGTAGGAGATCTTGACCAGCAGCTGCTCGTCGTCGCGCAAGGAGAATGCGTCCACGAGCTGGCGCTCTGCGCCGCTGGCGAATTCGTCAAACACGTTGCCGCCTCGGCCGTAGACCACATACAGATCAGACAGGGGTGCAAGTTCGTATCGATAGCGAATCTGGAAGCCGAGATTGCGCAAGCTGAAATCGTCGACTGCGTCTGTACTCGGCACGGTATCGCCGTTGGCGGCGACGCGCCACGCGCGCTTGCTGGTGGCGTCGAGTCCGAGCGCCTGCAGTTTCACCCGGAGTTCCTGACGGCTGCCGATGATCCAGTTGAGTCCCGCGTCGAACTGCAGTGTCCGTTCGCGGAACGTGCCCAGCAGGTTTTCGTTGCGCCAGAGCAACCAGTCGGGGTTGTAGCGCGCGAACAGGCCGGCAGACACACTCAGATCATCGCTCAGGAAGTAGGTCACATTGCCGGATGTGGACACGCCCGGGCTGCGGGCTCCATCCAATCCTTCAGCGGCGAGCCGCACGTTTCCGTACAGCTGCCATGCACCCTTGCGCGGCCGGAAGCGCTCGTAAAAGGCGTAGAGTTTCTCCGGAACGCGCACGAATCCGGGCCCGTTGCCACGCAGGATGAGATCGTCGCGACCCGGTGTGAACGCGGTGAAATCGACAAACGAATTGCCACCATCCTTGATCTCTGCGGAGCGGCTGACGGACGCCGCATGGTTGAGCCTGAGTCCGTGGTCGTTGTAGCGCGTTGAGACGGCAAAGCGCCAGTCCTGGCTGCGATAGGGCGAGTCCTCGCCGAACGAGGTCAGCCGATGCCGTAGCTGGTATCGCACATAATTGAAGTTGTTGCGCTCGAGAAACCCGAAGTCGTTGAGCTGCAGTCCGTCGCCAAGGTGCAGGCCGTAGAACTGGTGGCGCCAGTCATCGCCCGCGTCATAGTCGAGCACCATCTGAGCACCGGCATCCTGCAGACGGCTCCCAGCCTGTTCGACGCTCGAGCCGACAACCTGCGTGCGCACGTTCAGCGCGGCCGTCGGCGTGTAGCGGTGGTCGAGGCCGAATACGCCTGCGGTCCGATCCAGGAAGGGCCTGTTGACGTACGTACCCGTGACGCCGAAATCATGCACATCGGATTCGCGCGTGGCGCGCGCAGCGAAAAAGTCGCGACCCACGTCATCGCCCTCGGTGGCTGCGAAGGCGCCGTAGTTGATGCCGGCAAAACTGCCATTGACCTTGATGGCGGCGAGCACGTCACCCGCCGATTCCCGGTCATCGCTGACCGCGCCAACGCGGCGCGTGTACAGGAGTCGGTTGGCGGAGTTGAGCGATCCGAACGGGACGTCGAAGAAGGCCTGGTTCTCGGTGAAGAACGGGCGCTTGTCGCTGAAAAAAGTTTCGATCGCACTGAAGTTCACGACGATGTCGTCGCTTTCGACCTGACCGAAGTCCGGATTCAACGTACCGGTCAGCTGGAACTGCCCACTGGGTTTCCAGAAGATATCGCCGCCCGCGTCGAAGTTCGACTCGCCGGCGATGTTGTCAAAGATGCCGACGACATACGGGGTGATGGCCAGCAGGCTCTGGCTGTAGGCGGGTACCTCGACGCGACTGAGCGCGGAAAGAAATCGTGGTTCGGTGAAGCTGGCGTCCGGCCAGCCCATGCGCTGGCCGGTCGCTCCGATGACCCGGTCGAGCCCGATGCCAAGCGTGCGCTTCCCGTCGGTGGCGGACGTCATCGGCGCGATGTGCCAGGGCACCAGCATCTCGGCGCTCCAGCCCTCGTCATCCTCACTGACGGCGTGCTGCCAGTTTCCATCCCAGTCCGAGTTGAACTGGTTCTCGTTACTGATCACTGTGTCGCTGATGCTGTCTGACAGCGTGATCATGAAGTTGTAGCCGGTGCGACCATCTCCGTCGAAGTCGATGTAGAGATTCACGCGATCCACGGCATCGCTCGCATCCCGGCGCGCGCGTTGGCGCGTGCGCGCAATCGAGTGCGGCTGGGTGTTGTGCCAGCCGATCGCGAGACCTTCCGCAGTTGCCAGCACCCATGCTTCCGTGGGCTGCACGGCCGGCTCGCGCGACAGGGGCTGGGTCATCCGGAAGTCGGTGACGTGCTGCGCGCCGGCCCACTCCTCGGGATCGATGCGCCCGTCGACTTCGATTGCGCCCGCGCTGCCACTGGCGAGACCTAGCGCGGCGCCCCCGAGCAGAACACGTAACAATCGAGAGTGCATGGCTTGCGCGTTCATGGGAAAGAGCTGCAGCCTGCGGGATTCGGCCGGCCGAATCGCATGCCTTCAGTCATGCATTCCGGCCAGCAACGTTTCCGGTCCTGTGCGCATCCTGACCCAGTCGATCCCCCCAGGCAGGTGCACTGGGATCATCAGTCGCCGCGCACGAACCTGCACTCACGCGGCCCGCTGGAGTTCGAGTGCCACTCCTCGCTATTTCTTCTTCGCCGCTTTCGCCGGTCGCTTGGGGCGGAGCATGGTGCCGGTGCATTTTTTCGCGCCGCAGCGACAGGCCCAGATTTTCTTCAGGCGCGCTGTGTGCGGTACTTCGAGCGTGATTCCGTAGTCGTAAGTGAGTTCGGTGCCAGCCGCGATGGCCTTCTTCGTCCAGATCTCGACGACGTCCCGGCGCTTGCGGCCCTTCTCGTCCTCCTCCAGCAGCGCCTCGCAGTTGGGCGCACAGCTGTGGTTGATCCAGCGCGCATCGTTGCCACCTTCGTTGGCGTCGACCACATACTTCTCGTTGAGCGTGAACAGAAATGTGTGACCGCTGTCCAGCGTGTTGCCGTAGGCACGATCACTCTGTGCGTGCGTCATGATCCGGCCGTGATAGTCGAGGAGTTTCAGTCCCTTCGCCAGGTCACGCTTCGCGAAGACACCGCGGCCATGGATCGGGGAATTGCGGACCTGGTAATCACGTGGCATGTGCGGTCGCTGCGGCGGAGGGCGCGCGAGCATATCGCATGCACCAACCCGATCGCACTCCGGCAGATCCGCCGATTCCCGATCAGGCGGTGGCGGCTGCGATCGCGCCTCGCGTTGTCTCGGCCAGCAGCTGCAGCTCCGACGTGTCGATCGCGTACGGCGGCATCCAGTAGAGGACGTCGCCGAGTGGCCGCAGCAGGACGCCGTGCTCAAGCGCATATCGATACGCGCGCAGACCGCGACGTTCCGTCGCCGGAAACGGCGTGCGTGCTCCCGTGTCGGACGCAAGCTCGAGCGCCAGGATCATGCCCCGTTGCCGCACCTCCACGACATGGGCCAACTCCGATAGAGGTTCCGCCAGTGCACGCATCCGCTCTGCGGTTCCGGCGTTGCGCTCAATCCAGTTGGCGTCGCGGAACTCCGCCATCACGGCGAGCGCAGCGCTGCAGGCCAGTGCGTTGCCGGTGTAGCTGTGCGAGTGCAGGAACGCCCGGCGCGTCGCGTATTCCGCATAGAAGCCCTCGTACATCGCGGCAGTCGTGAGCACGGCGGACAGCGGCAGAAAGCCACCCGTCAGGCCTTTCGACAGCAGCAGGAAGTCCGGCGTGATCCGCGCCTGTTCGCACGCGAACAGCGTGCCGGTGCGGCCGAAGCCCACGGCAATCTCATCCGCAATCAGATGTACGCCGAATTGGGTACACAGCGCGCGTGCCTCGGCGAGGTAGCGCGGATGATGCATGCGCATGCCGCCGGCACATTGCACGAGCGGCTCGAGAATCAACGCGCAAACCTCGTTGCCCAGCCGTTCGAGGACTTCCCGAAGCGCGGCAGCGGCGCGCACTGCAACAGCCTCATCGGATTCTGCGGCCTGCGCCTGCCAGGCGTCCGGCGACATGACAAATTCAGGCTGCAGCAACAGTGGCGCGTACGTCTCGCGATAGAGCGCGACATCCGTCATCGCCAGCGCGCCGAGCGTCTCGCCGTGATAACCCCCGCGCAGCGCGAGGTAGCGCGTGCGCCCCGAATCACCGCGGTTGCGGTGCCAGTGAAAACTCATCTTCAGCGCGATCTCGACCGCCGCCGAACCGCTGTCCCCATAGAACACCCGTTCCAGCCCTGGCGGCGCTACAGCGCACAGCTGTTCCGCCAGTGCGACCGCGGGCTCGTGCGAGCATCCCGCGAGCAGCACATGATCCAGTTGATCAAGTTGCGCCTTGACGGCGGCGACGATGGGCGGGTGACGATGGCCGAAGAGGCAGGTCCACCAGGAGCTGATCGCATCGAGCCAGCGGCGGCCATGACCATCCTCCAGCCACACACCTTCGGCCCGACGCACCGGCAGCAGTGGCACACCCTCCTCGACGTGGTCGTGCATCTGGGTACAGGGATGCCAGAGCACCGCGAGATCGCGCCGGATCAATTCGTCGTTGTGCATGCAAGGCTCCAAAGGTGCATTTGCTATGATCCGGTCGATGTCGCCCCAGCCGCAAGCACCGCAAGACCACGCAACGATCCCCAGGCGTCCGCTTGGCTTCACGCTGATCGAGATCATGGTCGTGGTGACCATCATTGCCATCCTGATCGCGATCGTGGCGCCGCGCGTCATGGACCAGCCGGACAAGGCCGCCGCAGTACGCGCGCGCGCGGACATCCAGTCGGTCGAGACCGCGCTGAAACTCTACAAGCTGGACAACTTCGTCTATCCCAGCACCGACCAGGGCCTGCAGGCACTGGTGAGCAAACCCGGCGGCGCACCTGAAGCGCCCAACTGGAAGTCGGGGGGATACATGGATCGCGTACCCAAGGATCCGTGGAAGCGCGACTACGTCTATCTCTCCCCGGGACAGCACGGGGAGATCGACATCTATTCGCTGGGTCGCGACGGTCAGCCCGGTGGCGAGGGCCCGTCTGCCGACATCGGCAACTGGACTCCTTGACCAGACAGCCTCTAAACCGCTCCACGCCGGCGGCACCGCCTGGTCTGCGCGCCGGTCAAGGCGCGGCATTGAGACAATGCCCAGTGCATTGAGAGACGTCGCAACACCGACCCGCGCGCAGAGACAGCGGCCCTTGAAAACAAGTAATTCAATGGATTGGGTGATGCCCGGACTTGGTTTTGCCCCGAGGTTCCCTGGAGGCCGCAGCGAACCGTGTTGTGCACCCGCCCCTGTCAGCGTGCTCCGGGAGTCGACCAGAGCGTCGGGCTTCACCCTCATCGAGATACTCGTCGTTCTCGCAATTGTCTCGATCATGCTGCTGGCGGTCGGCCTGAGCGCGAGTTCCGGTGGGGCTTCGCGTCAGCTGGACCAGGAGGCCCATCGACTCATCGCGCTGACGGATCTGTCCTGCGATCAGGCCGAATTGCTGGGCCAGGATGCGGGCATTGAATTCCAGAGTGGCGGATACCGCTTCCTGCGTGTGCGCGGACGCGAATGGGAAGCGCAGGCGTCCGAGACCTTGCGGCCGCGAGTGCTGCCCAAGGGCATGGTGCTCGCGCTCGAGGTGGAAGACAGAACCGTGGACCTCGAGGCGGACGCCGGGACCAGAGTCGACGGCAGTCCGGCAAGTGGCTCGCCCCGCAGCGACAAGCCCGCGCTGCGGCCGCACCTTGCCTGCGACAGTGAAGGCAATCTGTCCGCGAACGTGCGGCTGACTCTGCAGGCGGGCAACACCAAGGTGGCGATCGCGCAGAACCCCGACGGTGCACTCGCTATCGTGCCCGCGTCGAACCGATGAGAGCAGGGCAGGATTTTCGCTGGCGACGACGACGCGGCCCAGCGCGCGGCTTCACGCTGCTGGAAGTGCTGGTCGCGCTCGCCGTCGTGGCGGTAGCTCTCACGGCGCTGGTGCGCGCGGCCACGCTCGGGGCCTCGGCGCTCGAACACGAACGGCTCAACACGCTCGGCACCTTCGTCGCGCAGAATGCGATCAGTGAGCTGCGGCTGCGGGGTGGTCTGCCCTCGCCGGGTCAGTCTGAAGGTGCAGAGCGGCAGGGGCCGTTCCGCCTGCGCTGGATCATGACCATCTCGTCCACCGAAGATCCTGGCATCCGCCGCGCGGATGTGGCAGTGCTGACGATGGGCGACGCGGCAGAGCCGGTGACCACGCTCTCTGGATTCATCGGCGACCGATGAACCTGCGACGCACGCGCGGCTTCACACTGATCGAACTGCTCGTCGCGATCGCGATTTTCGCTGCCATCGCAGCAGTCGCCTATGGCTCCATCGCGAGCCTGATCCGCGCCCGCGATCGTCTCAACGCGCAGCAGGCGCTGCTCCGCAGCGTGCAGACCGGCATGGCGGAGATCGAACGCGACCTCCGCAGCGCAGTCGCGCGGTCGGCGCGCGAACCCTACGGGGAACCGCGTCCAGCGCTGGTGGGAGATCGCTCCTCGTTCGTTCTGACGCGGATCCGCAGTGGCGGTCTGGCGGACTCGCGTTCGCAGGTTCAGCGCATCGGCTACGCGTGGTCAACCGGCAAAGTGACGCGCGTCGTGTGGCCGGTTGTGGACGCCGCGCCATCCTCGCAGCCCTTGCCAAGGGTCATGCTCGAGGGTGCCGATCGTCTCTCGCTGCGCTACCTCGATGCGCAGGGACAATGGCGCGAGCTGTGGCCCGCCGCAAACGTTGAAGAGCGCCTGCGATTGATCGCGCTGCCCCGGGCGGTCGATGTACGCGTCACCATCAAGGACCTGGGTGAAGTCCGCCGCGTCATTGAGCTGCCCGACGTGCCCGGCGTATGAGACGTACCCCGCACCATCGCCAGCGTGGTGTCGCCCTGCTGCTGGCGGTGCTGTTGACGGCGTTGGCCGCCGTGCTCGCGTTCTCGATCCTCGACGATCAGTCGGTTGCGCTCGCGCGCTCCCATGCACTGAACCGCGCAGCGAAGACCGACGAGTTTGCACGCGGCGCCGAGGCCATTGCCGCGATTGCCCTGCGTCGCGACCAGGCGCTCGAGGCGGGGCTCGACAGCAACACCGACATCTGGAGGCAACCGCTGGTTCTTGAGCTGCCGCAGGGACGTCTCACGGCGCGCATGCGCGATCTCAATGGCTGCTTCAACGTCAACGCGCTCGCCAGTACCGACGAGGCGCTTGCCGCGGAATCCTACGCTCGTCTGCGTCGACTGCTGCGCGTGCTCCGGGTTGATCCCGAACTGGCCGACGCCATCGCGGATTATGTCGACAGCGATCGCGAAGCCAGGCCACGCGGCGCGGAAGATCTCCGCTATCTCGGAGCGCGCCCGCCCTCACGAAGCGCGGATCAGCCCATCGCGCACGTCTCGGAGTTGCGCGGCGTCGCAGGGGTGGACGCCTCGATCTATGCGCAGCTGGAAAACGATCTGTGCGCGCGCCCGCAGCTCTCGCCGATCAACGTCAACACGGCCAGCGTGGCGGTACTGCAGTCGCTCGCCGAGCGCCTCGAGCGCCCCGCCGCCGAGGCGCTCGCCTCCGATGGCAATGCGCGGCATGCGGGCATCGATGCTTTTCTGCGCGCCGTGGAAAGTGCCGGAGTGCAGCCACCTCCAGCCACGGGACTCGGCGTTTCAAGTGACGAATTCCTGCTCGAATCGCTGATCGAATTCGATGGCATCGAAGTGGCCTACTGGTCCCTTCTGAGCCGCCGCGACGGCCAGGTGCTCGTGCACGCACGAGGTCGCGGCCGCTTCCGCTGATCCATAGAGCAACGCGAATCAATCCCGAGCCCTGCGCACCCGCCCAATGCCCCGAGCCCATGTAGATGCTATGCGGGTCGCTTGAGGTTTAGCCTCTGACTTCCATCCGACGAAAGAGGAGTCAGAACATGCAAGCGACCCGCAACGAAGCATTGTACGCAGGCACCCCGCGTTTGTTTATGTCTTTGGAGTTGTCGAAGA
>JBBQNY010000082.1:0-12513 GCA_038330365.1 Lysobacterales bacterium | reverse complement strand
GCAAATCCCCGATGAACCGGAGTGGCCTTGGTTCATTCGCCAACGCCGACGATTCCGGATGTCCGGCAGTGCATCCGGGGAGAAAAAGTCCTACCTGGTGCCAGTTGACATGGTGAGCGCATGCAGCAAGCGCGCGTCCTCGACGTCCAGCGCCGCCCCGTCGTCGGCGCGAAAATGCATGCGCCACGCGCGCACTGCGGCTTGTGGATCCTGGGTGTCGTAACCCAGCATCGAGAGTCCCTGCAGCGCATCGAAATCGGGCGGCGCGGGCTGCGCATCGCCTTGTGGCCAGCGGCCGAACCCCGCCAGCGCCAGATGTTTCCACGGAAATCGCGGACCGGGATCGCGCTTGCGCGTGGGCGCCATGTCGGAGTGGCCGATCACCTGTGTGCGCGGGATGCGATGGCGCTTGCACAGATCTTCGAGCAGGACCAGAAGTGACTCGATCTGGGTTTCGGGGAAATCCGAGGTGCCGTCGTTGTCGAGTTCAATGCCGATGGAGGCTGAATTGACGTCGGTGATGGTGCCCCAGCGTCCCACGCCTGCGTGCCATGCCCGACGCTCGTCGTCGACCAGTTGATAGCGCTGGCCATCGCGACCGATCAGGTAATGGGCACTGACCGGTCCACCACTATTGCGAGAGCGCAGCGTGCGCAGGCTCTGCTCGACGGAATGCTGCTCGGTGTAGTGGATGACGATGAGCTGCGGACGTCGCGCATCGTGGTTCGGCGAGGGTACCCACTGCGCCAAGGGATTGTGCGTCGGTGTGTGGACGCATGCCCCCAGCAGCAGCAGTGTCGCGACCCCGCTCAGGCATTGCAGCAGCGCGAAGCTTGGGACCCTCGGAATCGTTCGCATCGGAGTCCTGCGCGCCGCTCCCCGCCAATCGCACCGGAAAGCGTGTGGTGCCGATGGTCGGAGTCGAACCGACACGATATCGCTACCGGCGGATTTTGAGTCCGCTGCGTCTACCAATTCCGCCACATCGGCGCGGCGGCGCAGTATAGCGACGCCAGCCGAGTTTGCGACGCCGCGCAGATGGACCCTTGCGCGCCCACCGGGAAAGACGCGGCGCAGGCGTGTGGCGGCGCTCAATCGTTGCTGAGCTGGCGCTCGCAGCAGCGGTACCAGTCGCCGCCTTCGGGCTCGAACGCACTGCAGCACATGAGCGGCTCGGCGTAGACATGCACAGACACCGCGGTCTCGTCGGAAGACGGATTGCGGATCACGTGATACTCGTGCGGCGGAATCAGGCTGCCCGCGGAGCCCGGACCTGCGGTGATCGTGGCGCGTGACTCGAAGCGCGCGCGATCGCCCTCACGTTCCATGCGCTCGTATTGCGTGATTTCCAGCGCACCGCGCCAGACGCCCTCGACGCACCACTTGCCGTTGTGATCGTGCAGGCCCGTGCCCTGGCCCGGTCCCCAAGTCATGGCGGTAACGCAATAGCCATGGCGTTCGCTGCGATAGAGTTCGCGCCGGAGGTAGCCATCCTCGCCCGCGTCCGTGACACAAGCGGGCAGGGTCAGTTCCGGATCGCGCATCGCGCGTACCAGCGCAGAACGCAGTGCGCCGACCAGTTCCTGCTCGCACCCGCGACAGACGGCCTCGTCGATCGAACGGAACAGCTCCGCGGCGCCCGGAAAGTCGCGCGTCAGCATGGTTTTGGCGAGATGGGACGTTTCATCGGATCCAGTCTACAAAGCATTGAGGAGCTTGGCGATTGGCGCCCCGAAACCCTCGATGTCGACCAGGAAGGCGTCGTGGCCCTGGGGACTCTCGAGCGCCACCAGTTCGCTGTCCGCGCCGCCGGCCGCCAGTCCTTCGGCGATCTGCTGCTGCTGCTGCAGGGGAAACAGGATGTCGGTGGTCACGCCGATCGCCAGCGACCTTTGGACGCGGATGCAAGCCAGTGCCGCGCCGGCATCGCCGCTGGCATATTCGCCGAGGTCGAACCAGTCCATCGAACGGCTGAGATAGAGATAGCAGTTGGGATCGAACTGGCGCACGAAGCGCTGGGCGTGCGCCTCCAGATAGCTTTCAACCTGGAACTCGTGCCCGAAAGGGTCGTCCGGCCGCTCGTCGGCATCGAGTCGCACGCGGCCGAAACGCCCATCCCACTCGAGCGCGGAACGGTAGGTGATGACTCCGAGCTTGCGCGCGATGCGCATGCCGCTTTCGGGATACGCGTCATCGCCATAATCGCCTTCGTTCCAGGCCGGATCGAGACGGATGGCCTCGCGCTGCAGGGAACGGATGGCGATCGAGAAGGGCAGGGCGCGCGCAGCGCCGGAGACGTTCACGTGAGCGCGTGCGATGCCCATATTTCGGTGCAGGAGCGCCAGCGCCACCATGCCGCCCATGGAGCAGCCAACCACACAGGCCAGATGCGCGATGCCGAGCCCGCTGACCAGCTGCGCCGACGCGTCGGCGCAATCCTCGATGGACAAATCCGGAAACGCGAGTCGGTAGAGGGCGCCGGTTGACGGGTTGATGCTGGCCGGGCCGGTGGAGCCCTTGCAGCTACCGAGCGTGTTGACGCAGATGACGAAATAGCGATTGGTGTCGATTGGCTTGCCGGCACCGACCATTTCCTCCCACCATCCCGGGGATCCATTGCCGGGATTGGATGCCGCGTGTGCGGAGGGCGAGAGTCCGGTGAGGATCAGCACCGCGTTGTCCCGTGCGTCGGACAAATTGCCCCATGTCTCGTATGCAAGCACGGCGCCCGCAAGCTCGCCGCCACGTTTCATGGCAAACGGCGAGGGTAGGGCGTGAAGGGCCATCGAATGCGGGCTTTGCGCGAACTCGCGCCTAGCGCACGATTTCGTTGATGACCAGTCGTACCGGGCCGTCGATGGAAGATCTCGCCATCGGTGCACTCATCACCTGCAGGTCACCGGGTGCCGGCGTGGCGTCGCCGCGACTGGAAACCCGCGCGCCGAACACGAGCGTGTCCGCGCTCGACATCTTCATCGCCGGCATCATGCCCATGTTGTCGTCAAGCGTGAGTGTCAGCGGCAGCATGGACGCGCGCCGCTTCTGGATGGCGAGCGGCATCTTCGATCCCACCGCGGCGCGCGCGAACACGAACAGCGTGTCGCCTTCGCCCAGTCGCGACTTGAGTTCGGGCGAGATGTCGATATCGACCGTTACCGGATTGGCTCCGGCAACGGCAGGCGCGGCGCCGGTGGGCGCCACGGGGATGCTATCCGTAGCGCCGCCCGCGGCGAGCGCGCTGGCGGGGCTTTCACCCGCCGGTGTCGGCGTATCGATGCCAGCGACCTGGCGGGCCCGCGTGATCTGGTCGCGGACCGAGCCGGCGATGTCGCTGCCCGGATCGAGCTGCGTTTCCAGCGCCTGCCAGTGCGCGATGGCTTCGGGATACTGCTCGCGCTGCACCGAGTCGATACCCGAAAGCCACAACGCGCGCTGGTTGGTCGGATCGGTGGCCAGTGCGCGTGCCAGCACGCTGCGGCCGCTGTCGGTGAAGCGGCGATCCGGTGCTGCCAGCGCCTCGCTCTCGGCGTGTTCGAGCTGCACTTCCAGCGCATCGGGCGACAGCGCCAGCGCCCGCTGCATGGCGGCGTAGGAATCGTCGTATCGCTGCGTCGCCTTGTAGGCGCGTGCGAGCAGCAGCCAGCCCTCGAGATCGTCGGGAGTCGATTCCAGCCGCTTCGCGAGGTCGGCGACCGCCTTTTCCATATCGGGAGCGGTCGCTCCTTCCACACCGGCGTGCGGATCGACGGCTGCGCCATCCGCAGCGGCATCAGCCCGCAGCGGGGCGGAAGGCGTGGAGAGCGCTGCGGGCGTGCCGATCACGCGATAGAGCGCAAACGCCAGCAACGGCAGTGCCACCGCGAGCGCGATGGCAAGGCCCAGCGGTCGCGGCTGCGGTGCAGATGCGACGTCTCCCGGTTGCGCCGAAGCCGCGATCTGTTCGAGTTTGCGGGCGTATTCGTCGTCGTCGATCACGCCGCTCGCGTGCGCTTCGGCAAGTGCTCGAGCGCGTCGCGAGGCCGGATCGGCTTGCCGCTGACGCTGCGAAAGGAAAATGAGCGCGAGCACGGCGACGGTCATGGCGGCGGCGAGAAGCCAGAAAGTGACAGTCAATTCGGATCTCCAGTGGAAGCGGGTTCGGCAACCGGGCTGACAAGCGCATCGGTGCTGCCGGAATTCGCAAGAGTACGCGCACGCCCCAGCGCGAGCGATCGACGCCTGATCGTCGTGATCAGCAGCAAAGCGCCACCGGCGAGCACCAGCATCGGACCAAACCAGAGGGCGAGAGTGGCGCCGCGCACGGGTGGCCGGTACAGGACGAAATCGCCGTATCGCGACACCAGAAAATCGCGGATCTCGGAATCCGACTTGCCGTCGCGCATGAGCTCGAACACCTCGGCCCGCAGGTCGCGCGCGAGCGCGGCGTCGGAATCGGCGAGGCTCTGGTTCTGGCAGACCAGGCAACGGAGCTCCGCCAGCAGAGCGGTGAAGCGACGTTCCTCGCCCGCGTTGCGATAGGGCATGGGGTCGATCGCGCGCGCGCCGCCGGCGGCAAGTGCCAGCAACAGCAGGAAGATGACAGTCCGGGTTCGAGACATGTTCATTGCCCGCGCGACTTCTGCAGCAACGGCAGGATTTCGCGGGTCAGCACTTCCTGATCGACTGGACCGGTCTGCTTGAACAGGATCACGCCATCCGCGCTGACCAGAAACGTCTCCGGCGCGCGATAGACGCCGAAGTCGATGGCGGTGCGGCCGGTCTCGTCGCGTGCGATGTGGGTATAGGGATCGCCGAACTGGGTCAGCCAGCGGCGCGCATCGTCCGGCTCATCCTTCCAGTTCAGGCCGACGACCGGCAGGTGACGCTCGGAAGCGAATCGCATGAGGTGCGGGTGCTCGAAGCGACAGGTCGGGCACCAGCTGCCCCACACGTTGAGCAGATAGGGCTGGCCGCGCAAATCCGCGCTGCGTACTCGCGTCTCCCCCGTCATGTCACGCAGTTCAGCCAGATCGAACTCAGGCGCCTTGCGGCCGATGAGGGGGGAGGGCAGGATGCTCGGATCCTTGCCCAGTCCCGCGAACAACAGGATCGCAAGCCCGGCGAACACCACCACCGGCAACAGGAAACGCCAGGACTTCATGCCGCAGCGCCCAGCTGCGGGGCGGTGTTGCCGTCGGTCGCCGCGGCCGCACGACGGGCTGCACGCACGCGCCGGTAGCGAGGGTCGGTTGCGGCGGTCACGCCACCCAGCATCATGATCAGAGCACCGAGCCACACCCAGCGCATGAAGGGCTTGTGATAGATCCGTACGGACCAGGCCTGCACGCCGTTGCCCGAACGCGCATCGACTCCCAAAGGCTCGCCAAGTGCCACGTACAGGTCACGCGTGAAGCCGCCATCGATGGACGCCTCCGTCATGATCTGACTGCCACCGGAATAAAGACGCTTCTCCGGCGTCAGGACGGCGATGCGGCGGTCGCCGCGCCACACTTCGAACTGGCCCCGATCGGCGACGTAGTTCGGACCGTTGACATTATCGAGCCGGAGGAAACGGAACTCGAGTCCGCGCAGTTCCAGCGATTGACCCGGCGCGAGTCGCACGTCCTTCTCGATGCTGCTGGCTTCGGTGAGCATGACGCCGGCCACGAATACGGCCATGCCGGCGTGCGCTACCAGCATCCCGACGAAGCCGGGGTTGAGGCGCGCCGATGCCACCACCGGAGTTCCGTCCGGGCTGACGGATGACCGCGCCGCGCGCGTGCGCCACGCCGCAACCACACCCAGCGCGAGCCACACCGCACCGATGACGCCAAGCGTTCCGCGCCAGCCGACCGCTTCGGGCCATGCCAGCCAGACAAGAACGCCTGCGACCACGGCAGCCAGCGCCGACAATCTCAACGCGCGCCACAGCGCTGCAAACGACGTCTGTTGCCAGCGCGACAGCGGACCCAGGGGCAACAGCAGCACCAGCGGGATCAACACGGCCATGAAGTAGGGGCCGAAGTAGGCGGGTCCCACCGAGAATTTGCCCCACTTGAACGCGTCGGCAAGCAAAGGAAACAGAGTGCCAATGAGTACGAGTGCACAAGCCGTCGCGAGCAGGAGATTGTTGGAAAGCAGCAGGCTCTCGCGGGAAAGCAGGGCGAAGGGTGCTTCGGATTCACCACTCAGTCGCGGCGCGCGCAAGGCGTACAGCGTCAGCGCGCCGCCCGATACCAGCGCGAGGAAAATGAGTATGTAGAGGCCGCGCGTCGGATCGGAAGCAAACGCGTGGACGGACGTCAGCACGCCCGAGCGCACCAGAAAGGTGCCGAGCAGCGAAAGCGAAAACGCGAAGATCGCCAGCAGCAAGGTCCACGCGCGGAACGAACCACGCTTGTCCGTGACGGCCTGCGAATGAATCAACGCAGTGCCTACGAGCCAGGGCATGAACGAGGCATTCTCGACCGGATCCCAGAACCACCAGCCGCCCCAGCCGAGTTCGTAATACGCCCACCACGATCCGAGCGCGATACCGACGGTCAGGAACGACCAGGCGATGAGCGTCCAGGGACGCGACCAGCGAACCCATTCGGCATCGACGCGACCTTCAATCAGCGCCGCCACCGCAAAGGCGAACGGCACCGCGAATCCAACGTAGCCCATGTACAGCATGGGCGGATGCACGATGAGGCCGAAATCCTGCAGCAATGGATTGAGATCGTTGCCATCCGCGAGTGCTGGAAGATGGCGCAGGAAGGGGTTGGAGGTGAACAGGGTGAAGGCGATGAAGCCGACGCTGACAATGCCGAGAACCGCGAGCACGCGTGCCATGAAAGGCTGCGGGAGCTTCCGGCTTGCGAGCGCGAGCGCCGAGGTCCACGCGCCCAGCACCAGTACCCACAGGAGCAGCGAGCCTTCGTGAGCGCTCCAGACGGCGGAGATCCGGTAATGGGTCGGCAGTCGCAGGTTGGAGTGCTGCGCAACGTAGGCGACAGAGAAATCCTGCAGCACGAATGCGGCCGCCAGCAGTCCGAATGACACGGCGATCATCACGAACTGCCCGATGGCAGCAGGTCGTGCGAGCGCCATCCAGTCTTCGCGTCCGCGAAAGCTGCCGATCAGCGGAACACTGGCCTGGATCACAGCGAGCAGCAGCGCCAGGATGAGCGCGAACTGGCCGAGCTCGGGGATCACAGACTCGTACCCTGGGTCGCGCCTGCTTTTTTCTCCTTGGCGCGCTCGATCGCGTCCGCCACTTCGGCCGGCATGTAGGTTTCATCGTGTTTGGCCAGCACCTGCTGCGCCTCGAAGTCTCCCTGCTTGCGGAGCACGCCGGTGGTGACGACGCTCTGACCTTCGCGGAACAGGTCGGGCAGGATGCCGGTGTAGCGCACCGGCAACTGGTGGAAACGGTCTGTCACCACAAAGCCGACCTCGAGCGATCCGGGCGCGCGCTGGAGGCTGCCCTCGAGGACCACGCCACCGAGCCGCATCGCTCGATCCTTCGGCGCGTGACCTTCCGCAACATCCGTCGGACTGTAGAAATGTTCCAGGTTGTCGCGCAGGGCAGTCATCACCAGAGCCGCAGCCGCGCCGACGCCAATGACGATGGCACCCACGGCCCAGAGTCTGCGCTTGCGTTCTTTCCTCATGGATTTTCCTGTGGCGTTGCGGGAGCGTGAGCGCGACGCGACTGCTCGCGCCGCCGTCTCTGGTCGACCAGTTCAAGTGTGCGGCGACGCCGCCACCAGGGCAGCATGCCATCGAGCAGCAGACCTGCGAAGAAGATCACATAGGCAGCGATGACGAAAGGCCAGGGATTCATGACTGGCCCGGAGCGTGCGCAGTGCCGGCAGCGCTCAGGTCGCGCACCCAGGCCTTGTCGCTGTCGCTTTCAAGCAGCGCTGCGCGGGCGCGCGCCGCCAGCGAGGCGAAAAACCAGATGTGCGTGGCGAGCGCCATCAGCAGCAGGGGCCAGAGCATGCTCGGGTGGATGCTCGACTTGCCCATCAGGCTCACCGATTCGCCCTGATGCAGCGTGCTCCACCAGCGCACGGAATAGTGGATGACCGGAAGGTTGACCACGCCCACGAGCGCCAGCAGGCCTGCCGCCCGCGCCGCGCGCCGTCGATCGTCGATGGCGTTGTACAGGGCGATGATGCCGAGATAGAGGAACAGCAGCACCAGTTCGGAGGTCAGGCGGGCATCCCACACCCAGTAGGTGCCCCAGGTCGGGCGGCCCCAGAGCGAACCCGTCGCCAGCGTCAGGGCAGTGAACATGGCGCCGATGGGCGCGGCGCACATCGCGAGAATCTCGCTGATGCGGATGCGCCAGACCAGCGCGATCGCCGCGTTGGCAGCGACAAAAAGGTAGGCAAACAGTCCCATCCAGGCGCACGGCACATGGATGTAGAGAATCCGCACGCTCTCACCCTGCAAATAGTCCGCGGGCGCCACCACGAGGCCGAGGTAAAGACCGACGGCGCCGATGAGAATGGCGGCTCCGAACAGCCACGGCTGCATGTTGCCTGCCCAACGGTAGAAGGTGGGCGGCGAACCGAAGCGATGGAACCAGCGGACGAGCGGATGCAAGGTTTCGATCAACCGGAGTTCAGACGGAGTGCCGCCGCACAGCTCAACGGCGCCAGAGGAATCGCCAGGGCGAGCCCGGCTGCCAGCAGTAGCAGGGGCGCCGCCGGTGACAAACCGACCAGCTCCGCCTGCACGGCGCCCGCGCCGAAGATGAGCACGGGGACGGCCAGCGGCAGCACGAGCAGCGGCACCAGAATAACAGAGCGTTTCGCTGCGACCGCGAGTGCGGAGCACACGTGTCCGATGGCGATGAGGATGCCGGAGCCTGCCGCAAGGGACAGGAACGCGATCGGCAGGGCGTGCGTGGGCAGTCCCAGCATGCTGCCCAGGAGCGGCGCCGCGATCACCAGCGGCACGCCGGCGATCAGCCAGTGCGTCAGCATGCGCGTGGCGCAAAGCAGCGCCAGCGGCTGGCCGCTGATCAGCATCTGGTCGAGCGAGCCGTCCTCCTCGTCGCTGCGATAGACCGAATCGAGCCCGAGCAGCAACGCCAGCAGCGCGACGACCCAGGCGACGCCGCCGGCGATCGGCGCCAGACGCGAGGACTCAGCTCCCAGCGCAAACGGGAACAAGGCGGTAACGATGATTGCGAAGAGCAGGGGCTGCAGCGCATCGTCCGGCCGGCGCCACGCCAGTTGCAGGTCGCGCTTCAACAGCGCCGCCGCAGCGCGCATCGGCGAGGCGCTCACGAGGCGGCTCCCAAGTCCAGCGTGAGTGCGCCGGGTGGCAGATTCTCGAGTGCATGCGACGTAAGCAGCACCATTCCGCCCGCCGCACGGTGCATTCCGATCAGGCCCTCGACCACGGCACGCCCCCCGGCGTCGAGGTTTGCGAAGGGCTCGTCGAGCAGCCACAGCACGGCGCGGCTGCGCGCGAGGCAGGCCAGTGCCACGCGCCGGCGCTGGCCCGCGGACATTTCGCGCAGCGGTACCGTTGCGAATCCGTCGAGTCCCACGGCCCCGAGTGCTGCGTCGACATCCGTGACGCCGGCATCGCCTGCGAGCGCCGCGCGAAACTCGAGGTTGGCGCGCGCGGAGAGGTCCTGCTTGAGACCCGGTTGATGACCGAGCAGCGCCACCTGACCTGATCGAGCGTCGACGACTTCACCAGCGTGCTCGAGCAAGACGCGGCCGGCGGTGGGCGCCAGCAGGCCCGCGACCACGTGCAGCAACGTCGTCTTGCCCGCGCCATTGCGACCCGCAATCGCGCAGGCAGCTCCTGACCCCAGTGCAAGGGAGACCGGACCGAATACGGCTTCGCCGGAGCGCGCGAACGCCACACGATCGAGCCTGAGCGCCGCGTCTGCAAAGGAGGGTAGAGAGGACATGCGCTCTGGAAATATCGGAAGCCCGCCATGCTAGCCCGAATGCCCGCCCCACCGGATTTTCGAGCTTCTGCAGGGCCCTACCCAAGCGCGCGCGCCAACAGGGCTCTGCGTCCTGTAGGAGCACGCTCGCGCGCGATGGCGCCGTGCACCATCGAGCCGTACGCTGGTCCGCGTGCGTTCGTCACCGCATCGGCTCCGCCTGTCGCGTGGCGAACGCGACGGGATTGAATCGCGTGTCAGGTGAACGCACTGGACGTGTAGCGGCACTCGCGCCCACGACTGCCGGAGCATCGGTGGATCGTGTCCGCCTGTGTCGTTTTCTGCACCAAATCCAATGCCAACCGGGGGACAATGTCCGCTGGCAACCGACCGCGCCACAGGATCCGATGCCCATGCGCCACTGGATATATCCGATTTGCGGCACCCTCGCATCGAGTCGCCGTGGGCCCGCAGCGAGCGGCATCCTGCGCGCTGCCACGACCGTGCGGATCGCCGCGTACGCGACATGCCAGATCCTTTGCGCGGTGATCCTTGCGACCACGGCAATGGCGGCCACGCCGGGCATTTTCGCAAATGTCGAAAGTGGCGTCGCGGATTCCAGTCGGCAGATGTACATCGTCTCGCTGGTGGATCCGCCGCTCGTCGATGCAGTCGTCGAATTCGAAGCGCAGTCGGTGAGATCGTCCACCCCCCATGCGAAATCCGGCGTGCGCGCCGCCCTGGAAAGCACCGAAGCCCAGGACTATCTGGCACTGCTCGACGCTCGACAGAGCGCGGTGCTTGCGCGACTCGCTGGCGTTTCAAAATCGGCGGCAGTGCCCAGCTTCCGCTATCGGCTCGCCACCAACGGCATGGCGATCGCGCTCACCCCGCAGCAAGCAGCCATCCTGCGCGACGCTCCCGGTGTGCGTGCGGTCGAGCCGGACGGTCGCCGACAACTCCTGACTGATGCGGGTCCGACCTGGGTCGGCGCGCCCGCGGTGTGGAACAGCGGTGTTGCCCGTTCGCGCGGTGAAGGC
Source organism: Lysobacterales bacterium (assembly GCA_038330365.1). Lineage (GTDB taxonomy): Bacteria > Pseudomonadota > Gammaproteobacteria > Xanthomonadales > Ahniellaceae > JBBQNY01. The sequence goes on along the minus strand of JBBQNY010000082.1, from coordinate 1,593 downwards.
GTGGTGGTCGGAATCGTCGACAGTGGAATCAACAATGCCCATCCGTCGTTCGCGGATGTCGGCGCCGATGGCTACAACCACAACAATCCGAGAGGGCGCCAGTACGGGCGCTGCCTGAGCACGCCGGCGCGCTGCAACGACAAACTCATCGGCATCTACGACTTCACGCAGGAAGGCGCGAAAGATGGCAGTGACACCACCGGCCACGGATCGCACGTGGCCTCGACGGCCATCGGCAATTTTGTCGACAGCTCAATCAGTGGCCCCACCATCACGTTGCCTCTGCGCGTTTCCGGAGTGGCGCCGCACGCGGCCGTGATCGCGTACAAGGTCTGCACCAAGGACGACGCCTGTCCGGTGTCGGCCATTCTTGCCGGTCTTGACCAGGCGATCGCCGATGGCGTCGACGTGATCAATTTCTCGATCGGTGGACCGGCGCGCGATATCCGTACGTCGCTGACTGCCAACAATGACGACGTGGCGGCATTTCTCCGCGTACGCAACGCCGGCATCGTCGCTGCGGTCTCGGCCGGCAACAGTGGTCCTTCGCCCACCACCGTTGCCTCCCCGGCCAATGCTCCGTGGGTGATCGCGGCGGCCAATGCCACGCACGACCGGCGCTTCGTGGATCGGCTGTTCAATGTGTCGGGTCCTGATCTGGCGGTGCCGATCAGCTTCGTGGGCGAAGGCATCACCGGCGGGCTGCCGCGGCGTCCCATCGTCGATGCCGCAGCGTTCGGATTTCCCGGTTGCGCGCAAGGTGAAGACCTCAACCTGCCTCCGACGGGCGCCAGCAATCCCTGGCCGCCCGGAACGTTTCAGGGCCAGATCGTTGTTTGCCGTCGCGGCGTCCAGGCGCGCGTGGCCAAAGGCTTCAACGTCAACGCTGCAGGTGGCGGCGGCATGATCCTCATCAACACGACGCTGGAAGGCGAGAGCGTCAACAGCGATGCGCACTATCTGCCTGCCGTGCATCTGGGTTACGTGGAAGGTCAGCGCCTGCTGGCGGCGATGGCGGCGGCACCGTCCGGCCTCTCCGGCGAGATCAGCGGTACCGAGGCGCAGCGTGATCCGGCGCGTGCCGACATCCTCGCGTCGAGCAGCAGTCGCGGGCCCATTGCAGGCGACAGCTATCTGAAGCCCAACATCTTGGCGCCGGGCAGCAACATTCTGGCGGCGGCCCAGACCGGCTCCGGACTGGCCACGCTCTCGGGTACCTCCATGGCGTCGCCGCATGTTGCGGGTGCGGCCGCACTGATGCGTGCGGTGCATCCTGCGTGGAATGTCTCCCAGGTGGAATCGGCGTTGCTGACAACCGCTGTCAGCGGCATGCGCCTGCAGGACGGCGTTACGCCGGCGGCATTCGAGGACGGCGGCGCGGGCCGCCTTGCAGCCGGCGATGCGCTGAATGCGGGCCTGTATTTCCCCGAGAGCGGTGCGGTCATGGCCGCGGCATTTGCAAGCGGCAACGGCAGCACAGCAAACGCGAACGGCGAAGTGCTTGTCGGGCCGGCGGCACTCAATCTTCCGTCTATTGCGTTTGGATCCTGCGTCGATCGCTGTGTTTTCCTGCGGACGGTGAAGGACAACGGC
>JBBQNY010000081.1:0-12514 GCA_038330365.1 Lysobacterales bacterium | reverse complement strand
ACATCCATGGCTTCTACAACAGCACACGACTGCACTCGACTCTGGGTTACCTGTCACCCAACGACTACGCAAACAGAATCAAACTCGGAAAGCCCAGTGATCCACCGCTTCATGGCGTCCGCTGAAAGGGGGCAGGTTCAGTGCTCTGCGGCAGCCGAATGCATCTTCTCCCTTCTCCCTGTGGGAGAAGGTGGCGCGCAGCGCCGGATGAGGGTGCGAGGTCGACAGGACACCAAATCGTGCGCAGTCGATGGCGCCTCGAACGGATGCCACCTGAGATGCCCGCAGCCTGTCCACCATGCGACAGCGCGCCGACGAAGTCGGGGTGGAAGCTCTCATCAAGCAAGAAATACGCGATTGATTTGCTGTGTCTTTTTTGGGCTCAGGCGGCGTGCACGGCCCGATATTCGGACCACCCAACATGACGCTGGGACTCGCACCCTCACCCCCGGCCCCACTCCCACAGGAGAGGGGATCGGTCTCAATACCTGGCGGCTCAGTTTCGGCGCCGATCAGGACCCAGGAGCACCGACCTGCGGACCTCCGGTTATACTGTCCAGTCACTGCGCCGCCTTGCTGCGGCGCGTGTTTTTTCCGGCTCCCCATTACTGTTTCCAGTGAGGACAATTCTCTCGTGACTGCCCTTCGCCATCGCTTCTTCGACTCCCTTCACGTCGAGGGCGGCAATGCCGATTACGTCGAATCACTGTACGAGCAGTTCCAGGAAGATCCTGACTCCGTGCCGGTCGATTGGCGCCGTTACTTCGAGGCAATGCCCGAAGGACCTCGCGACATTGCGCATGGCCCTTCCCAGGCCGCGTATGCCGAGCGCGTCAGCGGGCAGCGTCCGCCCGGGTCCGCCAGCACTGCCATGGAAGCCAAGCAGACCGCCGTGGTCCGCCTGATTACGGCCTACCGTGCGCGCGGTCACCTGGCGGCGCACCTTGATCCACTGGATCTGCGCGAGCGCCCCGTCACTCCCGATCTCGACCTGGCCTTCCACGGGCTCGGCGAAGCCGATCTCGAGACCGAGTTCGACACCGGTTCGCTGGGGGCGCCGCCGCGCCTGACGCTGCGGCAGATCCTCGAGCTGCTGCGTGACACCTATTCCTCGACGATCGGCGCGGAGTTCATGCATATCGCCGACTCCGGACAGCGCATCTGGATGCATCAGCGTCTGGAGAAGGCGGCCGGCGATGCGGGGCTCACGAAGGAAGAAAAGCTGCGTGCGCTTGAGCGCCTGACGGCAGCGGACGGTCTCGAGCGCTACCTGCATACCAAGTACGTCGGTCAGAAGCGCTTTTCGCTGGAGGGTGGCGACAGCCTCATCCCGATGATGGACACGCTGCTGCAGCGCGCGGGCGGCGACGGCATCAAGGAAATCGTGATCGGAATGGCCCATCGGGGACGGCTCAATGTCCTGATCAACACGCTCGGCAAGGCGCCGAATCTTTTGTTCGACGAATTCGAAGGCAAGTTCGAGCATGCCGACGATCCCGCGCACACGGGCGATGTGAAATACCACATGGGTTTCTCTTCGGACATCGCAACGTCCGCAGGTCCGCTGCATCTCGCGCTGGGCTTCAATCCTTCGCACCTTGAAATCATCGATCCCGTGGTGACCGGATCGGTGCGCGCGCGGCAGACGCGTCGACGCGATGCAAACCGCCGCCAGGTGATGCCCGTGCTGATCCACGGCGACGCCGCGTTTGCGGGCCAGGGCGTGGTGATGGAGTTGCTGCAGATGTCGCAGGCGCGCGGTTTCTGCGTGGGCGGCACGCTGCACATCATCATCAACAACCAGATCGGTTTCACCATCAGCCGGCCGGACGACGCGCGCTCCACGCTCTATTGCACCGACGTCGCCAAGATGGTCGGTGCGCCGATCCTGCATGTGAACGGTGACGATCCCGAGGCGGTGCTGTTCTGCGCCAAGCTCGCGCACGATTTCCGGCTGGCGTTCAAGCGCGACGTGGTGATCGATCTCGTCTGCTATCGCCGTCACGGCCACAACGAGGCCGACGAGCCGGCAGCCACGCAGCCCCTGATGTACAAGGCCATCCGCGCCCGCAGCACGGCGCGCGAGATCTACGCGGAGCGCCTGCAGGAACAGGGCGTGATCGCAGCCGAGGAAGCACAGCAGCTCGCGGATGCCTATCGCGCCAAGCTCGAGGCCGGTGGTTCGGTCGCGGATCTTGCACAAGCGGAACCCGGACCCCCGTCGTGGGGCTGGGGCGCGTATGTCGAAGGCTCGCTCGCGAGTCCGTATGAAACCGGCATCCCCGCCGCTCGACTGCGGCAACTCGCAACCGCCATCTGCGCGGTTCCCGAAGATTTCAAGCTGCAGTCCCGAGTGGCCAAGATCTACGCGGAACGCGCCTTGATGGCCGCCGGCGAGCAACCGATGGACTGGGGATTTGCCGAAAATCTCGCCTACGCATCGCTGCTCTCCGATGGCTTCAAGCTGCGTCTGGTCGGACAGGATACGGGGCGAGGAACCTTCTTCCATCGCCACGCCGTCCTGCACGACCAGCCGACGGGACGCACCGCGATGCCGCTGTCGGCACTCGCGCCGCATCCCGACGATCTCGAGATCATCGATTCGCTGCTGTCCGAAGAAGCCGTCATGGCTTTCGAGTACGGTTTCGCCACCACCGATCCCAACACGCTCGTGATCTGGGAGGCGCAGTTCGGCGATTTCGCCAATGGCGCACAGGTCGTGATCGACCAGTTCCTGTCTTCGGGCGAAGCCAAATGGGAGCGGCTCTGCGCGCTCACGCTGTTCCTGCCGCACGGCTACGAAGGCCAGGGTCCCGAGCATTCTTCCGCGCGACTCGAACGCTTCCTGCAGCTCTGCGCGCTGGACAACATGCAGGTCGTTGCGCCGACCACACCCGCGCAGATGTTTCATCTCATCCGGCGGCAGATGGTCAGGTCCGTGCGCAAGCCGCTGGTGGTGATGACGCCCAAGTCGATGCTGCGCAACAAGCTGTCGTTTTCCGCGCTGGACGAGCTGGAAAGCGGCGGCTTCCAGAACATGATTCCCGACACGCACGCCGCAGGAGCAAAAAAGGTGCGCCGCGTCGTGCTGTGCAGCGGCAAGGTGTACTGGGACCTGCTCGAAAAGGCACGTGAGTCCGATGTCGAGGACGTGGCCCTGGTGCGCGTCGAGCAGCTCTATCCGTTCCCGCGCGAAGACGTTCGCGCAGAAATCAAGCGGCTGGGCTCGCCGCGCGAAGTCGTCTGGTGCCAGGAAGAACCCATGAACCAGGGCGCCTGGTACCAGGTTCAGCACCATCTGCGCTTCTGCATGTCAGCGCGCCAGTCGCTGCACTACGCGGGCCGTTCACGCTCGCCTGCGCCGGCTGCGGGACACTACGCCACTCACGTTGCCGAGCAGAAGCAGATCGTCGAGCAGGCGCTGTCATCGCGCTTCGAATCCAAACCTTCGGCGGAATAGCCGACCGCACCACCAGACATCGTTGCAAGGACCCATCCCATGTCGATTGAAGTCAAAGTCCCGGTGTTGCCCGAGTCGGTGGCCGACGCCACCATTGCCACCTGGCACCACAAGGCGGGCGATCGCATCCGTCGCGACGAGAACCTCGTCGATCTGGAAACCGACAAGGTCGTGCTCGAGGTCCCCTCGCCCGTCGATGGTGTGCTCAAGGAAATCCGCGAGGACACCGGCAGCACCGTCCTCAGCCAGCAGGTCATCGCCATCATCGAAGAAGGCGATGCGCCTGCCGCCGACGCGCCGGAGAAGAAATCCGGGGACGCAGACAAGGCCGGCAAGAGCGAAAGCACTGCGAAGCCCTCCAACGCGAGGCGCGAGTCAGCTGCCGCAGCCAGCGTTGACCAGGGTCCGGACCTGTCGGGACTGTCGCCGGCAGCGCGTCGGGTCGCGGCATCCGAGGGCATCGATCCGGCGGCTGTCAGCGGCACCGGACGCGATGGACAGGTGACCAAGGAAGACCTGCTGCGTCATGCCAGCGCGCCGAAGAGCAAGCCGGCGCCCGCCCGTGAGGCAGCGCCGGCTGCGAAAACCGCAGCGCCGGTGCCGTCACGTGCCCCGGGCTCGCGCACGGAAACTCGCGTGCCGATGTCGCGCATCCGCACCCGTATCGCCGAGCGGCTCATGGAGTCCAAGAACTCGATCGCGATGTTGACCTCGTTCAACGAGATCAACCTCAGGGAAGTCGTCGCCATGCGCAAGACGCAGGGCGAAGCCTTCGAGAAGGCCCACGGCGTCAAGCTCGGCTTCATGAGCTTCTTCGTCAAGGCCGTGGCCGGAGCGCTGGAGCGCCAACCCGTGGTCAACGCCGCGCTCGAGGGCACCGACATCGTGTATCGCGATTACGCCGATATCTCGATTGCAGTATCGACCGAGAAGGGACTGGTGACGCCGGTGCTGCGCAATGCCGGGTCGATGAGTTTCGCCGAGATTGAACGCGCCATCGGCGACTACGCCCGTGCGGCACGCGAAGGCGGCCTCAAGCTGGAGGACCTTCAGGGCGGCACGTTCACCATCACCAACGGCGGTACGTTCGGCTCGCTGTTCTCCACGCCCATCGTCAATCCGCCGCAGTCTGCCATTCTCGGCATGCACACGATCAAGGAACGGGCCGTGGTCGAGAACGGAGTCGTGATCGCGGCGCCGATGATGTACGTGGCGATTTCATACGACCATCGCATCATCGACGGCAAGGACGCGGTGCTGTTCCTGGTCGACATCAAGAATCAGCTGGAGAATCCGCACCGCATGCTGCTGGGCATGTGACAAGGCCGGCGCGCAGCTACGGCGCGTCCGGCATGACATTTCGCGAAAGACGCACACAAGGCGCGCGGCGCCGCCTGCACCCGGATGGCGCAGGAATCGGATTCAGGCAGGAAGCCGCAGGCAGGAACGAGACATGAGCAATGCGTTTGATGTGGTGGTGATCGGCGGTGGCCCGGGTGGCTACGTGGCCGCGATACGGGCGGCGCAGTTGGGACTGCGCACCGCCTGCATCGATGCCGGCCTCGGCAAGGACGGCAAGCCTGCACTCGGCGGCACGTGCCTGCGCGTTGGCTGCATTCCGTCGAAAGCGTTGCTCGACTCCTCGCGCCAGTTCCACAATCTCAACCATCTGTTCCCGGACCATGGCATCAGCGTTGCCAAGGCCAGCATGGATGTCGGCACCATGATCGGCCGCAAGGACAAGATCGTGAAGCAGTTCACGGGCGGCATCGCCTCGCTGTTCAAGGCCAACAAGGTGACCGCTGTCGCGGGCCTGGGCACGCTGCACGAGGGCAATCGGGTCACGGTACGTGGGCATGACGGCGTGGAAAGCGAACTCACCGCGACCAACGTCATCATCGCCGTGGGTTCGGATTCGATCGAGTTGCCTTTCGCACCGTTTGGCGAGCACATCGTGGATAACGTCGGCGCGCTGGACTTCGAGGAGGTTCCAAAGCGATTCGGCGTCATCGGCGCCGGCGTGATCGGGCTTGAACTCGGCAGCGTGTGGAAGCGGCTCGGCAGTGAGGTCGTGATTCTCGAGGCACTGCCTGATTTTCTTCCTGCTGCCGACATCGACATCGCCAAGGCCGCGGCACGCGAGTTCAAGAAGCAGGGGCTCGACATCCGCCTCGGACAGAAAGTCGACGCAGCCAAAGTTGGCAAGAACGGCGTCACCGTGAGTTTCTCGGGCGCCGATGGCAACAAGCAGTCGCTCGAATTCGACAAGCTGCTGGTCTCGGTCGGGCGTCGCGCGGCCACCAAGGGCCTGCTTGGCGCCGGTAGCAAGGTGAAGCTCGACGAACGGGGGCGGGTTGAAGTCGACGCGCACTGTCACACCGGCGTGGATGGCGTATGGGCAATCGGTGACTGCGTACGCGGTCCGATGCTGGCGCACAAGGCGAGCGAGGAAGGCATCGCGGTGGCCGAGCTGATCGCCGGGCTCCCCGGGCACGTCAATCTCGACACCGTTCCCTGGGTGATCTACACCGAACCCGAGATTGCCTGGGTTGGCAAGACCGAGGCCGAGTGCAAGGCCGAAGGCATTGCGTACCGCACGGGCAGCTTTCCCTTCGCCGCCATCGGTCGTGCCGTCGCCATGGGCGAGCCGGCCGGCATGGTCAAGGTGATCGCACACGCACAGACCGATCGCATCCTCGGCATGCACCTGGTCGGCGTGGGCGTGTCCGAACTCGTGCACGAAGGTGTCGTCGCCATGGAATTCAAGGGTTCCGCCGAGGACCTGGCGCGCATCTGCCACGCACATCCCACCTTGAGCGAGGCCGTGCATGAGGCCGCGCTTGCGGTGGACGGCCGCGCCATCCACAAGGCGAATTGAGTGAAGTGATGGATGGCCGCGGCATCCACAAGGCGAACAGATTGAAGTCGAATTGAGTGCCTTCATGACCGTGCAGCTGCTGGCGAAAGTATTCATCACGGTTGTGCTCGTGTTGATCGCCAGTGCCCTCGCCCGGCGCACCGGCTGGCTCGGTGCGCTGGTGGCATCCCTGCCGCTGACCTCCCTGCTGGTGCTGGGCTGGCTCTACTTCGAGTCGCGTGACAGCGCCCGCGTCGCGGAGCAGTCACTCGGCATCTTCTGGTTCGTGCTCGGCAGCCTGCCCTTCTTTCTGGTGCTCGCGCTGGGTTTGCGCCAGGGCTGGCATTTCGGCGTCGCGCTGCTTGCCGCGGCAGTTACCGGCGCGCTCGGCGTCTGGCTGGTGCAGACGCTGCTGGTCCGATTCGCTTGAAGTCGATCTGCGTCTACTGTGGTTCGAATGCGGGTTTGCGTTCGGTACACGCCGATCGCGCAAAAGACCTGGGCGCGCGGCTTGCCCACGAAGGCATTGCGCTGGTGTTCGGAGGAGGTCGCGTCGGTCTGATGGGGATTCTGGCCGATGCCGTTCTCGAAGGCGGTGGCGAGGCGATCGGCGTCATTCCCGAACATCTCGTCAGCTGGGAGGTGGCGCACCAGGGGTTGACGCGGCTGGAAGTCGTCGCCGGCATGCACGAGCGCAAGGCGCGCATGTTCGATCTCGCCGATGGCTTCATCGCGATGCCCGGTGGTTTCGGCACGCTGGACGAAATGTTCGAGATGCTCACCTGGCGGCAGCTCGGTCTCGGCCTCAAGCCCTGCGCGTTCTATGACGCTACCGGTTTCTTCGACCCCCTGATGCAGCAGATGGACCGCATGGTCGAGGAAGGCTTCCTGCATCCAGATCAGCGCCGCGATCTCTGGCACGGCTCCGACCCGGACGCCCTGTTCAAGTGGATGCGCGCATACCAGCCCATCTCAGCCTCGAAATGGCTCGAGATAAAAGCGTCGGCGGCTCCCATGTAGGAGCGCGCTAGCGCGCGATGGCGCCATCCAGACCCGTGCCGCGCGCTCCACCCACCCCCCATGTAGGAGCGCGCTCGCGCGCGATGGCGCCATCCTACCCAGTGCCGCGCGCTCCGTTCCGCCATGACGCCATCGCGCGCAAGCGCGCTCCTACACGCGCCTCGGGCAGGCGTCGGTGCGCTAGGTGGCGCGGAGCGACGCACAAAGGTCCGCGGTCAACTGAAACGTCGACGCTGCGCATCCAGTCGCGCCTCGTCGTACCCTTCACGCACGATGTTTTCAGACGCAGGCCGCCGATGACCGCACCCGATCAGCCATTCCGAGCATTCCGCATCCACAGCAGCAATGATGGCCGCGACGTCAAAGCTGGCCACAGCGCCACTGTCGAAGATGTATCGCTGGACGACCTTGCTCCGGGCGAGGTGGTGATCCGGGTTGCTCACTCCTCCGTCAATTACAAGGATGCGCTGGCCGGCACCGGCTCGGGCCAGATCCTGCGCCGCTTTCCACTGGTGGGCGGAATTGATGTCGCCGGACACGTCGTGGCTTCCACGGAACCCGGCATCCGCGAAGGCGACGCGGTCCTCTGCACCGGTAGCGGACTCTCGGAAACACGTGATGGCGGCTACAGCGAATACGCCCGACTGCCAGCGCGCTGGACCATTCCACTGCCCGCGGGACTCGATCTGCGTGAGTCGATGATCATCGGTACCGCGGGCTTCACGGCCGCGCTTTCGCTCTATCGGATGCTCGCCAATGGTCAGACGCCCGAAATGGGACCGATCGTGGTCACGGGAGCCACCGGTGGCGTTGGCATGCTGGCCATCGACATCCTCACCCGCGCCGGATTCGAGGTGCACGCGATCACAGGCAAGGAAGATCGCTTCGATTTCCTGATCGGAATCGGCGCGCGCCAGTGCATCTCGCGTCACGGCATCCACTGGGGCCAGCGGCCGCTCGAGTCCGCGAAGTGGGCGGGCGCCATCGACAACGTCGGTGGCGAGCAGCTGGCTGCGCTGACCCGGATGATCCTGCCCTATGGAAACATCGCGGTCTGCGGCATGGCAGGCAGCCCGACCCTTGCCACCACGGTCATGCCTTTCATCATCCGCGGCGTGTCTCTGCTCGGGATCGCCTCAGCCGGCACTGCCCTGCCCATCCGGCGCGCGCTGTGGGAACACCTGGCCGCCGACTGGAAGCCGGCCCATCTCGACCGGATCTGCACCCGCGAAGTCGGACTCGATCAGCTCGGCGAGGTTTTTGCTAGCATGCTTGCCGGGGAGTCCTTCGGGCGCACGCTGCTGAATCTTTGAACGTTCCGCCGGGTGCCAGGCTGCGAGCGGCCGCATTCGCAACAGAGTTCACGCACGCACACGCTGTTCGCAGTTCCCCATGTTTCACTGCCCCGCCCTGACGGAAATCGAACCATGGCCCGTGTGCTGATCGTCGACGACTCACCCTCCCAACTGGTGGGTATCAAGAAAATCGTGGAAGGACTGGGGCACCAGGTCATCACCGCTGAAGACGGAGCCTCGGGCGTGGAGGTCGCGCGCAAGGAGCTGCCCGATCTGGTGTTGATGGACGTGGTCATGCCGAACCTCAATGGTTTCCAGGCGACGCGCCAGATCAGCAAGGACCCCACTACCTGCCACATCCCCGTGGTTCTCGTCACCACCAAGGACCAGGAAACCGATCGCATGTGGGGCATGCGCCAGGGGGCCAAGGCCTACCTGACCAAGCCGATCAAGGAATCGGATCTCGAAGCCACGATCAACCAACTGCTCAAGAGCTCATCTGCAGCCGGCTGAGCGGCCGCTCAGCCGCGGGGACTGAACTCCGGAAACTGCGCGGCCAGTGCCTCGAACGCCGCGCGTTCCGCCTCGGTCTTCGCGGCCGGCACCTGCACTTCGATCAATACGAACTGGTCTCCCGGCGGCTTGCCGGGCAATCCACGTCCCTTCAGGCGCAACTTGCGTCCACTGGCGGCTCCGGCCGGTACACGCAGCGCCACGTCTCCTCCCAGCGTCGGCACTTTCAACTGGATGCCAAGCGCGGCTTCCCACGGCGCGAGTGGCAGGCGCAGCGTGATGTCGCGCCCTTCGACGTTGAAGCGCGGATGCGGGCGAAACTGGATCTCGATCAGCAGATCGCCGCCGCCAGCACCCTGGCCGGCAAGCCGAATCTGCTGCCCTGGTGATATTCCCGCCGGGATTCGCACGTCGAGCGTGCGCCCGTCGAGCTGGATGCGTTGCGTGGCACCCGCGTAGGCGACTTCAAGATCGATCGCCAGCGTCGCCCGCGATGCCTGGGGGGCGACACGCGGACGCGCGCCTCCCGCTCGCGCGGGACCACCGCGACCGAACAGCGACTCGAAGAAGTCACTGAACCCCTCCGGCGTTCCGCCGCCGCTGTCGAAGCCTCCACCCTGACCGAAATCCGGCGGCGGCTGGTACTCCTCGCCCGGCCGGTATCCCCGCGCCTTGACGCGGTCGTAGGCCTTGCGCTTCTTGGCGTCGCCCAGCACTTCGTTGGCTTCGTTCACCGCCTTGAAGCGGTTCTCGGCGTCGGCCTCCTTGCTGACATCCGGATGCAGCTTGCGCGCCAGCTTGCGATAGGCCGTCTTGATCTCGGCCGCGCTCGCGGTGGCAGGCACACCCAGTACGTCGTAGTAGTCCTTGAAATCCATGCTCGCTCGAATCGGTCGCCAGGGGATGGATGCGGAATGCGTCAGCGTCGACAGCCGTGAAACCGTAAAACGGCGACTCGCCAAACAGCATGGCCTGCGGATCGCTCCGCAGGCCATGTCGATCCTATGACGCGAGGCCGCCGACGGTCGAGCCGCCACGGCGATCCTCGACGGCTGCGCTTCAGCTGGTGCGGATATCGATCTTGCGCGGCTTGGTTTCGGCACGCTTGGGAATCGAGATCTCGAGCACGCCATGTGCGCCGCGGGCACTCACCTGCTCGGCATCTGCACTGTCGGGCAACGCGAAGCGCCGGTGGAAGGTTCCGTGGGAGCGCTCGAGGCGGGTGTACTTGGCCTTGCCGTCGACCGTCTCCGCCTGGCGTTCGCCCTTGATGGTGAGTATGCCCAGCTCCATCTGTACGTCGATGGTGGCGGGATCCACTCCGGGAACGTCCACGAAGATCACGAAGCGTGATTCGTCCTCGCGAATGTCGACGCGGGGCGCCCACTGGCTCGTAACCACGTTGGACTGGTCGGAGTCCTGCTCCTCGAACATGCGGTCGAAAAACTGCTTCACGTCCTGCGCGAGCACGTGGCGGCCGGTTCTGGCCGGGTGATGGCTGAGTGTCATGAGTCTGCTCCTGATCGGTGTTGGGCCCCTCGGCCCGATGCCCGGAAACTGGAGACGCGCCACAGATTTTTCAAGGGCGAACCCAGTCCAGCAAAGCGCAGGTCTGGCCTGGCGCAACGAACCGTTCACCTCACTTCGCTATCATTCCCGGTCCCACTTTTGAACCAGCGAGATGACCATGACCATTGCCCAGGGCGACCGCATTCCCGCCGCCAGCTTGCAGCGCTTCGACGACGGCCCGAAACCCGTTTCAACCGCTGAACTTTTCGGTGGCAAGCGCGTTGCGCTGTTTGCCGTGCCGGGTGCGTTCACGCCCACCTGCTCGGAAAGGCACCTGCCTGACTTCGTGCAGGAATTCGATGCGATCCGCGCCAAGGGGGTCGACACCATTGCCTGCATGTCGGTCAACGATGCCTTCGTGATGGACGCCTGGGGCAAGAGTCAATCGGTGCCGGATGGACTGTTGATGCTGGCCGACGGCAATGCAGAGTTCTCGCGCGCGCTGGGCCTCGAGATGGACGCCGAAAAGTACGGCATGGGCGTGCGTTCCAAGCGCTTCGCCATGATCGTCAATGACGGCGTGGTTGAGCATCTCGCGGTCGAGGCACCCGGTGAATACAAGGTCTCCAGCGCCGAGGCGATCCTCGCAGCACTGTCCTGATCGATTTGCGTACCGGCAGCAGCCGATGACGGCTTGCGTCGCGGTTCTCCCCCATTTCATCGAGGAAGCAGAGTGATGAGCAAGAACAAGTCGACGGTCGCAAAGATTCCCAAATCTGCCGCAGGCGGCGAATCACTGCCCGGATTTACCTCCGTGGCAACACTGCGGAGCAACGCGCGCAAGAACATCGACAAGGGCGCCGTGACGGCCGGCTACAAGGCCGACCGCGTCGCCGTGATCCGCCTGCTGAATGAAGCGCTCGCGACCGAGTACGTCTGCGTACTGCGTTACATGCGTCACTACTTCATGGCGTCGGGCATGCTTGCAGACGCGGTCAAGCAGGAGTTCCTGGAGCACGCACAGCAGGAGCAGGAGCACGCGCATCAGATCGCCGAACGCATTGTGCAGCTCGGCGGCGAGCCCGACCTCAACCCGGACACGCTGACTGCGCGTTCGCACGCCGAGTACAAGGTCGGAAAGGACCTGCGCGACATGGTCAAGGAAGATCTCATCGCCGAGCGCATTGCGATCGAGAGCTATCGTGAAATGATCGCCTTCATCGGCGACAAGGACAGCACGACCAAGCGCATCCTCGAGTCCATCCTCGCACAGGAAGAAGAGCACGCCGACGAGTTCGCCGACCTCCTCAACGGCTGGGTGGGGTGAGAAGCAGCGCTTGCAGCAGGCGCGCCCACCTGAAGAACCGAAACATTGCTTTTCCCTTCTCCCTGTGGGAGAAGGTGGCGCGCAGCGCCGGATGAGGGTGCGAGGCGTGCGTCATCTCCCAAACTGACCTGATTGCACCGGTTGTGGACGCAGCGATCGGAGTTCGACTTCAGACACGTCCCAGCAGCATTACGCCCTGAAGTGAGATGACGCAGGGCCGGGAACCCTCACCCCAACCCCTCTCCCAGGGGAGAGGGGCTTCAGCAGCGCGCCGCAGGGACGCATGCTTACGTTGAATTCAACTCACATCGAAATTGCTTATCCCTTCTCCCCGTGGGAGTCGACAGCTGCAGGAGCAGCTGCGAACGCCGCAGGCGGCCCGAAGGGCGAGCGACAGGACGTCGCGAGTCAGGTGGCGCGCAGCGCCGGATGAGGGTCCGAGGCGTGCGTCATCTCCCATCTAAAACGAAATCTGACTTGCGCCGCTTCGAACATGACGCGGGGACTCGCACCCTCACCCCAACCCCTCTCCC
>JBBQNY010000080.1:0-12675 GCA_038330365.1 Lysobacterales bacterium | reverse complement strand
TTTGCTGGACAGATAGGACATCACGATCGGCGCCAGCATCTGCATCAGCGCGCCGGCCTTGTCGCTGCCGATTCCGGCAACCTGGCCCACGCCGCGTTCGGCGCGCGGCTGCTTGCCGCCGAAAATATGGCCAAGGATCTGTCCACCCTGGCCGCCATTGCCGAGCACCGAGCCCAGCACACTGCCGAGGTCCAGACCGGTATGGTCTTTCTGCAATGCGCCGAACAGAGATTGCGCACCCTGCGGCTGGCTGGCGTTGCGGCCCAGCGCGCCGATGAGGAGCGGCAGCGCAGCGCTGATCGCGGCGCTCGCCTGTGAGGGATCGATGCCGATGTGCTGGGCCATGCGTTCCAATGGCGCACCGCGCAGCTGGGAGTCGAGTTCGTAAGCCAGGGAAGAATTATTCATCGGACGGTTTTCACTGAATGTCTGGAACGACGAGCATAGTCATTTCCCAGCGCGACGACCGTGAAGCTTGAAGCTCGAGTTCATCTGAATGACGATGCGTCGCGGGAGGCCTCCTACAAAGCTGTCCTGCCTATTTATCTTGGAAACCGCAGCAAGTCCGTGCTTCGTCAAACAGACGGAAGGCTGATGCCCAAAGGCGAGCCGCCCTCAGGCCTTGAGCTTGAAGGCGCCTTCAAGAAGTTCCGTGCCGAATGCCCCGCCTGCTTCGCCAGACGTGGCGAAGCGATACAGCGCGGCTGCGTAAACGCCCTGCAACGCCGCCTGGATGAGGACCGTCAGTAGCAGCGCCAATCCCACGAGCCCCACGGTGGTCACCATGACCACGCCACTGCCACTGGAGACAGCGGCCATGACCAGACCACCACCGAGAACCATCAGCGCGACCATGATCAGGCCAAACACAAGGCCGATGCCGCCGGTGCCGATCAGGTTCTGGCCCCAGGTCTTCTTCAGCAGCTCGCCGCTGCGCTTGAGCGCATCGATCGGTCCGATGTCCTGGCTGACCAGCACCGGCACAACAAGAAATGTCACGACGGTCCAGCCGAGTCCGATCATGCCGACCACGATGCGACCAAGAACATCGGAGCGTTCCTGCACGGCGCGCAATATCACGCCGACCGTCGCCGCGATCACGGCGTAGCCGAGAATCGCCGGCAGTTTCGAGCGCGCAATATTGAAGCCGTCAGCAACCGTCGGATCGCCGCCATCAAGGCGGATCATCGCTGCGCCGATCAGCGCCGAATTGAAGAAGATGATGACGAAGTACTGCACGACATAGAACGCGAACAGGAGCACATAAAACACCGGGCTCGGGTCATCGGGATTGAACAGGCCACTGAGAACGGCCGGCACGAAGAAGCTCGCAGCGACAATGACGGAGCAGATCGCGGAGAGCAGCGGGAAGATCAGCAGTTCCTTGTCGGAGCTGAGCACCGCCGCGCTGGATTTGACCAGCTCCCAGCTATGCGAAAATTTCTCGAACATGTCCACTCCCTGTTTACGAACTGATGCGCGTCGATGACGCCGCCAAAGTATAGGCGCACGACCCATCGTCAGCGATGTGGTCTGACGAGTCCGAACCCTCGGCCGTCCGTCCCGGGTTGCGGTCGAATCCGCGCGATGGGCAGCGATCGTGCCTACACTCGTGGGAGCTTGCGGAGAATGAAGAACGCTGTCTCCGGCGGCGTCGTTGGGCCCGCAACAGTGAGGTGCATGAATGAATCGAAGCATCTTCACGATCCTTCTGCTATTTGCCTGGCTTGCGGCGAGCAACGTTTTCTGGGTGATCAAGCTCAACAATGGCGTCGCGGAGCATGTGCTGATGCGGAGCTCCCTCGACGCCGCACGCAAAGTCGCACTGCAGTCGTTTGCCGTGATATCCGAGGCGGCGAGCGAGAATGCAACTCGGCAAAGTGTGATTGACGCCGCCGTGCGCGTTCGGCCCGGCACCGATCCCTACGTGAAGGAAGGGTTCGTCTGGATTGGTGATATCGGATTGCGCTTCGATGAGGGCGACAAGCTGATCGAGGCCAAATCAGCGGCGGATCCGCCCTGAACTCCCATGCTCTCCCGAGAACCGGAGCTAAAGTGCACTTTAGTGCGCGCGCATGAGCCACGAATGCGGCGCGTTGCGAGAAAGTGCACTCTGCACCGGGAATTGTGAAGCCTCTTCGACGGCGCGCTGCTTGGCTGCAGCCTCTGGTTGGCCTCATTCACTACGCCGGCAGCGAGTTCCGCGCCTTCAGTCGCATCTGCCGGGCCGCAGACTTGTTGAACGCTGGAGCGTCGAACACGGCGGATGCCAGCCGCACGCATGCGGCACAGTCGGCTTGCGCGCGTGCGCGCCTGCCCGGCCTTGTGGCCGGGCAGGCGTGAGGCCTACAGCGCCTTGATCACCTCGTCAGCGAACTCGGAGCACTTGACCAGGGTTGCGCCTTCCATCAGGCGCGCGAAGTCGTAGGTGACGTGCTTGTTGGCGATGGCGCGATCCATGGCGGTGATGATCGCGTCGGCAGCCTCGGTCCAGCCGAGATAGCGCAGCATCATCTCGCCCGACAGGATCACCGAACCGGGATTCACCTTGTCCATGTTGGCGTACTTCGGTGCGGTGCCGTGCGTGGCCTCGAACACCGCATGTCCGGTCAGGTAATTGATGTTCGCACCCGGTGCGATACCGATGCCACCGACTTGCGCGGCCAATGCGTCGGAGAGGTAATCGCCATTGAGGTTGAGCGTGACCACCACGTCGTATTCGGCGGGGCGCAGCAGGATCTGCTGCAGGAACGCGTCCGCGATCGAGTCCTTGATGATGAGGCCCGCGCCCGGCTTGCCTTCCGGGATGACGTGCCACGGGCCACCATCGAGTTCGACCGCGCCAAAGAATTCGCGCGCGACCTGGTAGGCGAAGTCGCGGAACGCGCCTTCGGTGAACTTCATGATGTTGCCCTTGTGCACGATCGTGAGCGACTTCGCGCCGGTCTTGATCGCGTACGCCATCGCCGAATGCACGATGCGCTCGGTGCCGAGATAGCTGACCGGCTTGATGCCGATACCGACCTGCACGTCGACCTTGCGCGCGGGCGCGCCGGAAGTCTCCAGCAACTGCTGCCAGCTGTCGGATTTCTCCTGCGTGCCGAAGCGGATCTTGTCGAACTGCTTTGGGTACTCGGTCTGGAGAAACGACAGGAACTTGGCCGCCTCGGGTGAGCCCGGCGCAAATTCGATGCCGGCGTAGATGTCCTCGGTGTTCTCGCGGAAGATCGTCATGTTGATCTTGTCGGGCGAGTTGACCGGCGAGGGCACGCCCTCGAACCAGCGCACGGGCCTCAGGCACACGTACAGATCGAGCATCTGCCGCAGCGCGACGTTGAGCGAGCGGATGCCGCCACCGACCGGCGTAGTCAATGGTCCCTTGATGGACACCAGATAATCGCGGCAGGCAGCGACGGTGGATTCCGGCAGCCAGTCGCCGACCGCATTGAAGGCCTTCTCGCCGGCGAGCACTTCCATCCACATCAGCTGGCGCTTGTCGCCGTAGGCGTGTCGGACCGCGGCATCCAGCACGCGCACGGCTGCACGCCAGATATCAGGGCCGGTGCCGTCGCCTTCGATGAAAGGAATGACGGGCCTGTCGGGAACGGTCAAGCGGCCGCGATCGTTGGTGATGCGCTGGCCGCCCGGCGGTGGCGTGAGCGGCACTGGTTTGGACGGTGCCTTGGGTTGCGTCGATTCGTCGATCTGAGCGGTCTGGGCGTCAGCCATTGCAATTCCCCCTGGTGGACATGCGCGCGCCAGCCGGAAGCGGAATCGCCAGCCCGCCGACGCAGAACGGGCATTGTCGCGGTTTCCCCGCCCGCCGGGTAGCGGCGATCCGCGGAGCGCGGATCCAGCCGTGTGGCGTACAGCGATCAGCGCGTGGGCGGATCCTCTGCGGCGGCGCGTTGCTGCGCGAAGGCCTTTTCGATCAGCGGCACGACTGCGGCCGTGAAGCGGTCCGCTTCCGCACCGGTCATGTGCGACCACTCGGGCAGCTGATAGCCCTGCATCTCCGGGTGGTCCTCGAAGTACAGGCCGGGCGCGCCGCTGCGCTCGATCAGCACGTCCCAGGTGCGGGCTCGCGGGAACTCGTGGTCTTCCGCCTTGAGGAATTCGTCGTCGCTGGGCGCCCGCAGGAACACGACCGGCACACCGCGTGCACGCAGCTTCGCCACGGCGGCCGCGGCCTTGTCAATCTGCGCCTCGAGATTCTTTGCCGCCGCAGCCGGGCCCATCGGCGGTGGACGATTGAAGCCCTGCGCCCAGATGCGCTGCGCCAGTGCGGCGTAGGCCGGGTCGGTCTCCAGCTTGCGCCACATGCGGTTGTTGCGATCGGCATCACCGACGCTGAGCTTGCGCACGTCTTTGTAAGGCACCAGTTCACCGCGCACCGGCCAGGGCACGCGCTCGAGTACGGTGAACAGTGCGAAATCCGGGTCATAGAACGCCAGCCACGGTTCCAGCAGGTATTGCGAGATCTGCTGGCCCATCCACTGCGCCGGTGTTTCCTTCCCGTAGCGTTCAATCGCCGCCTTGCGGTAGCGGAAGCCACTGTAGAACAGCCCAGGCGACACGCCCACCAGCAGCCGTCCGGTGAAGTCGGGATCCTCGGCTAGATCCTCGAGCACTGGCACCGGCGAGGTGCCCTCGAGTCCGAGCTGGATCGGCCGCTCGCCGGTTACGCGCTCCCACACCGGAAGCTGTATATCGAAGAGCAGCCGCGACGAGCTGACGATGACGGTGCGGTTGCCTTCACCCTCGTCGATGCGGCGACGCTGCCCCGCCCACAGGCTCTCGCTGTTGCGGATGGCGGGCTCGCTGCCGTAGCGGCGCCAGCCGGCTTCCCACAGGACGAGGCTCCCCAGCGCCACCACGAGCGCAAACGCCAGCACGATCCGCCCGGACAGTCGCGGCAGCGGACGCTCGTAGCTCGCGCCGCCCAACATGCCGGGTGTCGTTTGCATGACTTCAGAACTGGAAGTAGATGAAGGCATCGCTTCCTCCCTGCGTGATTGCGATCAGGAACACCATCGCGCCCCAGAGTGCGCCCACGAGTACCGGTGGCAGGCGCTGGACCTCCGCGTGCAGTTGACGTTCGCGCATATACGCGTGCAGAGCGAGCATGGCGGTGATCGGCACGACGCAGCTCAGCACCGACCAGGTTTCCAGCACCGGCTTGCCGCCGCCTTCGATCAGGAGCATGGCGCCGAGCAGCCGCCAGGCGCTGGTGAAGTCCTGCGCGCGGAAGAACACCCAGGTGATGTTGACCAGCGCGTAGGTGAGCGCGCCCAGCGCGAAGCGGGAAAGCCAGCGATCCCACAGCGCCCAGTTGCCAATGCGCTGGCGCAGGAACCGTTCGACCACCAGGTACAGCCCGTGCAGACCGCCCCACACCACGAAAGTCCACGCCGCGCCGTGCCAGAGGCCTCCGATCAGCATGGTCAGCATCAGGTTGACGTAGGTCCGGCCGGGACCCTTGCGGTTGCCGCCCAGTGGCAGGTAGAGGTAATCGCGCAGCCAGCTCGACAGCGAGATATGCCAGCGCCGCCAGAAGTCGGAGAAGCCGATGGCGGCGTAGGGATAGCGGAAGTTGTCGATCAGCGAGAAGCCGAGCATCAGCGCCACACCGATCGCGATGGTGGTGTAGCCGGCGAAGTCGCAGAAGATCTGCCCCGAAAACGCGAGCGTGCCCAGCCATGCATCGAGGGGGGCGACGGCTTCCGCGCTGCCGTAGACCCTGTCCACGACCGGCGCCAGCATGCCATCGGCGATGACGATCTTCTGGAACAGACCGAGCACGATCAGCATCAGTCCCCACGAAAGCTGCTGCGCGCTTGCAACCACAGGCCTTGCGAACTGCGGCAGCAGGTCGGTGGGCCGCACGATCGGGCCCGCCACCAGTTGCGGGAAGAAGGTGACGAACAGCGAGAAGTCGAGCAGTGAATCGCCGGGCGGACTTCGCCGGTGGTAGACGTCCAGCGTGTAGGACATCGTCTGGAACGTGTAGAAGGAGATGCCGACCGGCAGGATGATGTCCCACGCCGGCGCCTTCCAGACGACGCCGAACCCGGCCATCAGGACCGAGAAATTCTCGAGCAGGAAGCCGCCGTACTTGAAGTAGCCGAGCAGGCCGAGATTGACCGCGATCGACACCAGCAGCAACGCGCGGCGACGATTCGGGTTGTCGCTGGCGTGGATCTTCCGCGCCACCACCCAGTCGACCAGCGTCGACAGCCACAGCAACACCACGAAGGGCGGGCTCCACGCCGCGTAGAACAGATAGCTGGCGATGAGCAGGTTGAGCTTCTTCGTCCGCCAGGACAGTGGCAAGCGATGCAGGACAAGCACCACCGCGAAGAACGCGACAAACGTCAGCGAGTTGAAAAGCACGTCCGTCCCCCCGGCGGTCGACCTTGTTGCGCGATCTTAAAGGAATGCCGCTCCGCGTGACCGTACGCGTTCGCTATGTGCGGGAAGTCGCATCGCCTCCATGCTTGGCTTTCCGCTTTCGCAGGAATGACGAGAGCGAGAGTGGAGCGCGAGCCCCCGAGGGCACGCGCGGCGTGACGTCAGGCGCGCGCAGCGGCGGCGCTGGTGCAGGCGTTGGCGTTGGCGGCGAGGGTGGATGGGGCGGCGGCTTTGGGGCGTGCGGTCAGCCCTTTCGGGAGCGGGAGCTCGATGTACTTGCCGTTGGGGCAATGGTAGGTCTTGATCTGCAGCGCGGTGCCGTCTTCGGTAACGGTGACGGGGCGCGTGGGGCTGCGCAGTGCGGCGGGGCGCGCGTCGATCTGGCGCTGCAGCTCGGCGAGCGTCGGTCGTGGCGCGTCCGAGTCAGTGGTGTTGCTGCCTACCGGCGACTGTTCACGCAGCCAGATCAGGGTAGCGAGCAACTGCAGGCGCGCGTGGTGATCCTGTGCGCGGCGGTAGTACTCCGAATAGGCTGGGCCCGCGATGCTCACCAGGATCGCGCCGACGGGATTGCTGAATTGCTCGAGCCGGAACTGCCAGCGATTGCGGATCGGCTGGCTCAGACGTTCGTCGCGTTCGATAGCCTCGCGTGCGGCGCGGGAACAGATCCATGCATGGATGGGGGTCAACGCGCGGATCGACAGCTCTTCGCTGTAGAAAACCTTGTTGAGATTTCCTTCCCAGCCCGTGTCGCCGCGGGCCTGGTTGATGGTGCGCGTGAATGCGGTCTGCTGCCGGAACTCGCCGCGCATCGCCGCGCAAATATTTGCGGCCCGCGCGGCAGGCGCGGCGAGCGCAATGGCGCACGACGACGGCAGGGAGTGCTCAAGCGGCAGTTCGGCCAGCATGTCCGCCAGCAGCCGGCTCGACTGAGCTACCTGCGAGATCGCCATCATGCTCAGAAACAACGCGTCGCTCTCGTGCACCAGGCTGCGCCATGTGGCAATACGCCCGCACGTGCCTGCCAGCGCCGGGTCGATGTCGCCGTCGAGGAATGCGACCGCGTCAGCGGCCACGGCCCAGTCGGTCATCTGGAGCGCGGGCATCGGAGCACCCACACGCGGTGCAAAAGCGTTCGCGTAGTGTCGGAACTGCCCGAGGTTCCGAACGCGGGCGATGAGCTTGGTGTGCCGCGCGACCGCACGTCGTGTTTCGTCCAGCGATGCACGCACAGTGGCGAGACAGGGCTTGCTCGAATCGCGACAGGGATTGTCGGTCGAAACTTTGTCTTCCGCGAACTTGCCGGCGGCAATGCTCACGAACGGCTCGATCTTGGCTGCGCCTGCAGCCTGCGTGTAGGGATCCGGGCTTGCCGCAAAGCGCCGCGCGTCCTCGGCTGCGACGGCTTCGACCTGCGCTGCCGGCACGTCATAGGGCAGCAGCCAGAGCGCGGCGAAGGCGTTGCGCCCCTCGAAATTTTGCGTTTGCTGCAGCAGTGCCAGCGCCTCGCGCTCGGCCTTCGAAGGACCGCGCAGGCGCGAGTACAGATACATGCTCGCCGAAAGCGCCGTGAGCGCGATCAGCACGACGGCGGTGCCGCGCAGGACGCGGCGTCCGAACCCTCTTTTCATGGGACCTCCTCCTCTCAGGCGGTGAACTCGCCGGGGTTGGACTCGAACCGTGCGGCGTCCGGTCCAACCGGCACCTCGGGCTCTCCGAGCACGTCGCGCCACGCGTGGTACATGATCCCGAAAATGAGGGCGTAGAGCGCGATGACGAATGCGAAGTACATGACTCCGACCACCACCGCGACCGCCATCGGATGAACCAGTGCGCCGATGAACCCGAACAGCAACATCAGCAACACCGCGGGGATCACGAGCACGATCATCAACAGGATGGTCAACACCATATTGACGATGATCGGCATGAGGTTGCGGCCGGTTGCCTGAAGCCCAACGACGATGGCATCGACCGCGCTGGCGCGGGTGAGCGCCACCTGGGCGTAGCCGAACGTGTTGAGCCCGGCGAGCAGGACCACGCCGACAATTCCGAGCAATGCCGGCAGCCATACGGAGCGGACGATCGGTGGCGCCGCGGCTTCGGCGCTCTGAAACGATTGCGTCAGCACGCTGCCGTACCAGGCCAGCATGTCCGGCCCGAGTGCCAAGAGCACTACTGCGAAGAGCGCGACGGTCAGGGTCAGGACGAGCAATGCGAACAGCAGCGTACGTGCCATCACGTCCGAATCGGAAAACACGCTGAAAACCGCCGTCGCACGGCCTTCTCCTCCGCGAACGATGGTGTCGATCACCCGCAGGACTCCGACGCTCATCAACGCGCCTATGAATGCCATGACCAGCGTCGTCACGACCTGCACGGCAATCATTTCGGTCGAGCCGGCCGTCAGCTTGAACTGCGCGAACACCTGGATGCCCACCAGGAGGAATACCGGAATGGCGAGAAACGATACGGCTCCGGTAATCGGCCCCGGCTGTGCGCGCAGGGTGTTGATCGCCTTGCCGATCCAGGCCGCGCCGTGACTGGCGGGTACGCTGCGGAACTCGCTCATCGGCTCGGTCCCCCGGTTGTGCCGCCGGCGTTCTTGTCATGGGCCAGCGCGAGGCGCGCAAAGCGGCGCAGGACGGCGCGGGCGTGGGGCGCCGCGCGCACGGCCTTGGAAAGCGCGCGCGGCGAAGTGCCCTCGTGCGTGAGGTCTTTTGCGCGCGCGGCGATATAGGTGCGCATCGCCGCGGTGGAAAAATCGGGATGGAACTGGAGCCCCCAGGTTTGGGTTCCGATGCGGAACGCCTGGCAGGCATCGTGCGCGGAACGCGCGAGCACCACCGCTTCGGGCGGCGCGTCGAGCACACTCTGACGATGCGTCAGCTGCGCCGCAAAACGGTCCGGTGCGTGTTCGAACAGCGGATCACCTTTCGCAGCCGGCAGTTTTTCTATTTCGTGCGTACCCATCTCGCGGCCCGCGGGGTGATAGTCAACGCGGCCGCCGAATGCATGCGCGATGAGTTGATGGCCGTAGCAGACGCCCATCAGGGGCACCCCGGCGGCGTGCACTTCGCGGATCCAGGCGGCGGTGCGCTCACTCCATTCCTCGCGTTCGCTGACCATTGCACCCGAGCCGGTGATGAGCGCGCTGCCGATGTCCTGGGGATCGGGCAACAGGTCACCGTGCTGCACGTCGCGCACCTCGACGGCGGCCGCCGGCAAGCGCATCGCGACGCGGAACCAGTGCGGAAAATCGCCAAGTCGCGCACGCGCGGCGGGAATCGCGCGACCGGTCTGGATGATGAGCATGCGAGGGGTCTTCATGCCGCCATTGTCGCAGGCGCGATCCGGCAGCGTCGTTTGCGTTGGGAAACGCGCTTTTCGAGCGCTTGGAGTCGCAAGTCGTCATGCCGGATTGGGACGCGGCGCACGGACTCACATGGCGCCATCGCGCGCGAGCGCGCTCCTACAAAAGCGGGCCGGTTCTGGTGCATTTCTCGGCAGTGACGGTTGTTTCAACGGGGTTCGAGGCAGGCAGGCGTTCCTGCGGCGGCCATCCATTGCCGTGCGTGCGAGTCAGCGCCGCGGCGCTCTTCGCTTCTCCGCTTCACCCTCCCCATGTGGAAGCGGCGGCGAGCGACCGCAAAGGCCCGCAGGGTCGCGCTCATGGATGAGCGCGACGACGGCGCTCGCACAAGGATGTGCGATCGCCGGCGCCCGGGCGCTCGACGTGTACCCCTCGCCGTGCAACGCACGGCGAGGGGGCGCGAGCACGGGGCGCGTCTCTCTTTGGTTACTTTCTCTTGCGCGATCAAGAGAAAGTGACTCGCCGCAGGCGAAAGCTTTTGACTGTGATCTCCATGCACATTTCGGACCGGAGAATTGGCTCACAACGCCCGTTTGCCGACGGAATCAGTGTCCTGGCCGCGTTGAGACACTGCACTAGCCTCGTACCCTCATCCGGCGCTACGCGCCACCTTACGAACCACATCCCTGCGGTGCGCGCTGCGGGCCTGCGGCGTTCGCAGCTGCTCCTGCAGCTGCAGTCTTCCGGAAGAGAAGAACGGGTTGAGGCAAGCAGGCGTCCCTGCGGCGGACGTCCGCCCCAGCCATCCATGGCCGGGCGTTCGGCGGGTCGCGCCACTGGCGCGACGCTCTCCGCCTCACCCCTCCGGTGGCAGAACGGTGAGGACTTCGGGAATGGTGGTCACCCCTTCGGCCACCTTGTCGGCCGCGGCCACGCGCAGCGGCAGCAAACCGTGTTCGAGTGCGGCCGCGCGGAACGCGAGCAGGTCCGCATGGGGCGTGATGGCCGCGCGCAGGCCACTGTCGATGATCATCATTTCGTAGATCGCCACACGCCCGAGGAAACCCGTATTGCGGCACTCGGGACAACCGACGGGAATGCGCGCGTGCGTCGGCACCCCGCGCGCGAAACCGCGGGTGAGAAACGCCCAGCGCTCGATATCCACTGGCCCCGGTTTGGAGCAGTGCGAGCACAGGCGCCGCACCAGCCGCTGCGCGATGACGCCGGCCAGCGTGGAGGCGATGAGGTAGTGCGGAGTGCCGAGATCGATCAGCCGCGTGACTGCGCTCGGCGCGTCGTTGGTGTGCAGGGTGGACAGCACCAGATGGCCGGTCAGCGAGGCCTGGATCGCCATCTGCGCGGTATCGAGATCGCGGATCTCGCCGATCATGATGATGTCCGGATCCTGCCGCAGCAGCGTGCGCACGCCGGAAGCAAAAGTCACATCGATGGCCGGCTGCACCTGCATCTGGTTGATCTCGGCCGAGACCATCTCGATCGGGTCCTCGATCGTGCACACGTTCACCTGCGGCTGCGCGAGGTTCAACAGCGTCGTGTAGAGGGTCGTGGTCTTGCCCGAACCGGTCGGTCCCGTCACCAGCACGATGCCGTTGGGGCGGCCGACGAGCTTCTGCCACATCGCCTGCTCGCTGGCGGAGAATCCAAGCTGGGTGTAGTCCTTGAGCACGATGTCCGGATCGAACAGGCGCATCACGCACTTCTCGCCGAATGCGGTCGGCATCGAGGAGAGTCGCATCTCCACCTCGCGGCCGCCGGGCGAGCGCATCTTGAGCCGGCCATCCTGGGGGCGGCGTCGCTCCGCGATATCCATGCGGCCGAGTGTCTTGATGCGCGCGATCACGGCGCCCATCACCTGCGTCGGCAGCTCGAACACCTTGTGCAGTACGCCGTCGATGCGGAAGCGCACGCGCGAGACATCGCGGCGCGGCTCCAGGTGGATATCGGACGCGCGCTGCTCGTGGGCGTACGACAGCAGCCAGTCGACGATGCGCACCACGTGGCGGTCGTCGGCGGTTAGATCGCCGGAGGCGCCGATCTCGATCAGCTGTTCGAGATTCAAGAGTGTCGAGGTGTCGCGGCCCTTGTCATCGCGCGCACGCGCCACTGAACGCGTGACGCCGTAGAACTCCATCAAGTAACGGTTGACGTCGAGCGGATTGGCGACGACACGCTTCACTTCGCGCCGCATCAGCTTCGACAGGTCGCCGACCCAGCGATCGTCGAAGGGCTCGCTGGTGGCGATGGTGACCTCACGCGCCTCGAGCGCGATCGGCAGGATCCGGTAACGCGAGGCGTACTCAGGGGTCACGACCTGGCCGACTTTGGCGACGTCGATCTTGGTCGGATCGATGCGCAGATGTGGCAAGCGCGCATGCCCGGCCAGCCATTCGGTCATCGTTTCAAGCTGCAGCACGGTGCCGGGATGGCGCGCGTCCGGCACCTTGGCGTTCGCGATCAACACCAGCGGATGGATCTCGGCACGCGCGTGCCCTCGCGCCGCACTGCGCACCTGTTGCGCGTCCTCGGGCAACAGCCAGCCGTCGCGGCCGAGCATGTGCAGGGTCTCTTCGAGGTCCAGACGCCGGTTTGGAGTGAAGTCGTGCGAGGCCGGCTCGAATCGGGGCGATTCGGCGCCCGGCGGCGTGAAAGTGGCGACCATTGCGTGCGATCCCACGGTGCGAGCCTGCATCCTACCCGCGCCGGCATACGGGCACTGTCAACGCGTCGTCCGCCGGATTCCGCCCCCTGTAGGAGCGGGGGGCGCGGGGGGGGGGGGGAGAGCCCCCCGGCGGGGAGAGGGGGGGGCGGGGTGTTTGGGGGGGCGTGGGTGCACGGGGGGGCGGGGGGGGGGGGGTGGGGCCTCGGCCCGGTGGGGCCGGGGGGCTCGGGTCGGCTGTGTGGGGTGGCGTGGGCCCGCTCGCCGAGGTGGC
>JBBQNY010000079.1:0-12720 GCA_038330365.1 Lysobacterales bacterium | reverse complement strand
GTGGTAATGACGCGGTCATGCTGTTGTTCGCGGGTCGAGTGCAGGAAGCCGATCTTGCGACCCTCGAGCGTGACGCGCTTCCAGGATTCTTCGAAGGCAGCACTCTGGGCAGCCGTCGGGACGATGCGGCCGCTGCGTGCGGCGGCGTTTGCAACCATTCCGCTCCAACTGGCGCAGGCCAGCAGCAGTCCGATCGCGGCGCGGCGAGCGCACCTGCGGTGAGAAGTCGTGAGCATGCGCACATTCTGCCATCTGCACGCGGCCCATGGCAGCCCGCGGCCTCGGTGCTGCGGTCACGGCGATGTAGTAGGCGAGGACCCGCACTTCCGTCCGGAACGTTTGCAAGCACGCCGCGTTGAGATCTTCGCGGCTCACCGCCGCCTTCGTCATTCCCGCGAAAGTGCGGGAATGACGAATTTACTTTCTTCTGCATCGAGCTGAAGCGGGATCCCAATGTCCAGATCAGGAGGCTGGCAAGGCGCGGCGCTCCACAGTGCGCGGATTGCAGTGCTCACATCGGGTTCCATTCCGCGCGGCCTGCACCTGCGCCGTTTCCACTGCCATCGCCCAAAGCGTTGCGGCCATGCTTGCGAGAACCGCAGGATCGCGTTCGATTGGCGGGGTTCTATAGTCGGCAGATCAGATGGCGGAGTCTTCAACACGATGAACTGGGGAACCCCCCTCACTGCCGGCGCGGGCAGACTGCTGCTGCTCGGATCGGGTGAACTGGGGCGCGAAGTGGCCATCGAGGCGCAGCGACTGGGACTCGAGGTCATCGCCGCTGATCGATACGCGAACGCACCTGCGATGGCAGTCGCACATCGCGCGCACGTCATCGACATGCTGGACGCGCGCGCCCTGCGCCAGCTGATCGAGAGCGAACGACCGACCTGGGTCGTGCCTGAGATCGAGGCGATCCACACCGCCACTCTGGTGCAACTGGAAGCAGAGGGCGTACGCGTCGTACCCACCGCGCGTGCGGCGCAGTTGACGATGGACCGGGAAGGCATTCGTCGACTTGCCGCCGAAGAGCTCGGTCTGCCCGTTTCGCCCTACCGGTTCGTCGATTCGCTGGCCGACTTCCGCGCCGCCATCGCCACCATCGGGTTGCCGTGCGTGGTGAAGCCCGTGATGAGCAGTTCGGGCAAAGGTCAGAGCATCCTGCGCGAAGCTTCGGAAGTGGATCCGGCGTGGCACACGGCGCAAAAAGAGGGACGTGCGGGCGCGGGGCGGGTGATCGTCGAGGGCTTTGTCCGCTTCGACAGCGAACTCACACTCCTGACCGTACGTCATCGGGACGGCACCGCATTCTGTGCGCCAATCGGACATCTGCAGGTTGACGGCGACTATCGCGAATCATGGCAGCCCCATCCGCTGCCGGATTCCATCGTCGAGCAGTGCCAGTCGATCGCTGAGCGCATCACCGCCGTGCTGGGAGGGCAGGGGATCTTCGGCGTCGAGCTGTTCGTGGCCGGCGATGCGGTCATTTTCTCCGAGGTCTCTCCACGTCCGCATGACACCGGCATGGTCACTCTGGTCTCGCAGGACCCGAACCAGTTCGAGCTGCACGTGCGCGCCCTCACCGGGTTGCCGATACCGTCAATCGAACAACGAGGCGCCTCGGCGTCCTGTGCAATCCTCGCCGAGGGCCACGGCATTGCCGCCTATGACGGCATCGCCGACGCGCTTGCCGAGCCCCACTCCGCTTTGCGCCTGTTCGGAAAACCAACGGTTGCCGGTCATCGGCGAATGGGCGTGGCGCTGGCGCGCGCCGACACCATCGACGCTGCGCGCGCGCAGGCCCGACGCTCCGCAGCCGCTGTGCGAATTGCAATCAGAGGAGAATCAGAGTCATGAGCGAACGCATCCAGTACCAGGTATTCCTGTTTGCAGCCGCCCAGACGGAGCTCGGCGCAGCGGTCGAGTCGCATCTGCGTGAGGGTCCTGAAGGCACACATCTCCTGTGCGAGGAGATCAATGCCAGCGGGCCACTTTTCAGCATGAAGCTGGCGCCTTTGCCGGTCGATCCGGCGACGCCTGCCAATCCCGACAACGGGTCGTCCGCTCTTGCTGATGGGCATCATGCCGCGCGCCAGCTCATGGTCCCGGTCGCCATGGTGAAGCTCGTGGTCGCGGTCGAAGACGACAGTGCTTTCGGTTTTGCCCGTCGCCGACGCATCCCGGAGGCCGACGTTCCTTGACCTGCATCCGCGCCAGTCGACGACGGTTTGCCTGCGGACGCTAAGCCGAGACCGCGATCTCCCAGCCCCGGGTCGAGAGATGTTCCTGCGGCTGGAAACGCTGCTTGTAGTGCATGGCGGGATGGCCATCGATCCAGTATCCGAGATAGAGGTGCGGCAGTTTCAGTTCACGCACGAATTCGATCTGGCGCAGGATCGCGAACGTGCCAAGGCTGCGCTGCTTGAGGCCAGGATCCGGATCAAAAAATGTGTAGACGGCCGAGCAGCCAATGGGCGTCACGTCCGTGATCGCCACCGCCATGAGGCGTCCGTCCTGGCGCACGATCAGCATCACCGAATGCGCCCAGCGCGCCAGCATCATTTCGCGAAAGGCCTCGGCGTTGTCTGACTGCATTGGACTGCCGGGGTGCCGGGCATTGAGATAGCGCCCGTAGAGATCCAGGATCTCCGCATCCATGCGCGTGTGCTCGACAGACACCGCGAGGTCGGCGTTGCGCGCAGAGCATCGGCGTTGCGAGCGATCCGGCTCGAAGGTTTCCGGTGCGATGCGTACTGGCACACAGGCGTGGCACGATCCGCACTGCGGACGGTAGATCGCGTCGCCGCTGCGTCGGAACCCGGCCGCGAGCAGTCGCGGAAACCATTCGGCAGGATCGTGTGCGCGCGCATCGAGCAGTGCGGTGCGCGCGCGCCGCTCGGGCCAGTAGGAACATTCATGCCGACCGGTCAGCAACAGCGAAACGGATTGGCCGGACGCCGAGGGATTCACGCCCTTCAGAAGGCGCCCATGAATTGCAGCGCCAACAGCGCCGCGCCAAGCGTGCAGATTCCGAGCAGCCACAGGCGCAGTTGGGAAACGCCACGGCGCGCAGGGATGCTCGGTTCCGACGGGATGTAGTTCAAGTCCGATACCCGGGGAGTGGCCACTACGTTCGCGTCGCGCAGGATCTGTCGCGCCTTTATCAAGTCGGACGGCAGTACACAGACCTGTGGCCAATGCTCCTTGGTCTGGCGCTCGCTGTACGGGTTGTGTCGCCGATCCCATCCCTCGGCCCAGGGCTTGCGATTGTTCACGATGGGCTCGATGCCCGCGATACGCAGCAGGGCGACGACGCGGTCCACGTTTTCCAATCGGGGCGAGGCGAATATCGGGCGCATCAAGGGCTCCGTGGGTTGTCGGTTGTAAGCCGGATGAGGCCTTCCTGCGCCGTTGACGCGACCAGTTCACCCGCCAGCGTGTACAGGCTTCCGCGGGCAAGCCCCCGTGCACCCTGTGCACTCGGACTGTCGCACGAATACAGCAGCCACTCGTCGATCCGGAAGGGGCGATGAAACCAGATTGCGTGATCCAGGCTCGCCATCTGGACATTGGGCTGGAAGTAGGAAATGCCATGCGGCAGCGTCGCCGTTCCGAGCAGATGAAAGTCGGATGCATAGGCGAGCAGCGCACGATGCAGCTCGCTCGGCGCGTCCAGCGGAGCGACCAGGCGAAACCAGACTTGCTGGAACGGCGGTCGCTTGGACCGGCGCAATTCGTCGCGTGGATAGACGTGCCGGAATTCGAACGGACCGTCCTGCGTCAACCAGCGCTGCAGCTTGGCGGGCAGTCCGGCAAGCGTCTCTGCGGGCAACGGATCGGGTGCATCGAGATCATCCGGGAGCGGAACTTCCGGCATCGACAGCTGATGCTCCGCGCCGGGCTCGTCGATCTGGAACGACGCGGCCATGACGAATATGGGCTCGCCATGCTGCACGGCCACGATGCGTCGCACCGAGAAGCTGTGGCCATCGCGCGATGTCTCCACCTGGTACACGATGGGTGCGGCGATGTCTCCGGCCCGCAGGAAGTAGGCGTGTACGGAGTGCACCTGGCGCGCGCTCGGCACGGTCTGCTGCGCGGCTGACAACGCCTGACCGAGGACCTGGCCGCCGAACACGAAGCTGGTGCCGATGTCCCGGCTGGCGCCACGAAAAAGCTTGTCCTCGATGCGTTCGAGCGTCAGCAGTTGCACCAGTTCGGCGATGACGGTGGCGGCAGCATCACTCAAGGCCGATGCGCTCCAGTCCCGAGCGTTCGATCACATCTGGCCACGGAAAGCACGGCCCGGGATCGCGTTTGCGGAAAACCTGCACCTCCGGCGCGTCGCTTGCGGCCACGGTGCCGCGATCGAGATCCTCGTGGCCGGCGATCAATCCCAGCGTTGGCACCTGATCGCGCAATTCATGCAACAGCGACAGCAGTGCATCGATCTGCGCCTGCGGATAAGACTCCTGCATCACCTGGCAGCGCGAGTCGAACCAGTCCGGCCAGCGTCCCCGATTGACCAGCTCGATGCCGATCGAGCGCGGGTTGTAGCCACGGGTGTGGTGC
This sequence comes from Lysobacterales bacterium, assembly GCA_038330365.1. Lineage (GTDB taxonomy): Bacteria > Pseudomonadota > Gammaproteobacteria > Xanthomonadales > Ahniellaceae > JBBQNY01. The sequence goes on along the minus strand of JBBQNY010000079.1, from coordinate 8,148 downwards.
GCCTCGCGATCCAGGGGCACGTGGCATTGCAGGCCACCGTCCCGGTCCACGTAGTAATGACCGCTGTAGCCGGTTCCGGACGCTTCGTCCTGCACCCGCTCACCGAATTCGCGCGCGGTCTCCATGTCTGGCAGCTCGGTGCAGTGGATCACGACAAGATTGATGGTGCCGCGCTCGCGCCGGGCAAGGTTTGCGACATACGGCAGAGGGCAATCCAGGATGGTGGGCAAACACAAGGACATCCAGGAACCCTCTGATCAACGTGACGTCGGCGGCATGATGCCCAAAAAATCGTAGACGGCAACAGGGCGCGTGGCGGGGCGATGCTAACATCCCGGCATGTTCGTTCCGGCCGCCTTCGACTCCGTGCGCACGCGCCGGAATCGCTGCTCGATGCGGTCGGCGGAGTCCCTGTGAGCCGCGGCCTCGCCGTGCTTTCGCATGGACTCGAGAGCGGTCCCAGCGCCAGCAAGGTGACAGCGCTCGCCGTTGCCGCCGAGGCCATGGGATGGTCGAGTCTGCGGCCGGACTATCTCGAATTCGATCGTGGCCGGGACGAAGCCGCCGTCGCCGACCGCATCGAGCATCTGCTCAACCAGTTGCCGTCCGGAACACGGCTGGTGCTCGCCGGCTCCAGCCTCGGTGCCTTCATCTCGGCGCGGGCTTCGCTGGAAGTTCCGGTGGCAGGCTTGTTTCTTATCGCGCCGCCACCGCTGATCAACTGGTATTCCCGACCGCTGGAAGCGGCCGAGGTACCGACGACCATCGTGCACGGGTGGCACGACGAACTCATTCCGCCGGCCCCTGTGCTCGATTTCGCGCGTGCGCGCTCCGCGCGGCTGCATCTGGTGAACGACAGTCATCGACTATCGGATCACGTGGAGCAGTGCGCCGAGTGGTTCTCACAGTTCCTGCGGGAACTCCCGGAGTGAAGTGGTTCGCCGCCTGCCCCAAGGGCCTGGAGCTGCTGCTGGTCGACGAGCTGCTCGCGCTCGGGGCCACCAGTGCCCGGGAGGCGCTCGCGGGTGTGCACTGCGAGGGCGATCTCGAATTCGGCTATCGCGCGTGTCTGTATTCCAGACTCGCCAGTCGCGTATTGATGCCGCTGGCGGAGTTCGACGCCGGCGACGCCGACAAACTCCACGAAGGCGTGCACGCCATTGACTGGCCTGAGCACCTTGCGCAAGACCGCACCATCGCCGTGGCGGCGCATGGGAGTACGCGCGGCATCAGCAACAGCATGTTCGCGGCGCAGCGCGTCAAGGACGCCATCGTCGACCGGATGCGCGCGGAGGGCCTGCCGCGGCCGGATGTGGATGCCGACGCGCCGGATCTTCGGATCGATCTCGTGCTGCGCCACGAGCGTGGAATCCTGAGCCTCGACTTTGCCGGGGCACCGTTGCACCAGCGCGGCTATCGTCGCGGCACGGGCGCGGCGCCGCTCAAGGAGAATCTCGCGGCGGCGGTGCTGATTCGCGCCGGATGGCCTGCCATCGCCGCTGCCGGCGGGGCACTGGTGGATCCGATGTGCGGTTCCGGCACCCTGCTGATTGAAGGCGCGTGGATCGCGGCCGACGTGGCGCCCGGTCTCGCGCGCGAGCGCTTCGGCCTTGAGGGCTGGGCGCAGTTCGACGCGCCGCTCTGGGAGCGTCTTCGCGCAGCGGCGCGTCAGCGCGCAGACGCGGGGCTCGCGATCCTCGGCCATCGCCTGTTCGGATCGGATCGCGACGCAGCCGTGATCGCTGTGGCCAAGGCCAACGCCCAGGCCGCAGGCGTCGCGGGATTCCTGACACTCGCAACGCGCGATGTCGCGCGGCTGGTGGCACCTGCTGGATTCGACACGGGCCTTGTGGTCGCCAATCCGCCTTACGGCGAGCGGCTCGACGCCGACGTGCTCGGCGAGACGCATGCGGCGCTCGGCAAATCGCTGCGCGATGGCTTTGCCGGCTGGCCCGTCGCGCTGCTGGTGGCGGATGCCGACATGGGTCGCGCGACCGGGATGGTGCTGCGCCGGCGCTACAAGCTGTTCAATGGTTCGCTGCCGGTGGAGCTGCTGCTGCTCGACGCCGATGCGCGACGCGAACGCGAATCCGTGGGCGAGCGGGAACAGAGCGACGGCGAGATCGCGGTGGGCAACCGCATCACCAAGAACGAGAAAAAACTGCGCAGCTGGCGCCGCCGCGAATCCATCGATTGCTGGCGGGCCTACGACGCCGATCTGCCGGAGTACTCGGCTGCCATCGACGTGTACCGGACGCAGGACGAGGAAACCTGGCTGGTGGTGCAGGAATACGCGGCGCCGCCTTCCATCCCCGTGGCCACCGCGCAACGCCGACTGCGCGAGGTCGTGCATGCGGCGTCGGTGGCGCTCGCGGTGCCGCGCTCGCAGGTCGTGGTCAAGACGCGGAGTCCAGGCCAGCGCGCGCACCGGGCGCGACCGCTCGAACATGCCGGCCGCGCGCTCACGGTGGTGGAATCCGGACTCGGCTTCGAGGTCAACCTGTCGGACTATCTCGATACAGGCCTGTTTCTCGATCATCGGCCCATGCGTGCCCGCGTGCGCGATGCCGCGCAGGGCAAGCGCGTGCTGAACCTCTTCTGTTACACCGGCAGCGCCACCGTGTACGCCGTGGCAGGCGGCGCGCACTCTTCGATGAGCGTGGATTTATCCGGAACCTATCTCGAATGGGCTTCGCGCAATTTCGATCTCAACGGCATTGCCGGCTCGCGGCACCGACTGGCGCAGGCCGATGTCATGTTCTGGCTGGCCGCGGAGAACGAGAAGTTCGATCTGATCTTTGTCGATCCACCGAGTTTCTCAAACTCGGCGCGGGCGCAGGATTTCGACGTGCAGCGAGATCACGCAGACTTGCTGCGGCGTTGCGCGCGCGTGCTGGCGCCGGGTGGGATGGTGCTGTTCTCGTGCAATCTCCGGCGCTTCCGGCTTGATCACGAAGTGGCGGATCTGTTCGATGTCCGCGACATCAGCAGAGCCACGATTCCGCCCGACTTCGCCCGCGACCAGCGCATTCACCACGCCTACGAGATGCGCCCGCACTGAACGGGAATGTGGCTGCGCAGTGGCGCCGGGTGGCTCCCATCAAACAAGAGATAAGCGATTGAATTAACGCGTCCTGCTTTACGGTGAGACTGTGCACCCGGTTCGTGACTGGCGCCAACCACCATGACGCAGGGACTCGCACCCTCACGCCCAGTCCCTCTCCCATTGGGAGAGGGGAGTGCTTTGCGGCAGCCGAATGCATCTTCTCCCTTCGCCCAGTGGGAGACTGCAGCTGCAGGAGCAGCTGCGAACGCCGCAGGCGGCCCGCAGGGCGGGCCACAAGGATGTGGTGCGTAAGGTGGCGCGCAGCGCCGGGTGAGGGTGTGAGGTCGACAGAAATCGCAAGCGTGCGCGGCCAGTCGTGCCTCCAGCGGACGCCTCAAGGTATGCAACCACGTTGTTCGCTACGCGACAGCGCGCCGAAGAAGTCGGGGTGGAAGCTCCTACGCAGCGGCGATGGCGCGCACGCGCGGGTCCATAACGCGGCGCCAGAGCGGCGGCACGAGCGCCAGCATGAACATGGTCGCGTAGCCGGCCGGCAACTGCGGCGAATCGGCGTGGTGCCGCAGCGACTGGTAGCGCCGACGCGGATGCGCGTGATGATCCGCATGCCGCTGCAGATGCAGCAGCATCAAGTTGGTCAGGCGGAAATTGGAGTTCCACGAATGCGCATGCGTCACACGCTCAAAGCGACCATTCCCGACATTCACGCGTTTGAGACCGTAGTGCTCGACGAAGTTGATGATTTCGAGCGTTCCTGAAGCAATCAGCGCCTGTGCAAGGAATGCCAGCATCGCTGGGGGACCCAGCAGCACGCCAGACGCCACCGCCGCGGAAACCGTCAGCCCATGCCAGGCGAGCAGTTGCGCCTTCTCGCTGCGACCCCGCGCGAGTCGCCACGCCCGCAACGGGTTGAGCAGCAGTGCATGGCCGACGAAACTCCACACATTCTGGCCGGCGCGGGCTGTGGATGGGTCGAGCGGAGTCGCGACATGCACGTGATGCCCGCGCAGATGCTCGATGGCGAAACCGCTGTAGCCAACACTTGCCAACAATGCGCTGCCAAGGAAGGGCTCGACCCGGCCGGCCTTGTGGATCAACTCGTGCGCGACGTTGATTGCAAGCACGCCGCCAACGATGCCGAGTGACAACAGCCAGCCGATCGTGCCGGCGATGCCGAACTCTGTCTGCTGCCAGTACCAGAGGCTCCAGGCCAGCAGCAGCCACTGCATCGGCACACACGCAATCGTGATCCATCGATATGCGAAGCGTTTTTGCAGTGACTCGAACTCCGCACCGCTGTCCGGCGCAGCGGTCACGTCGGCGCCCATCCACACATCCGCCATCGGCAGCAAGACGAACAACACAAACAGGGGCAAGAATGCGCAGGCGTCGTGCCAACCCGTCGCCTCACCCAGCAGCGCTGCGAGCGGCAGCAACGCGGGTGGGACGAAGGCCAACAGGTACCACCAGGGGGCGTGCGGTCGCATGGCGTCGATTCTACGCCGACGCGTTGGTGCAACCGATCAGTACCGGCTCTCGTTCCAGTGCGATGCCGAAGCGCTCGCGCACCCGGGTCTCGACCAGCTGCTGCAGGTCGAGCACATCTCGCGCGTTGGCGCCGCCGGAATTGATCACCACCAGGGCATGACGCTCAGACACCGCAGCGCCTCCCAGGAACTCTCCCTTGAGTCCGCAGGCTTCGATCAACCACGCGGCGCTGAGCTTGGCCTCGCCATTGGCGAGGGGATGCACCGGCATCTCGTGGTGCTGCGCGCGCAAGGCCATGGCCTCGGTCAGCGGTATTACCGGGTTCTTGAAGAAGCTGCCTGCATTCGGAACGGCGAGGGGATCTGGCAACTTGCGTCGCCGCACGCGGCGCACGGCGTCTGCCACCTCCTGCGCCGTCGGCTCGGCAGCCGAGTTCCGCGCGAGCTCGTCGCTCAACCCGAGATAGCCCAGCTCCGGCTCGAAGCGGCGACGCAATTCAAGCAGCAGGCGTGTGATCAGCCATCGCCCCGGTGCCTGCTTGAAGCGGCTGTCGCGATAGCCGAATCCGCACGACGCGGCCGGCAACTCGATCAGCTCACCAGAATTGAGATCGAAGGCCTCGACCGCGTGCACAAACGACGAAAGTTCGACCCCATAGGCGCCGATATTCTGGATCGGAGCGGCGCCGACAAGGCCGGGAATCAGCGCCAGATTCTCGACGCCGAAGGCGCCGGCACCAATGCACTGATCGACGACCGCATCCCATTGCAGACCCGCAGCGACCGCAACGATGGCCTTGTCGTCGCCCGCTTCATGACATTCGAACCCCGCGCCGAGCATCCGGTAGACGGGACCCTCGATGTTCTCCGAAAGGATGACGTTGCTGCCAGCGCCAAGGACGGCGCGCGGTCGACCGAAACGCGCAAGAGCGGGCGCGATCGCGTCGATCCGATGGACCTCCACCAGCAGATCGGTACGGGCAGCGAGGCCGAGCGTGTTGCGCGACGTCAAGTCGACATCGTGCAGCACACGCACGCCGGCAATGTCTGTGGTGTCCCGATTCAACTTCGCAGCGCCTCCACGCATTCCGCAATCAACGCAGGTCCGCGGAACACCATGCCCGAATAGAACTGGACCAGATCAGCGCCCGCCGTGCGCTTGCTGCGCGCGGCTTCGCCATTGTCGATGCCGCCCACGCCGATCAGGCCGATGCGTGAGTCGAGCCGCGCGCGCAGCCCCGCGAGAATTTCGTTCGAGCGCGCCAGCAGCGGTCGACCCGACAGACCGCCGGCCTCGCGGGCGCGGGGATGCGCCCTGATCGCGCGGCGATCCAGCGTGGTGTTGGTGGCGATCACGCCATCGATGCCCGCGCGGTTGATGGCGCTCGCCATGGCATCGAGCTGGACCTCGTCGAGATCGGGCGCGACCTTCACCAGCAGGGGTACGGTCCGTTGATTGACGGCAGCCAGGCGCTCGCGCGCGTCCACGAGGCCGGACAGAAGTGCCGACAGCGCGGTGTCACTCTGCAATTCGCGCAGGCCACTCGTGTTGGGTGACGAGATATTGATGGTGACGTAGTCCGCGACGGCGTGGACGCGTTCGAGACAGGTCCGGTAGTCGTCGAGTGCACGCTCGTTGGGCGTCGTGGCGTTGCGTCCGATATTGATCCCGAGCGGGACCGTCCGCTTCGATCGTTCCACGTTGCGCACCAGTGCATCGACGCCGGCATTGTTGAATCCGAGACGGTTGAGGATGGCGCCGTGTTGCGGCAGGCGCCACATGCGCGGTTTGGGATTTCCCGCTTGCGGTTTCGGCGTCACGGTGCCGATCTCGATGAAGCCGAACCCGAGTGCCGCCAGCGCATCGATATGCGCACCATTCTTGTCGAGACCGGCGGCAAGGCCGACGGGATTGGGGAACTCGATGCCAAAGGCGGTGGTGGCAAGCGGGGCAGGTCTGCGCGCCAGCAATGACTGGGTGCCGGTTCGATACGCGGCCTCGATCGCCCGCAGGCCAAGACCGTGCGCGACTTCCGCATCCAGCGCGAACAGCAACGGGCGGACCAGCGGATACATGCGAAAGCGACCTGCGGTGAATGGAACGCGGCAAAAGGACATAAGCCCGATGCCGTGGCCGGGACGACCGTCAAGGCCGCCCCGGTACGTCAGCGCGCGATGCTACGGCAGATCGAAGCTGATGCCCTGCGCCAGCGGCAGCGCGTCGGAGTAGTTGATGGTGTTGGTCTGGCGGCGCATGTACACCTTCCAGGCGTCGGATCCCGACTCGCGACCGCCGCCGGTTTCCTTCTCGCCACCGAATGCCCCGCCGATCTCCGCGCCCGACGTGCCGATGTTGACGTTGGCGATGCCGCAGTCCGATCCGTTGCACGACAGGAATGCTTCCGAGGCCCTGATGTCGCGCGTGAAGATCGCCGAGCTCAGGCCCTGGGGCACGTCATTGTGTGCCGCCAGTGCATCGTCCAGAGTCTTGAACTTCATGGCGTAGAGGATGGGCGCGAAGGTTTCGGTCTGCACTACGGCATCGGAGTTATTCAGGCCGGTGATGATGGTCGGCTCAACATAGTTGCCGATGCGGTCCAGCGCCTTGCCGCCCGCCGCCACCTTGCCGCCGGCCTTGATCGCAGCGGCGATGGCGCCCTCGAATCGTGCGACCGCATCCGAGTCGATCAGCGGACCCATCAGCATGCCCGCTTCGTTGGGATCGCCGATCTTTTTCGACACCTGGCCGTAGGCGCTGATCAGGCGACCGATGACGTCGTCGAAAATGGATTCCTGGATCATCACGCGGCGGGTGCTGGTGCAGCGCTGGCCGGCCGTGCCGCAGGCGCCGAACACGATCGCGGGAATCGCCAGATCAAGGTCTGCGGTCTCGTCGACGATGATGGCGTTGTTGCCCCCGAGTTCGAGCAGACTGCGGCCCATGCGCCGCGCGACGCGCTCGCCAACCTCGCGCCCGACGCGCGTGGAACCCGTGAAGCTCACAAGTGCGATGCGCCGATCATCGACGAACTTCTGCGCGAGTTCGGTGCCGGCATCGTTGAATAGGAAGAAGATCGACGGGAAGCCACCTTCCTCCAGCGCCGCGTTGCAGATGCGCAGCGCCGCGACCGCCGACAGCGGAGTCTTCGGTGATGGCTTCCAGATCGATACGTCGCCGCACACGGCCGCGACGAATCCGTTCCACGCCCACACCGCCACGGGAAAATTGAATGCGCTGATGATGCCGATCAGGCCGAGCGGGTGATACTGCTCATACATCCGATGCCCCGGTCGCTCGGAGTGCATGGTGAGACCATAGAGCTGGCGCGAGAGGCCGACTGCGAAGTCGCCGATATCGATCATCTCCTGTACTTCGCCATCGCCCTCGGCGCGGACCTTGCCCATTTCCAGTGCCACCAGCGCGCCGAGCTTGCCCTTGTTGGCACGCAGCGCGTTGGCGCACAGCCGGACGGCTTCGCCACGCCGGGGTGCGGGCGTGTTGCGCCACTCCTGCTGCACCGCCTGGGCGCGCTTGATCATGGCCTCGTAGTCTGCCTCGTTGCTGGCATACACCTGGCCAAGTACCTTGCCGGTGGC
>JBBQNY010000078.1:0-12745 GCA_038330365.1 Lysobacterales bacterium | reverse complement strand
AGCAGGTCGCCAGCACTCGCGTGGTCACCGAGCCCAGCCACAACTGTTCGGACGCAGGGCGCCCGTGCGAGCCCACCACCACCAGGTCACAGTTTTCCGCCTTCGCCGATGCAACGATGGCATCCGCAGGTCGAAGGCCTTCCAGGTGCAGGACCGAGCATTCCACCCCTGCGCGCTCGGCGTCCGCGCGCACGGCATTCAAGTGCCGGGCAACCGCGGCGTCGGCAATCGGTGTTCCCGGTTTGGAAGTGACTGGCGAGGCGTAGGCGACCACGACAGACGCACCCAGCCGACTCGCCAGGCGAATGCCCCGCTGCACGGCGGCCTTTGCCAACACCGCACCGTCGGTGGCCAACAGGATCCGCTTGTACATCGGGTCGCTCTCCTTATTGAAATGGTCCGGCGTTGTTGAAATGGTGCGGCGTTCCTTGCGTAGTTATCGGGCTCGCGAGGATCAAGCAATGCGCGGCGCGCGCCGCCCGGGTGAGTACTATTACTTGACCAGAGTGACGGGAATTCCGGCGAGATGCACGACTTTCACGGCGACCGACCCCAGGAAAAAACTTCCGCCCTCGCCCAGCCCTCGCGTCCCCATGATGATCCGATCGCAGCCGACCTCGCGGGCGCGCTGTGCGATCAACTCTGCATTTGGGCCAACCAGCGACTCGGCCTGATATGCACAGCCCGCGTCGTCGAGTTTTCGTCGTGCGGAGCGCATGCTGTCTTCGCTTGCGTCCCGGTAAGCCCGTTCGAGTTCAGCCGGTGGAACATCGACCCAGCCTGGCCCGGATGGATAGGGTGATTGCACATTGAGAAGCACAATCTTCCGCACCGCTCCCGTAGACGACTCCTGGATGGCAAGTTCAACAGCGCGATCGGAAAACTCCGAACCATCAACAGGAAGCAGGGTCACGGTCGCTGATCGGTCCACTGCCGGCAACGTCACCCCGGACGGGCCAGCCTCCCGAAGGAGCCGGTACGGCTTTGGCACGAGCGTGATCGGAATGTCGACCATGTTCACGACGCGGCTCGCCACGGAACCGAGAGCAAAGCGCACGAAAGCCCTGGAGCCCCGTGTCCCCATGATCAACTGGGCAATGTCGAGGGCCTGTACGTGATCCGCGATTCCGAATGCGGGCTGGTCAAAAGCGACGTGCGTGGAGAACGCAATCCGCTGGTCGTGCAGCAGCGCCTTGACTTCGTGGAATGCTTCCTCGGCATGGGATCTCGCGTACTCCTCCATCATGGCCTGCGAGACAATCTTCCGCAGGGCGGGGTGTATGGGACGTATGGGTTGCGCATTCAGAAGGTGCAAATCAATCGCGTCGCCTCCGTGGATGCGCTCGGCAACATGGGAGGCGGCCCAGAGCGAGGATTCGGACCCATCCACCGCCAGCAGGAATTTGTGCATTGCGTGGGCCTGGCTTACGCGACATAGTGATACTAAGGGCGACCGAAACAACCCGCACTGACCTGGATCAACACTTGCTGACCCGCGCAGGCTCGTATACACGGCGTTGGTTTGCCGACCATGACTAACGCCGACGAGCAGCATTTCCGCGCCGACAACGGCCACTCCTACCGCTGGCTCGCTAGCGGAGACGCTGCGTTCGCGACGATGCTGGCCCTGATTGAAGGCGCCCGACGCTCGGTCGCCGTGGAGTTCTAGATTTGCAGCGACGGCGTCATCGCACGCAGATTCAGGCACGCGCTCGTCGACGCATGCCGGCGCGGCGTGCGGGTGCGGGTGCTACTGGATGCGTTCGGCGCGAAGGATGTCGCGCGCGGATTCTGGAACGAGCTAGAGGAATCAGGCGGGGAAGTACGCTGGTTCAATCCACTACGGTACCTGCGCTGGAGCTTCCGTGACCACCGCAAGCTGGTCGTGGTCGACGGCGTTGCCGTGGTCGGAGGCGTCAACATCGCCGATGAGCAGATGGGCGAGGGGGTGCGAAACGGCTGGCGCGACCTGGCGCTGGAAGTACGCGGACCTCTCGTCGCCTCGATCCAGCACAGTTTCAACCGGATGTGGGCGCTCGCCAGTTTCGAAGCGCGAGCCATCCGGATATTCCTGCAGACCTGTCCCGGGGGTGCTGAACTTCCGAAAGCCAATCAATTGTTGTTGCCCGGCCCGGGCTGCCAGAGCGCCAGCCTGGCGAGGCGGCTTCACGCCGACCTCGTGGGCGCACGCGAGGTCAGCGCCCATGCTCCCTACTTCCTGCCGTCACGCAAGCTGCGTGGTTTGTTGCGACGCGTCGCGGCCGAGGGACGCGTGCGCATTCTCATCACGTCCAACAGCGATGTGCCCCTCGCCCAACTTGCGGTGCACCGGACCATGCGTCGCATGCGCGGCAGTGGAGTCCAGTTCTACGAGTATCTACCCCAGGTGCTCCACAGCAAACTGGTGATAGTCGACGACGTGGTTTACATAGGCTCCGCGAATCTCGACGTCCGCTCCCAGCTGATCAATTTCGAACTGATGTTGCGGGTGGCATCGTCTGGCGTGGTTGCCGAGGCCAAGGCAATGTTCGAGGCCGACCTGCGCCTTTCGGCCACGAGTGTCCCGCCGCCGTACACGCTGTGGCGGCGTGTGCGCGAGGATACAGCCTACTGGCTGCTCAGCCGCTTCGATCCGTACCTCGCTGCCCGCACCTTGCGCCTCGACTGAATTGTGCACACGGGTGACCGGCGCGCTCAGGGGCGCCTGCCCGGGTTGATCCAGGTCAAGTCCCGTGGGCAACGAGGGGAATACCCTTTACTTCGTGCACAGCCGCTGTTCCAGGCAGCGGGGCAGACCTCTCGCAAAGTCGCACGTGTTTCTCGGCACAGATTTTTTCGCTTGAATCGGCACATTTACAACCCAAATTAATCCGCAGGCAACCCTTTCGGAAAGTCGCCCTCTGCCCGTGTGCGGTGCGCGAGTTTCAAGCACCGCTGCGAGATCGAACGACCGGCGTTGACTTCACCAGGAGAAGCAGATGCAGCCCCGCGCCCCACTGGATTCCAATCGCGAGTTGGACTTGCACCACGACATCCGCGACTGGTCCGACCGGGTCGCGTTTTCGATTACGCGTGCGCTGCGGTTTCTCGCCGACACCTTCTTCGCCAAACGCTACGGCAATCGCGCCATCGTGCTCGAAACAGTTGCCGCGGTGCCGGGCCTCGTGGGGGCGGCCCTGATCCACCTGCACTGCCTGCGCTGGATGCGCGACGACGAGGGATGGATCCGCACACTCATGGACGAGGCCGAAAACGAACGCATGCACCTCATGACCTTCATCGAGATCGCGCGCCCGAACTGGCTGGAGCGCATGCTCGTGATGGTGGCGCAAGCCGTGTTCTTCACGTTCTTCCTCGTGTTGTACATCCTGTCGTCCCGCACCGCCCATCGGCTGGTCGGCTACTTCGAGGAGCAGGCCGTGATCAGCTACACCCAGTACCTTGGCGAGATCGACGCGGGGCGCGTCGATAACGTGCCGGCGCCCCAGATCGCTCTCGACTACTGGCAGTTGCCCGCGGATGCGCGCTTGCGCGACGTGGTGCTCGCTGTGCGCGCTGACGAGGCCGAGCACCGCGACGTCAACCACACCTTCGCAGACCAGTTGCTACGCTCCACGGAGCGCGTTGCGCACGGCGACAGCTAATCCCACTGTCGTGCGAGATGGAGAGCCGCGGAGACGAATCGGTCATTTGCCTGAAGCACGAGTCCGTGTGCGCCTCGCTCAACGGACCCACTCGATTTGCATCCACAACTTCGTGCCGTCGCGGGCAAAGCCACGGCTGTTGTACTCGGCGATTTTGACCAGGCCGGTCACCGACCTCGAAACGGGAAAGGCCAGCGACGCATTCCATTCCGTGCCGTAGTGTTCGCCCACATCAGCGCGAAAATCGTGCCAGGCAATGTTCCAGTTGAATTTGTCAGCGTGCGCACCTCGCCCAAACTTCCCGCCGGCTCCGACCCAGTAGTCGTCCAGCCCACCTGGCGGCGTCACCAGGAATTTGTCCGCCCACCCGTTGAAGGCGTGCAGTGTGCCGAGTGGCGCCTGCAGCGAATGCACGCCATCCCCGCCAAGATGTTCCCACCCGGCGCGCCAGGTGACTCCGCGCCAGGCCAGTGTCGGCTCGATCAGCCAGTAGGCGTGGGCGAATGACGAGGGGTTGTCGGAATGCTCGCGCTGATGGGCGGCTTCGAGCGTCCAGCCCCAGCCATCCCCGCGGCGCAGTTGCGAGCCGGTCCACCGCAGCCCGTAGGTCGCCGTGGAAGCCGATGGGACGTTCCGGTCCCTGTGCAGATACGCATAGCCCACAAGCTGGTGCGCATCGAGCTTCCAGGCGACGTTGACGAGGTGGGTGGCGAACTCGCGCTCACGAGAAAGCGGGTCCAGCGCGTCGTCACCATTGATGCGATGCACGCGATCGATCCACGCGTACCGCCCCGTGAGCGAAGGCGACGCGCGCCAGTCGACAGACAGGGCGTCGAACGTCTGCTCGTTCTGCCGCCATCTGCTGTTGCCGAGCCAGCGCTGGTTGTCGATCAGTATGCGTTGGCGCCCAAGGATGGCGCCAGCGCCCTCGCCCATCCAGGCAAGCAAGGCCTGGTTAAGTTCGACGCCATCGGGGTCAATGACTGCCGGATAGTCGGTGCGTCCGCTTGCTCCGTTGTTGTGGCTCCCTGCGGCTGCTATGCCTTCGCCTTCGACAAATGCGCTCAGACCATGAGCGAAACCTGCCCGGATTCCCGCTCGCATTCTCAGCGTGGTGGCGTCCGCGCTGCTTGCAAAGCCGTCGTCGTCTATCGCCTCGTGTCGAAGCCTGGCATTCCACTCGAACTGGAATATTGACTTCCCGGCGAGCGGCGGCGCTTCGAGCGCGGCTGCGGGCGCAGCCGAGAGGGCGATCGCAAGCATGGCCACCCGGTAACACGACATGAGGAGCTCCTGCAGATGGACAGAGGCTCGCCGAATCGGCACCGGGTCGCATTGACCGAGGTCAAGCGCCCGTGATCGTGAAGTCGAACTGACTCGATGCGGCTTGATCCACGTCAGTTGGGTGCCGTTGCACCCCGCCTACACTCTCTCGCATCCGAAGCACGTGTTCGGTCGCATTCCGAGAAAGGGGTACTTGATGAAAAGGCTTTCTGGCGGTCGCACGCGGGGTGTCGTGGTGCTGGTTGCTGCTTTGGCCCTCGGGGCCTGCGGCCGGGACTACTACCAGGCTCCGGACGCCGCACCCGTCGTGGTGAAGGACACCGGCGGATCGGCCAAGGGCGACCTCGGTCCGCCACAGGGCGAACCGATCAAGGCAGTGCTGACTGCGCCGCCGATGGTCCCGCCTCCTACCGGGCGAAGCGCGCCGGCCAAGGTCATCGTTGAGCTCGACGTGGTCGAAAAAGAGATGCCGATCTCGGAAGGCGTGACTTACACGTTCTGGACTTTCGGTGGCACGGTGCCCGGCAGCTTCATCCGCATTCGCCAGGGCGACACGGTCGAGTTCCACCTGCGCAACATGCCCGACTCGAAAATGCCCCACAACATCGACCTGCACGGGGTGACCGGACCCGGCGGTGGCGCGGCGTCGAGCTTCACCGCGCCCGGCCACGCCTCGCAATTCACCTTCAAGGCGCTGAACGCCGGTCTCTACGTCTATCACTGCGCTACCGCGCCCGTCGGCATGCACGTCGCGAATGGCATGTACGGCCTCATCCTCGTCGAGCCACCCGAAGGGATGCCCAAGGTCGACCGCGAGTACTACGTGATGCAAGGGGATTTCTATACGACTGGCAAGTACCGCGAAAAGGGCCTGCAGGGTTTCGACATGCAGAAGGGCATCGATGAAAACCCGACCTACGTGCTCTTCAACGGCATGGAAGGCTCGATGACCGGCGACAAGGCCTTGCCGGCGAAAGTGGGCGAGAACGTGCGCCTGTACGTCGGCAATGGCGGCCCGAACCTGGTGTCGAGTTTCCACGTCATCGGCGAGATCTTCGACAAAGTCTGGTACGAGGGCGGTACGCACTTTCAGGAAAACGTACAGACCACGCTGATTCCGGCCGGCGGCGCCGCGATCATGGACTTTCACCTCGAGGTGCCCGGCAGCTACGTGCTCGTCGATCACTCGATATTCCGCGCCTTCAACAAGGGCGCGCTGGCTATCCTCAAGGCCGAGGGCCCGGAGAACAAGGCGATCTATTCCGGCAAGGAAGTCGACGAGATCTACCTCGGAGATCGCGCCTCGGCGAACCTGGCCGCCGTTACGACGGCAACACAATCGGCGAGCGCTGGCCAACTGACCGTGGAGCAGCAGGTGGAGGCCGGCAAGGCGCTCTTCGCCGGCACCTGCTCCGCGTGCCACATGGGCAATGGCGAAGGCTTGCCGGGGGTCTTTCCGCCACTGGCGAAGTCGGACTACTTCGCAGCCGATGCGCAGAAGCTGCCGCAGGTCATTCTGCATGGGCTCCAGGGCCCGGTGACGGTCAACGGCACGGAGTTCAACTCGGTGATGCCGCCGATGAGCCAACTCACTGACGACGAGGTCGCCAACATTTCGACGTACGTTCTGAACTCGTGGGGCAACCCCGGCGGCCGCGTGACCAAGGACGAAGCCGCCAAGGCGCGTCTGCAGGCGCCCGCAGCAACGGCTGCGGAGCACTAGACGATGCTTCGCTCCATCCTGTCGCTGACGTTGGCGCTCTCCTGCGCCGGCGTTTGCGCGGAGGAGATCTGGAAATCCGTGCGGGGCGGACAGTTCCTGTCAGCGATCAAGTACGAAGACGTCGACAAGCTCACTATCGCACCGTTTGCGCTGCAGGCAAGACCAGTCACCAATTCAGAGTTCCTCGAGTTCGTGACGCGCTACCCGCAGTGGCGCCGCGACAAGGTTGCATCGGTGTTGGCCGAATCGCGTTACCTCTCGCACTGGGCGGGGCCGCTCGAACTCGGCGGCCAGGCCCGGCCCTCGCAACCGGTGGTGCAGGTCAGCTGGTTTGCCGCTGCTGCCTATTGCGAAGCGCAGCAGGCACGCTTGCCCACGTGGTCCGAGTGGGAGTTCGTGGCTGCGAGCGACGAGAGCCGAAACGACGCACGGGCAGACCCTCGCTGGCGCGAACGCATTCTCGAGTGGTATTCCAAACCTTCCAGCGAGCCCCTCGGCAACGTAGGGGGCACTCCGCCCAATTTTCATGGCGTGCAGGACCTGCATGGCCTCGTGTGGGAGTGGACGGAGGACTTCTCCGCACTCCTCATGACCAGCGATAACCGCGGCCGGGGCGATCCCGACCAGTCGAAGTTCTGCGGAGCAGGATCGCTCAGCACTCGCGACCTCGACAACTATGCCGTGCTGATGCGTGTTGCGATGCTGTCGTCGCTGGACGCAGAAGACACCACGGCCAACCTCGGATTTCGCTGCGCCAGGGACCTCCCATGAATCGCCTCCTTGTTCTGCTCGTGACGCTCATCGGGGCGGCGAGCGCGTGTACCGCGGCGGAGCACGACTTGCCGCGGGACTCCGTCTACCAGTTGCCCGTGGCGCTGGTCGACCAGCACGGAACCACGTTTCCCTGGGGCGACAGGCGCGGCAAGGTACAGCTCGTGTCGATGTTCTATACATCGTGCCCTTACATCTGCCCCTTGATCATCGATAGCGGCAAGGCGATCGAGAGGTCCCTGACTGCTTCCGAGCGTGCGCGCCTCGGCATCCTGATCATCAGCATGGATCCGCGCCGCGACACGCCCTCTGCCCTGATGCAGCTCGCCACGAAACGTTTGCTCGATCCCGCGCTCTGGACGCTGGCCGCCCCCGCAGCGAAGCATGTGCGCCCGATCGCGGGGGTTCTGGGTATCCGCTATCGCGCGTTGAGCGACGGCGAGTTCAACCACACCAGCGCCATGGCCCTGCTTGACGCGGAGGGTCGCATACTCGCTCGCTCGGATCGCATGGGCAGGCAGCCTGATCCCGCGTTTGTCGCGGCGGTGCGCAGCGCCATTGCGGCGCACGGTGCCACCGCTCCTGGCCCGAAGAAACCATGACGGCTCTGACCACCGAGGCGACTTGCGTTCGCACCGTGACCGGGAGTGCTCCGTTGGACTCCCGCGCACACTGAAAGGCGTCGAGCGATGAGCAAACGCCCCACCATTTGCATACTGGGTGCCGGTTTCGCCGGACTCGCCGCCGCTCGCCGGTTGCGCGAACTACTGCCTCGCGCAACGATTCGAATGGTCGCGCCGACGCGCAGTTTTGTGTATCGGCCGAGCCTCATCTGGATCCCGGTCGGCCTGCGCACAGCCGACGACTTGCACGTCCCGCTGGAGCCATTCCTCGCGCGACGCGGGATCAGCTTCACTCCCGCCGAGGTGAACGGCATCGAGGCCAGAGGACGACTGGTCACAACGAGCCGCGGAATGATTCGCAACGATGTTCTGGTCATCGCCACGGGCGCAGATCCCCTTGCAGGACCTGCGAACGCCAGCCCGCTGCTTGGAATCTGTGGTGGCGTCGCCGCTGCGGAGCGCACGCGAGCCGCGCTTTTCGCGCTGCAGCACGGCACGATCGCCGTCGGCTGCGGTGCGCACCCGGACAATCCCGGCGCGACTCGTTGTCATCCGATGCTCGAGCTGGCTTTCGGCATCGAGACATGGCTCCGTCGGCGGCGAATTCGCGCCCGATACTCGCTGCTGTTTTTCACTACCGCTGCGGAGCCATTCAAACGCTTCGGCCTTGCCGCGGAGCAAAAGGTCAAAGCCGAACTGCAACGACGCGATATCGAGTTGCATGTCCACGCACCCGAACCCTACGTGTCGAACCCCGGCGTTCGAAGCCTCGGCGCGGATCTCGTCCTATTCAACCCGGGCCTGACGGGCGCGGCCTGGCTTGCGGACACCGGCTTGCCGCTATCCGCTGGCGGCTTCGTCGTGGCCGACGAGCACTGCGCGGTGCCGGGCCTCGAAGGCGTCTTCGTCGCCGGAGACGTCGGGTGCTACCCGGGGCCGGCGTGGGCGCCCAAGCTCGCGCATAACGCCCAGCTGCAGGCCCGCGTCGCGGCATCGTCCATACACGCCTTCCTCGACGGGCAGCCCCCCACCGCGCGTCTGCACCAACGGCTGGCCTGTGTCATCGACACGATAGAAGGCGGCATTGGCGTCTATCGCGATGATGCTCACGCCGCGGCGACACCACACGGCGCGCCGCTGCACTGGGCCAAGCGGGCGATCGAAAAGCGCTTCCTGGCCGATTTGCGGCACACGTAGACTCCCGACCCGAACCGACGCTCAATCGTTTCTAGAAACAAGCGGGCCAAAAAGCTGCAACTCCTTGAACCTCTTATCGGGATTCAATGCGTTGATCTGATATTCGCTATACAGGCCTGACCCACCGTTGCCCTACGACCAACGGCGAGGGCAGTCAGGACAGGGGTAGATGGATGAAGGCTGCCACCTCGCGGATCTGCTGCGCAACTTCGGCTTTCGGCCTGACTTCCGTCGAAGCCGCCGCGCTCCCGCATGCCGCCGATGTCGCGCGCGTGGGCGCGTTGGCGTTCTAGTGCGGCAAGGCCGTTGCGCCGGAGCACATCCAACTGACGTATCTGCGCATCCAGGCTGCGCTGGCCAGCGCAGAGCAGCCAGCGCAGAGCAGAGCAGAGCGAGATTCGTCAACCCGGGTGACCTCAGGCAAGGACCCTCCGTGGCGGCCAAAGGTTGCAAGTCGTGTCGGAACACTCGCGCAATGCTCACGGACCGGTCACGAGCAGCGCATGCCCCGGGGCGTAGAAATACAGCGTGTCGCCGACTCTCGGCGATCCCAGCCATGGAGCAAATCATGTCCAACAGACATTCCACCTTACATCTGGCCGGGGCGCTTTCGTGCTTGGCCGTGCTCGCGGTTGCGTGCACGCCGACAGCGCAAGGCAGCCCCGAGCAGGACCCGCAGGCCACGGCGTCGCCCGCACACTCACAGCCTGCAATTGCAGGCCCCCTCTCCGCAACCCAGGCCGAAGAATTGACGCGTGGCTGGCCTGAGGCATCCCGCAAGGCCATCAAGCACATGACCGACACCTACGGACCCCCGGCGACGGTAGGCGCAGGCATGGCGATCTGGGGCGAAACGGGCCCGTGGAAGCGCACCGTGGTGTTCGACAAGGAAGTGCCACATCACTTCCCCATGGTGCACCCGGACGTGATGCAGCAGTGGGTCAACTACGAGGCGCCGGTCGACAAGTACGATGACCTGGCTCGCTATGACGGCAGCGTGGTTATGGAGCGGACCACAGGGGAAATGTCAGCGCGCTGTGACAAGGAGCCGGCAAACTTCCTTGCGATCAACCTCGCGCACGACGTCGCCACCGGCAAGCGCACCGTCGAGGACGCGCGCATGGAATACGGCAAGCAGGTCAAGGAATTGATGGCGGGCAACAAGTCCGAATACACCAGCGGGATCATGTTCGCCCCCACGGCTACAGGCGCAGCGGGTTTCAAGGATGAGCCGCTGCCGATGATGAAGGCGATGTAGGACCGCACGGGACATTGCGTTCCTGTGTACGCCCGCGGCGAGCACGTCGCGGGCCTGCTTGTGTGTCGCTCCACCCGTTTATCAGTCGAGCAGTTCCCCACCTGGCATGCACTGCCAGGTCAGAGTCATGTCTGAGTGGCGCGTCGTCAGAGTGATGGATCAGGTGACCGGTGCGTTCATGCCATCGGCGCCTCGAGGTCGCCGAAGCACAGAACCGAACGGGCACGAGGGCCAGGTGTGCCTGGTTTCGGGATCGGGCAACGTCGCCCAGCACGCGGTGGAGGAAATCCTGCACCTGGGCGGCAAGCCGGTCACGCTGAGCGATTCGGCTGGCTTCATCTACGACAAGGACGGCATCGACGAGGAAAAGCTGGAGTTCGTCAAGCAACTGAAGAACCGCAGCCGCGGCCGCATCGACGAGTACGCGGAAAAGTACGGTGCCGAATACCACGCAGGCAAGCGGCCGTGGGCGGTGCCGGGGCAGCTGGCGTTCCCGTGCGCGACCCAGAACGAGATCAGTGGCGAAGACGCCAGGGTCATGCTCGAGAACGGTATTTACGGCGTGTCAGAGGGCGCCAACATGCCCTCGCAACTCGAAGCCGTGCACCTGTTCCAGGCTGCGAGGATCCTGTTCGCGCCGGGCAAGGCCGCCAACGCCGGCGGCGTTGCCGTATCGGGCCTGGAAATGAGCCAGAACTCGGCGCGCATCACTTGGAAGGAGCCCGAACTGCAGCGACTCCTGCGCGAGATCATCCAGGAAATCCACGGCCGCTGCGTGCGCTTCGGCAGCGACAATGGCGACGACGGCTACATCGACTACGTCAAGGGCGCCAACATCGCTGGCTTCGTCAAGGTCGCCGACGCGATGATCGCGCAGGGCGTGGTCGTTAAGACGCCGAAGTCCTCGCGCGGCTGACTTGTTGTACGTGCCGAAAGAAGATCCAGCGCGCTCGGAGAGCTTGGTCATCCTCGTCTGGCGAGACAGCGATGTCCGGCAAAATGGTCCGGGAGGCAGTCCTCAGGAGCAAGAACAAGATCCAGCTGCGCGACCCTTATGGTGGAGCACAACACGCGCGACTGATCCTCCGTGAGCATCCGGAACTCGGCAAGGACGTAATACTTGAGATCGACCGAGGGCAGATTCTCTGCAACGCATATTCTGGCTGTCCGATACGCGTACGTTTCGATGATGGAAGACACCGCACGTATTCGGGCAACGAGCCTGCGGACCACGGCACGGAGACGGTGTTTCTTCCGTATTCGCTGGTCACGCGAATAGCCGCCTCGAAGCGGATGCGGGTCGAGATCCCGGTGTACGAGAACGGACTGCAAGTCCTCGAGTTCGATGTGAGCGGCTTTGACCCGTCCGCTTTCAAGGGTGGCGGAGGCTAGCCAGTACGTCGAGCGTCACATTGCACCGCCAGACTACTTACCGCAGGCCGCATTGGCCGCGGCTACGTGTTCGACAAAGGGGCCATTTTCTGTCTCAGACTTTGTGCTCGCTTCGGCCCATGCGCAGGGCTGCGAAAAGTCGCCGCTGTCACAGGACATGTCACAGAACCTGTCCACCAAGTTCGTAGCTTGCTTACGATCTATAATCTGCATGCATACAAGCTGACGTTAAGCTTCCTGAATTCCGGTATCTATCCTAGAATCAATATTTTGCTGATATAGAAGCATCTACATTTTAGGACATTCTAAGTAAGGCGACGGACTTGTTTCAGTCGCAGCGACGTCGCACAGTCCCATCATACGGCACGTTTATTGACCTCCAAGCTGTTGTGCCTCAAACTCGATCCCGCCGGCCTCTGATCGCGCGCATCCCGCGCCGCATGCCCGAATAGGTCGTGGAGGCGTGTTGATTTCCACGCAAAACTGACCCAGGGTTTTCAACCAAAATTGACCCACCCTCGGTTTGCGTAGTGTAGCTATTCGGTTGTGGATAACTCGCTCTTGGTCGTCGTCTTTGCTCCTGTTTTGTGGGTGGCTCGTTTGCGGGTCGCCGCCACCGCCGAGCTGGTCTTGAATCGCCAGGACTCATTGTCGGTTTCCACGATGTGGCAGTGATGGGTCAGCCGATCAAGCAAGGCCGTGGTCATCTTGGCATCGCCAAACACGTTGGCCCACTCGGTAAAGCTCAAGTTGGTGGTGATCAGCACGCTGGTCCGCTCGTAGAGCTTGGACAGCAGATGGAACAGCAAGGCGCCGCCAGCCTGGCTAAACGGCAGATAGCCCAGCTCGTCAA
>JBBQNY010000077.1:0-12820 GCA_038330365.1 Lysobacterales bacterium | reverse complement strand
GTCGGGGAGGGCTGGCTGTTCGTGATCAACGCCGGCTCGTACGCGGCGGTGCTGCTATCGCTGTGGCTGCTTCGGGTGCATGAACTGCATGTCGAACCCCGCCCCGAACGCACGAGCGGCAGCCTCCTGGCGGGTTTCCGTTATGTGTGGCAGCGTCCGGATCTGGTCGCCGTGCTGGTGATGCTGGCGCTGATCGGTACCTTCGGATTCAACTTTTCCATCTTCGTATCGACCATGTCGGTCACGGTGTTCCATGGCGATGCCAGCCAGTACGGACTGCTGACCTCGGCGATGGCTGCGGGCACGATGTGCGGGGCGTTGCTCTCGGCCCGCCGTCCGGCGCCCGGCATGGTGCTGATGGCCAGCTCGGCGGCGGCCTTCGGCGTCAGCGTGGCGATGGCTGCAGTCATGCCCAGCCCGTTCCTGTTCGCAGCCGTGCTGTTCTTCGTCGGACTGTTCGCGCTCACCTTCATGACCGCCAGCAACTCCATGATGCAACTCACCACCGAACGCAGCATGCGCGGCCGCGTGCTGGCGCTGCGTATCGCCGTGGTCATGGGTGGTACCCCGCTCGGTGCACCGCTGGTCGGCTGGGTGGTCGATCATTTCGGCGCACGCTGGGCGCTGGGCATCGGCGCGCTGTCAGGCCTGGCCGCAGCCGCGGTGGCGGTGACCTATCTGGTGCGGTATCGCGATTTGCGTCTGTCCCGCGACAGCGGGCGGCTGCGTCTGACCATCCACGCCGAGCCTGCCGTTGGAACGCCAGTAGGCATCGTGGCTGGCGAGCGCGTGAAATGAGTTCGGAGCGCGGTGGCAAACGAAAGGCTCCGGCCACGCAGGCGCAATGCCCGAGGTCCGCTTTGAGTTTCCGCGCTACAGGCTTCAGCCTTCCTGCGCGGTCACATTGCCATCGGTAAAAGCGTCAGGCTGGGCCCGCTTTCGGGGCCCTCTGTCCTTCAGGCTGTGGCGTCCTGCGCGTTTTGCGCGACCGGAGCAACTAGCGCGTCTTCAGCGACCGGAGCATCTTGCGCGACCGGAGCATCCTGCGCGTCAGGAGCGAGGGCGGCCTCGGCAGCTTCGCGGTCAGCGCGCTTTCTCGCGTCCTTGTCTTCCTGCTTCTTTTTCTTGGCGAGCTCGCGCCGGCGTTTTTCGAACGAGTAATTGGGCTTTGCCATAGGGGATTCGCAGAAGTTGGGGGGGATAGTTTACGCACTCGGCAAAGATGAGTCAGAAAAGGGGCCATGTCGATGCGTTCCCTGCCGGTAAAGTAGCCAGCATTCCCTGCCTGCATGCGTGATCGATGATCAACAACGACGTCCTGCGCAGTATCCGTTACATGCTCGACCTCAGCGACAACAAGGTGGTCGAGATCGCCCGCCTTGCCGATCCGGCGCTGGCCTTCGAAAAGGAAGAAGTGCCGGCCTACCTGATGAAGGAAGACGAGCCCGGATACGTGGCCTGCAGCGACACCGTGCTGGCGCATTTCCTGGATGGGCTGATCCTGCACCGTCGCGGCAGGAACGACGGCGTTCCTGCGCGGCCGGTGGAGAAGCGCATCACCAACAACGTGGTGCTGAAGAAGCTGCGGGTGGCGTTCGAGCTCAAGGACGCAGACATGCATCAGGTCCTGGTCGATGCGGGATTCCCGATGTCAAAGCCGGAGCTGTCGGCGCTGTTCCGCCAGCCCGGCCACAAGAACTACCGCGCCTGCGGCGACCAGATGCTGCGAAATTTCCTCAAGGGCCTAAGCCTGCGCGTGCGCAGCGTGTAGCGCCGCATCCAAAGGGAGGAAAGCCCGGGTGGTGGAGCCCATGGGGGTAAACCTAAGGTTGGGTGGGTTCGTGATTCTCCTCATCTTGCTCCTGTTTGGAGCGGAGTGGATCGGACTCGAGTGGTGGGCTGTCGGTATCGGCATGGGTCTCTTGTTCTTTGTGCTCATTGCGTCCTTGCCGGGCACTCAGCCGACTTGCAGGCTCGGGTGGTTCTTGATGGCCTTGTCCGCGTTTATCCTGGCAGTCGCATGGCTGGTCGCGCTTTTCCACGATGTCCCACTCTCCCAGCTGTCGAGCGACCGCAGTATGTACAGAAGAGTGCGCCGCCTCCCGGACTATGCAATGGCGGCATTCACGTTCTCGATCGCCACTTTCGTCGCGGTTTTGTTGCGGCGCAAACAGCCTCCAGGGTCCAGCAAAGTTCGAGGCAAGTGACGTCACGGGCTAGAGACTTCGCGCAGGCGCGGCAAGCCTCCACTCCGGCGCGGGTTCTCGCTACATTCCGGTGGTCTTGGGGAGGGGTGGAACATGCGGATTCGATTTATTCTTGCGCTTCTGGTCGGACTGGGACTGGCGATGCCTGCACCCGCGAAGTCGGTGAAGAGCGGCAGCTTTGAGGCGCTGCTGACGCTGTTTGCTGACTGGCGCGCGTTCGAGCAGCCGCCGCAGCGCGAGGGTGCGCCGGACTACACGGCGGCGCGCTTGGAAGCCGCGCACGCCAAGCTGCCGTCCTATCAGGCGCGCCTGCGCGCCATCGATCGCGGTGGCTGGTCGGCCGCGCAGAAGGTGGACTGGGCGCTGGTTGAGGCGGAGATGCACGGCTTCGATTTCAATCATCGCGTGCTCAAGCCGTGGGTGCGCGATCCGGCCTTCTATCAAACGCTATTCATGGAAGAGAGCGACGTGCCGGCGCACGAGGGGCCGACCCATCACGCGACGCTCGAAGTCTGGCAATACACGTTCCCGCTCGATGCTGCGGGCCAGGCCCGGATGCCGAAGGAGCTGGCCGTCATTCCGCCGCTGCTGACGCAGGCGCATGGGAACCTGACCGGCAATGCGCGCGATCTGTGGATCGCCGGCATTCGCAACATCGAGCAGCAGCGGCTTGATCTCGACACGCTGGAAAAGCGGATTGGCGATTCCGGCACTCCCGAGATTGCCGCCAATCTCTCTGCGGCGCGCGCGGCAACCGAGGGGATGGTGGCGTGGCTGCAGCAGCAGGCCGAGAACAAGACCGGGCCGTCTGGCGTCGGCCGGGACAACTACACCTGGTACCAGCAGCATGTGCATCTCGTGCCGCTGACATGGCAGCAGGAAGTGGATCTGCTGCAGCGGGAACTGGATCGTGCGTGGTCCAGCCTAAAGCTTGAGGAGCAACGCAATCGCGATCTGCCGCCGCTAGTTGCATCGAACACGCCGGAAGAATTCGCCGCGCTGACCGACAAGGCGGTGGGCCGGATGATGGCGTTCCTCAAGGCCAGGGAGATCATGCCCATCAAGGCCAACATGGAACCGGCACTGCGGGCGCAGATGGGCGCGTTTGTGCCCGAAGCCAAGCGCAACTTCTTTGCCATCGGTCTGCATTACGACCCGCTGCCGCTCTACAGTCATTTCTACCACTGGTTCGAACTGGCCCAGATACGCGACGAGCCGCACGCCAGCCCGATCCGTCGCGGACCACTGCTTTACAACATCTGGGACAGCCGCATGGAGGGCATGGCCACCGGAGTCGAAGAAATGTTCATGCATGCCGGCCTGTATGCAGACAGCCCGCGCTCGCGCGAAATTGTGTGGATCATGCTGGCGCAGCGTGCTGCGCGCGGGTTGGGATCGCTGTACGCCCACGCCAATGAAATGACCATGGCGGAGGCGGGCCAGGTACACGTGCGCTGGACGCCGCGAAAGTGGATGCAGCGTGAGCCGGAGCTGCTGAAGTTCGAGCAGCACCTCTACCTGCGGCAACCGGGATATGGCACCAGCTACGTGGTTGGCAAGTATCTGCTGGAGCGCCTGCTCGCCCGTGCCGCCGAACAGAAAGAGGCAGCCGGGCAGCCATTCGTGCTGCGGGATTTCTTCGAGCAGGTGAACGACATCGGCGCCATACCCGTCACGCTGGTCGAAGAGGAAATGCTCGCCACTGGATCGGTTGCGCCGTAGTCGATTACACGTCGGTTTCGGCGAAGACCGAAACGTAATGGCGTATTCAAGCGCACCCTCACCCGACGCTGCGCGCCTCCCTCTCCCGGCTGTTGCGGGGCGAGGGGAGATGCCTAGGCACAGTACGACGGTTCTTCGGTAAGTCCCGTTCGTGCAGGGTTTGCGTGCGTTTCGTTGAGGAGCGAATCGTTATGGCGTATTCGAGCGCCCCTCACCCCTCGCTGCGCGTCACCCTCTGTCCGCTGTCGCCGGGCGAGGAGAGATGCGATGCCACACCACGCGGTCAGGCGTGTCGGGCCGAGGATCTCCGCGGATCGGCGAGTGAGAAGGCGGGAATCGATTTGAGGAAGCGGGGCTACATCAATGCCAGGTTTACCTGTGCTGGATCGGCCCGACCGCCGTGCTGCCGATTCCGGCGAGTCGAATGGCGATGCACGGCATCTCAGATTGCAGGAGGCTCGTCCCGCAGCATGTGGTAGGTATTGCGCCCCGCCTGCTTTGCCTCGTACAGGGCCTTGTCCGCGAGGGCGAGCAGCGATTCCGCGCTTGCGGGTGCGTCGGAAACGGCGATGCCGATACTGGAGCTTACGGGCACGTCCTGCGAGTCGATGCGCATTGGCTCTTCCATCCAGGCGATCAAGTTGCGGGCGCCACGTTCCGCCGCAGCGGCTGCCGCGCGCGACTGGATGATCGCCACGAACTCGTCGCCCCCAAGCCTCGCGACCAGGTCTTCCTGTCGTACGACCCTGCGCAGACGTTCGGCGAACTGCGTGAGCACATGGTCGCCGGCAGCGTGCCCACGACTGTCGTTTATTTCCTTGAAGCGGTCGATATCGAAGGAGAGCAGTGCGACGGGATCGCCGCCCGCTCTCGCGCGGTCGACAGCGTCGTGCAGGCGTTCCTCGAAATGGCGCCGATTGGGGAGTCCGGTCAGCGAATCCACATTGGCAAGATGGCGCAGTTGCTGTTCGGTGTTCTTGAATTCGCTGATGTCGAAAGTGAGCGCGTAGAAGCCGCACACGCGACCATCCGCGCCGAATTCCGGGACGTACTTTGACTCATGCGGCAGCATGCGACCGTTGCGCTCGATCATGCCTTCGAAACGCTGCGGTTCGCCGCGCAACGCGGCCTCGACATACGGCTGCAACTGCGCGTAGCCTTTATCGCCGCGAAACTCGCGGATGGTCCGGCCGAGGATGGATTCCCTCGGCACGCCGAACGTGTAGGAGACCTGGGCGTTGACAAATGCATAGCGTTGCTGGTCGTCAACGTATGTGATCAAGGCCGGCAGGTTGTCGGCGATTGACTGCAGTCGGGACCTGCTCGCTGCCAATGCTTCCTGCGCCTCGATTCGCGCACTCACATCGCGGCCGGAGTACACGATTTCGTCCGCAGCGCCCGGAGTCTCGCTGGGCACGCGTGTGGCGAGCACCTCCATCCAGATGTAGTGACCGAGTTTGTGCCGGATGCGATAGGTGATGGCGGCAGTTCCGCCGGTGGCGAAAAGCTGCTGCAAACGTGACAGGAGCATTTCCTTGTCGTCGGGGTGAACACGGTCCCAGCGGTCGTACTTGAGCTCATCGGGATTCCAGCCCAGCATGCGTTCGACCGACGGCGACACGAACAGCGGCTTGCCCGCTGCAGTCAGGCGCACCACGAAATCCTGGGCGTGTTCCGCAAGCAGCCGATAACGCAGCTCGCTGGCCGCGACGCCTCTCGTCAGCCGGCGCTTCTCCGACAGCGTGATCGCCACGCTGAATGACATGATGCAGGCAGTAATGATGAAGAGCTGCAGCAGTGTCGCGTTGAGCACCGGCGAGCCCAACACGTTCCCCGCCAGGGGTCCCGTGCCCAGCGCCGTGGCGACAAGCGCGGCTGCGGTGATCATGACGATCCCGTTCACCACGCCGGCGAACCCATGCCTGAAAGACACGAACAACAGCGGCGGGAAGGCGAGGAACAAGAGTGACAGCCCACTTTGCGCAAAGATCAGCACGCACATCGCGCCCAGGAAGATGAGCCCGGCGGCGAGGTCAGCGCGACGCCCTTTCTGACCGAAAACTGCCCAACGCTGCTGATGTGCGACGAGGGTGAGCGTGCCGAAAATCGCCATTCCGAGCGTGTGGGCGGAAAACCAGGTGAGCCCGCTGAGCCATAGCGCACCCATCGACTGCATGCGCATCGCGACGACTGCGACGATGGCGGATAGGGCGCACGCCGCCAATGTGCTGAGCACGCATACCCAGGCCAGTCGCGTGAGCTGGGTCCGATCATTCGGATCCGGCACGAAGCGGCGGATGGCACCCGCCACGAGACGGATCTCGAGGGCATCGACGGCGACGAAGACTGCAGCGAACTGCGGGTCATGTCCCTGCAACAGACGCGCGGTCAACTCGCCACAGGCTGCGGCAAAGAGGATGTATGACCAATAGCCCCGATTCCTTTGGACCAGCAATCCGGCAATCACACCGTTGGAAATCCACAACGCGGCCACGTCGCCACCCGAGTGCGTCAGGGCGATGCTGGTCCACGCGAATACAGCGGTCGCGAACGCAATGAACAGGAGCCAGGCGAGGGACGCTCCGGTGCCCCGAGCCGGCTGCGCCGCGCTTTTCGAAATGCCGATAGCCGAGTCCGGCATTGCGTGTTCCGTCGTGATTGATGCGCAACGGTAGTTCATCTTCGTACAACTCGCACCCATGACCCGGTTTCCGCGACCGCAAAGTCGCTGGCTTCCACGACCGGCGCCTCGCACAATGGCTGCGCGATGCACGAGCAGTCCAACAGGAACGCCGCGTTGCCGGATGCGCCCGGAGATCGTGATGCTTTCGAGCGATCGCTGCTGCCCGTGACACGGCTTTCTGGTTTGGTGGGCGCGGCGCTGGTGCTGGTGCTGTTCCCCTTGTGGAGTCTGTTCGACGCGGTGCTCGAGCCTGCGCTCGCACCACGACTGTTCCAGCTGCGCTGGATTTTCATGCTGCCGATTGCCATCGCCGCGATCTGCGTCTGGCGCGGTGGCACTCGGCCGCGGCCGCTCTACCTTGCCGTATTCGCGCTCCTGACCCTGCCCGCGCTGGCGATCGCATGGATGATTCCGCGGGTCGAGCATCTCGAGGCCTACCTGATCGGATACTCACTGCTGATATCAGCAGCGGGCGCACTGATTGTGCTGCCGCTGCGCTGGACGGTGGCGGTGCTGATAGCCCTGCTCGCACTGGTGGTGGCACTGTCGTGGCAGCACCCGCGACCTGCGCAGGAGATGGCAATCATTGCGTTTTTTCTCGGCACGGTGACCGTTGTCAACAGCGCGGTCGCGTGGCTCATGTGGCACGTGCGCCTGACTCAGTTCCGCACGATGGGCGAACTCGAGACGCGCCGACGCGAGACAAACGACCTGCTGGATCAGGTCGTGCGGTTGTCCAACGAGGACGATCTCACCGGGCTCGCCAATCGACGCCGGTTCCGGCGCGAGCTCGACGAAGTTGTGCAAATCGATCTGCCGTTGCAGGCCGCGATCATCGACATGGACCATTTCAAGGAGATCAACGATCGCCACGGACACCACGTCGGCGACGCGGTGCTGGTCGCGGTGGCGCAGTTGTTACGCCTGGAATTCTCCGATTCGGGCACGGCCGCCCGACTGGGCGGCGATGAATTCGGCGTGCTGCTTCAAGGCGAGGATCTGGCGTCGCGACTCGTGCGCGTGCAACAGAAGGTCGCGGCCGGCTTGACGGCGGATTTGAACGGCATCGAAGCGGGCCTCTCGGCCGGGATTGCCACACACACGCCTGGCGAATCGGCGCACGACCTGTTGCGGCGCGCGGATCAGGCGCTCTATCGCTCAAAGAACAAGGGCAGCGGAGTATGCGTCGACGGCATCGACTGAATTCTCATCGGAGTGCCGGCTCGATTCACACTGCGCAATGCCTCAGCAAGATCCGGCACTGACTCGCGTATCCTTTAAGGAACTTCTGATCTACCTAACGTTGACAGCATGATGCCCAGAAGCCCCGCAGGCGGGTGGGCGCGTTGCAGCGCTGACGGCCTGGGCAAGACCCGGACGCGGGTCTGGGGGCCTTGTGAAAATCACCCAATCCATCGAACTAGATGATTTTATGGACCGATTTGTCTGCACACCGGTCGGTGTTGCGACGGCTTGGAACACAGTGAGTATTACTTCGCCGCCGCACCTTGACCGACGCGCAGACAAAGCGGTGACGCCGGCGTGAGTTTGATCAGAGGCTCCTTAGTACCCATGATCAGCGGCCGTTGAGCGGAATGAAGGCAGGGTTGTTCTCGGTCACACGCCCATTCAACTGTAGGTGACGAGGCAGTGGAACCATGAAATTGCTATTGCGTATCTCCAGTTCAGCCCTTTGCGTGCCGCGGGTAGTCAGGCTCAGTGTGCCTTGTCTGCAAAACGATCCAAGTTGCGGGGGGACATGGCGTTAATTCCCGGCGTAGAATCGCGGCCGAACACGGCAGGGATGCATCGATGAGACTGGAAACTATCGCGGCAACCCCGGTCCGCACCTTGCGGTGCACTCCGACACCAGCCTACGCGCTGGCGCTGCCCAGACCCTCAGCACGAAATCACCGCATGCTCGACCGCGTCGCGATTCTCGCGCTACTGCTCGCGTGCACATCCCAGGCCGTGGCACAGCGCCGAATCGATCCCGGCGACGCCCCGAGCCTGCGCGACAACGAAGGCCTCGTTGCGGTCGTTTTCGACACGAACTATCCGGTGATAAGCGCGAAGTTCCGCAAGGTGGGCAAGACGATCGCCGCGCCGCCGCTGCGCCTTGCGGCTAACGGCCGCACCATGGAGCTGTACGCCGCGCCCGAAGGCGAATACGAGTGGGAGCGCATCCTCATTCCGCAAGGTAAGGGTCGCGCGTTCTACGACCTGGCGGATGATCCCGACTACCGCTTCAAGGTGCGCGCGGGACGCATCAACTACGCCGGAGATCTCGAATTCCGGCCTACGGCAGTTCGCCGTGCCGCCATTCGATTGGTCAACCGCTCTTTGCCGGTACTCGACTGGCTGCGCGCCAACCATCGCGTAGTTTTCGATGCGATGGAATTCGAGTACAGCGGCGAGTTTCCCGACCCCTTTCCTGCGTTTCACACAAAGGCCTTGATCGCTTCAAAGGATCCGGCCACGGACTTGAATGCAGGTCTGGTGCCACCCGAACCCACCGCGCTGCCTATCAAGTCCGCCGACATGTGGGCGCTCCCACGTGTACGCGATGCCACTCTCAGTCCCGACGGCGCGATGGTGGTGATGGAACTTCGGGCCAGCAAGGGCCACGCTGCTCTCGAGTTGATCGACATGGCGCGAGGATCCAGCCATTTGCTCGCAACCGCGCAGTACGGTTTCGGCACGCTCATGTGGAAGGATGACCGCACCTTGGTCGCGGGCGTCGCCACCGGCAAGGGCGAGCAACTGCGCATCATCCGCATCGGCGAGGCCACGGGTGACAAGCGCACCATCGATGCCTTCGAGGGCCCTGTGGGTGGCCGTATCGTCGACATCCTGCCGGACTCGCCGGGCAGCATCCTGTATGAGGCGGTCGATCCCGACGGCGTGCTGGTGGTGCATGAGCTCGGTATCCGCAATGCGTTGGAGGCCGGATCGTTCCGCAAACAACAGACGCGCAACCGGCTCAACCGGGGCGTGGAGAACGACATCGCCTGGTACACAGACGGTAGTGGCCGCCTGCGCGCAGCCCTTGCGCGTCGCGGCCAGAATATCGTGCTGATGCACGGCAGCGCCGGCAAGTTTCATCAGGTAATGCGTTTCAACGATGGACAGGGCTTCGAGCCTTTGCGCATGTCCGCCGACGGCGAGTTGATATACGGGCTGGACGACACCGGCAGGGGGCAGCGCGATCTTGTGGTGTTCGACCCCGCGCGCAAGGAAGTGACGCGCACACTCTTCAGCAAGCCAGGCGTCGACGTGTCGAGTCCCTTCTTCAGCGATCGCGGCGAGCCCATTGGCGTCAGCTACTACGTCGACGGTCGCCGCGTGAGCGAATACTTTGCGGCGTCTGAAACTCGAGTAGCCGAACTCATCGCCCGATCGTTGCCAGGCCGCACAGCAGTGCCGTATTTCCGTAGCCGCGACGGCAAGCGCATGCTGCTGTGGGTCGATTCCAGCGACCGTCCACCGCAGCTGTACTTCTTCGACACA
The DNA here is from genome assembly GCA_038330365.1 of Lysobacterales bacterium. Taxonomy (GTDB): domain Bacteria; phylum Pseudomonadota; class Gammaproteobacteria; order Xanthomonadales; family Ahniellaceae; genus JBBQNY01. Next base: position 2,698 of record JBBQNY010000077.1, on the reverse strand, counting down.
AAGCAGAATGAGGCGCAACTGCTCGATGACTACTTGCCCGATTTGGCCAGGCGGCGCTTCACCGCCGCGCAAGTGATCAAGGTGCCGGGAGCGCTTTCGACCTCGATCGACTCGTTCCTGACCCTGCCCGCTGGGGAGGGCAGGCGCCCGATGGTCGTGCTGCCACACGGCGGGCCGATCGGTGTGGCGGACCGGCTGCACTTCGATCGCGAGGTGCAGTTCATCGCATCGATGGGTTACGCCGTGCTGCAGGTCAATTTTCGTGGTTCGGAGGGTTACGGTCGCGCGTTTCGCGAATCCGGCCAAGGGCAGTTCGGAACCGGCATCGAAGACGACATCGACGCGGCAATCAAGGCGGTCATTGCCGCGCATCCCGTCGACCCCGGGCGCATGTGCATTCTCGGTACCAGCTACGGCGGCTACTCGGCGCTGGTTTCAGCCATACGCTGGCCGGATCGCTTTCGGTGCGCGGTGTCCATCTCCGGCGTGACGGACCGTCTGCTTCTTTTCACGGCCAGCGACTCGGCAATTTCGAAAAATGGGCGCGATGGCCTGATCCGCTGGATGGGCGATCCCCGCAGCAACGAGGCGACATTGCGCGCCGCGTCACCGCTCTACCAGGTCGACAAGCTGCGCACGCCGGTGATGATCGTGCACGGCAGGCAGGACGTGAGAGTCGACTTCGAACACGCGCGTCGCCTGGTGCGCATGCTCAACATCGATGGGCGAACCCCCGTCGTGCAGGCCTTCCCCGACGAAGGTCATGGCATTGCCGACGACAAGGCGCAAGCGCTCGCCTGGAATGGCATTGCCGGCTTCCTGCAGCAGCATCTGGGTGTGCAGGAAACTCAATAGCTCGTGATCATGCCGCATGGAGGGATTTGATAGCGGGGAGTAAGCGGGCAGGGCGCTGGGTACGTTTGCGCCCTTTGATACGGTCAATTCAACCAGATGGTTGGCAGAAAACAGGATCCGGGCCAAAGTCAACTAAATGGTTGAATATAACCTTCCGGTCCTCGATGCCCTCTACCGCGCACTCGGCGACGCAACCCGTCGCCAGATGTTGCGGGATCTCAGCAGTGGCGAGCGGACGGTGGCCAGCTGGCCGAGCCCTTTGCGATGTCGCTGGCCGCCGCGTCCAAACATATCAAGGTGCTTGAAGGCGTGGGCCTGTTGCAAAGAGACGTGAGAGGCAGAACGCACGTATGCTGACTGGAGTCGGCACCTGGCTGCGGCTCAAGCAGGAATACGCAGCACGCCTTTCAACACGCGGCGACGTGGAGCGTCGATGATACGCAGCGGACGCGCGCGTAGGGTTTTGTCAGGGACCGTCAGATGGAGTTGTGAACGGCATGGCACGGGATGTGACCGCATGAGATGGGGTCCGTCGCCAAGCTCTCGACGTGCACTTCATTACGCAGGCAATGTGCCTGCTACGGCGGGCGAGAACGTTTACTCTGACCACGTTCTTGACCACGGGTCTCTGAGCGCCAGGGACCGGATTTGCTCGCCGGTTCCGGGCTGACGAGCTTCAGTTTTCTGCTTCGTGCCGCACGCCGGCCGATGGGAAACTTCGCGGTGAACCGAGTTCCCTCCGAGGCCGACGAGATGACATCGATGGATCCGCCGTGGGCGCGAACGATCTCACTTACGATATAGAGGCCGAGGCCGACACTGCGCTTTATCGTGTTCGATTCGGTGCCACGCACCATGGGCTTGAACAAGGTCGGCAGCGCAAGCAATGGAATCGCGCTGCCCCAATTGTGTACCGCGATCTGGAATTGGTCTTGCCCAATGCGCGAGACCACAGTCACCGGAGCGCCGTCGCCATAGGTTATGGCATTGGAAACAAGATTGCCGATCATCTGCGAGAGCCGATCCGGATCGGCTTCGCATTTTCCTCTGCCGTGCCGCTCATGGATGATTTCCTGCCCGATGTAGGCCACGGAAAGCTCGTCGACATCGGCTGTCACGAGGGCATGCAGATTGATGGTCTCCGGCTTGACGCCAATGCCGCGACCAATTCTTGCGGCGGTGAAATCGAGCAGATCGGCGATCATGCGATTCGCCCGCCCGACAGAACGATCGATGTTCTGCAGCAGCCGTTTCTCATCCTCGGCCATGTCAGCGGATTGAAGGATCGCAGCGCCGAGCTTGATCGTGGTTAGCGGATTGCGCAGGTCATGGCTGACGATGCCGATCATCTGTTCGGCGAACAGTGCGCGATCCTCGGCAGCCGCGCGCTGCTGACTGAGTTCGCTGATGTCCTGCATCAGGCCGACTACATGTCTCACTTCACCTTCATCGCCCTCGGCCAGTGCGCGTGCGGTTGCCTGCACCGTGCGTTGCACACCATCGAGGCCGTTGACCCGGAACACGCAGCGGTAGACGCCATCGGACGCCGCCAGCAGCTGCTCGAATTCCGCGACTCCCACTTTCAGATCGTCCGGCTCGATGGCTGCGCGCAATTGCGAAACGTCAGTCGAACAAGGTTCGCTGTGACCCAGCAGCAATGCGACGCTGGGCGCCAGGCGGTACTCGCTCGTCTCGGGATCCACGTCCCAAACGTGCAACTGGGCGGTTTCGAGTGCCATATGCAGACGGGCATTGGCCAGCGCCAATGCCGCTCGCGCTTGCGACTGCTGCGCCAGGAGCACTTCCGCCTGTTTGCGTGCGCTCATCAGTTCGATTTCGTAGG
>JBBQNY010000076.1:0-13482 GCA_038330365.1 Lysobacterales bacterium | reverse complement strand
CAAACCCATACGCGCATCTGCCGGGGAGTCACTCGCATGTTGAAGACCTCTTTGAAGTCCATCGCACTGGTCGCCGCCGTTTTCGGCTCTGGCGCGCTGATGGCACAGACCTGTAACACCAACGCCTGGGGCGTAGACCTCAGCCCCGGCCAGGGCGTCGCTGGCGCTCCGCTCGCCGGTAGCCCGACGCAGTCTGTCTCGCGCTACAGCGGTCGCTGTGGCCTTCAGTCCGATGCCGCTGGCGAATTCGTCCGCGACGGCTCTCCTGCCGACGAGCCAACTTATATCGCTCGTTTCTACGTTAAACCGAACGTCACGACTGGCACCGCCGTGCTTTTCCAAGCGCTGGATGACGCGTTTCCTGCGGCTCCAGCGATTCAGATATCGCAGACTGGCACGCAGTTGGGCATCGCAGCGCGTGGCGCCACGTCCACCAATGTCACTATCACTGCCAATCGCTGGTATGCGGTGGAAGTAAATTGGACTGCCGGTGGCAACATGACATATTCCGTCCAAGGTAACGGTGCTACTTCTGCGTCCACTGGCACTCTTACAGGCGTCACCGCTGGCACTCAGGTTGACCAAGCCAGCCTCGGGTGGATCAGCGGCGGATCAGGCGGAGACGTCACGACCGATGCATTTGAATCGCGCCGCACGCAGCCCATTGGCCGTCTGTGCCGTGGAGACGCTAACGGCGACACCTTCCTTGGTGCGCAGGATCGCGTCCAGATCGTCAACGAAATTCTTGGAACTGCGCTTGCTGCGGGTCAGCCGGACGTTACCGAAGACGGCTTTGTTGGCGCAGCTGACCGCGTTCAGATCGTAAACCGTATTCTCGCCGGCGACACCTGCCCGTAATCGAGCCAAAGGAATTTTATATGAACACCCACATCAAAATTGTTGCAGGTTGTTTGCTTGCCCTCGGTATTGCTTCAGCGGCACAAGCAGCTGATTCGCTCCTGCTCACGGGTGAGAAAGTCGGTGGCGGCACGGCACTCGGACTGGATTTGTCCAGCTCGGGGCAGGGAACCGCGCTCGAATTTCGGATTTCCGTGGGCGATTCAGCGAAAGTCGATCTCACCGGGTGCCTCAAGAACTTGCCGAGCACTCATGCGGGACAGTGTGCATTCGCCAAAGGCTCAGTCATTGGACTCGTGTATAGTGATTCCAATGCACTACTCCCTGCTGGCATGCTTTCCTTGGGCTCGATCGGTGTGACCAGCAAATCGAAACCTTCGCTTGCGTTGTTCCTTGTCTCCGATGTGCAAGGCAACAAGCTGAGCTCGTCCGTCAAGAACGCTTCCGACGTTGTAGAGAGTAAGAACGCGGCAAAGTGAGAAAAATTTTTCTTTGTGTTTTTAATTGGGGTGACGAATGAAGCCATTATTTAATCTAGTCGGCGCGGCCGCCCTGCTGGCTATTGCCGGCACGGTGAATGCCCAGTCCATCAACATAGCTCCGTCCACTGCCGGTACTGCGGGTGGGCCTACCAATCCGACACCCGTGCCGGTGTCGTTCGCAGCAGCGGCGGGAGCCCCAGGAAATACGATAGTTGCTTACAGCTCTCGCATTACCTATACCGCCGCGGAGTTCACAAACGTGACTGCGACTGGTGTTGGTCTTGGGTCTTGCAATGTTGCTTCCCCCGGGGTGATCAATGTCACGGCCGGAACCAACGACAACTCGCCGCTGCCCAGTGGTACGCACTGCAACATAACGTTTACGGTCGCTCCTGGTTCGGCACGCACCATTAATCTCGCTCACATCTTCCCGGGCGGTGGTGGTTGTTTCGACGCGGCGGCTAATTCGGTTCCGTGCGCTGCGAATCCGGGTACTGTTACGGTCAGTGCAGGGCCGGCGGATGTTTCGCCTAACGTGGCGTTCACGCCTAATCCGCTGAATCTCAGTGGCAACGGTGCGGCTACGGGAACGCTGACCGGTACGCCTTCGGGTGGTACGGGTGCGGCTACGACCATGGCGACCTGCGTGGACGACGCGGGTGGTCCGGCATTTACCATCACGCCGGCAACGCGCACGTTCACGGGCAACACCACCACAGCGCAGACCTACACGGTCGGCTGCACGACCGCGTTGGCTGCGGCCAGTGGCACGATCACCTGCTCGCAGGTGCAATCGGATGGAACCAACCCGGCTCCGGCGCAGATCACGGTCAACTGTCCTGCATCCACCCCGGCGGCGACGCCTGAGTTCGACTCCATGCCTCCGGGCGGCACTGCGATTTCGCTGAATGGCTCGCAGGGTGGTCCGACCCAGACCAGTCAGATCACCGTATCGAACATCGAGCCAGGCACGACGCTGACGGTTACTCCGTCCGGTCTCTCGGGCCCGCTCTCGGTTTCGCCTGCAGGTCCCTCCAACATCATGGGTGGCGCTTCGCAGGTGTTCACGGTTTCGTGCTCCACGGCGACGGTCGGTGTCTTCAATCAGACCCTGACCTTCACCACCAACGATCCGGACGACGGTGAAGGCACGGTGACCTTTCCGATTACCTGCAACATCCAGGCCGCCGGCGGTGGCGCGCAGGCCACCCCTGTTCCGACGTTGTCGCAGAGCGGCAAGCTGATCGCGATCTTCTCGGTGCTCGGCTTCGGGCTCCTCGGATTCGCGGTGTCGCGCCGCAACGCCTGATCCAGGCAATCGTATGAAGAAAAAGGGCGCCTCAGGGCGCCCTTTTTTTATGTGTTCTGCTGGTGGGATCAACAAGCCGGAAATTGCGCAACACCCTGCACAACAGTACAGATTGTCGCGCTACGAGCGGTTCCGGGTCGCCGGATCGGTCAGCTCTGGAACGGGATTTCGATCTCGCGGAGGGAGCCAGCTGACTCGAGCACCAGTGCCTGGCCCCGTTCGTGCCAGGGGGCAAGAACATGACGCTCGCGACCATCCGCATAACGGTGAGTCGCTGGCCGGTGGGTGTGTCCGTGGATCATTCGAGCAGCGTCCGCTTCCCGCATTGCGTTGGCGACTGCAGTGTCGTTCACATCCATGATGTCGAGAGAGGTTGTCGCGGTGTGCTGCACACTCGCGCTGCGTGCCTGGGCCGCCAAAGCGCGCCGTGCCTCCAGCGGTTGCGACAGCATCGTCTGCTGCCAGGCAGGGTCGCGGGCGTGGATCCGGAAAGCCTGATAGGCGACATCGTCAGTACAGAGCGAGTCGCCGTGCATCAGCAGGATGGACTGGTCATTGAGCGGCAAGATCACGGCGTCGTCCATCAGCGCCATCCCGCATTGGCTCGCATATGCCTCACCCAGCAGAAAATCCCGATTCCCATGCTGGAAGTGGACTTTCGTTCCGCTGTCGGCAAGAGACCGGATCGACGCGGCCACCCGCGCAGCGAGAGGAGCATCGTCGTCGTCACCGATCCATGCCTCGAACAGATCCCCGAGGATGTACAGGGCCTCGGCGTCACACGCTTCCGCGTGCAGGAGCTGGCAGAACGCATCCGTCGCTGCCGGGCGTGAGGCTTCCAGGTGCAGATCGGCTATGAACAGGATAGTCAGAGCGCACTCCCCGCGGCCACCTCCAGTGCGCAAGTCTGCCACGTAGCAACACCGACAGTCGCGCCCAGGAAGACAGGATTCAAGCAACTACGCCAATTGCCGCGCTTGGGGCCTGCGCGGATGCATGGCGCTCGTCAGGGAGCCCCTTCAGGCGCGAGGGCGTCGTTGTGGATTGGAACTCGAGAATCGTTTCTGCGCGGCGGCTTGGCGACGGCCTCGCCCTCATTAAACAAGAAGTGAGTGACTGTTTTGCTGTGTCCTTTTTCGGTCTCAGGCGGCGTGAAGGGATCGATTCCAGCGCTATCCAACATGACGCGGGCCTCGGACCTGCACCCCCTACCCCTTTCCCGGCGGGAGAAGGGAGTTGTCTGCGGCGGCCGGATACATGCTTGCTGTCCCTTCTCCCCGTGGAGACTGCTGTTGCGGGCGTAGCTGCGAACGCCACAGGCGATTCGAAGGGCAAGCGACAGAAGCTCGCGAGTCAGGTGGCGCGCGGCGCCGGATGAGGGTCCGAGGTCGAGGAAAATTTCGACGACGCGCAGACCGTGGCGACTGGCGCGCATGCCTGCAGCCTGTTTACTCCGCGACAGCGCGCTGATGGAGTCGGTGTGGAAGCTCCTGCGAAAAACACGGTGTGCGGATGCGTGAGGCTCGTGTAGAGCGCCATCAGGCGCGAAGGCGTCATGGTGGATTGGAACGCGGGTCAGGGCCTTGCATGACGCCTTCGCGACTGCATCGCTGCTACGAAAAGCACGTGCAACGCTGCAGGAAGGCACCTGTCACCGATCCGATCCGATTCGCGGCAGCGGGCGTCTGCGGCAGATCAACCGGGAGCCCCGCGGGCTCCCGGTATGGCAACTCAGCCGGAAACGAGTTCCGCGCGGTTGATGACGACAGCCGACTTCGGTACGTCGCTCGGCAGTGGCCCGCCGGGACCCGTCTCGACGGCGCGGATGCGATCCACGACATCCATGCCCTCGACCACTTTGCCGATCACCGCATAGCCCCACGTCGCCCCGCTGTCCTTGCTGACGAAGTCGAGACGCGGAGTGTCGACTACATTGATGAAGAACTGCGCCGTGGCGGAATCCGGATCACCCGTGCGCGCCATCGCGACCGAGCCACGTACGTTGCTGAGACCGTTGTCCGCTTCGTTGACGATGGCGGGGCGCGTCGGCTTCTGCGTGAGATCACGCGTGAAACCACCGCCCTGCACCATGAAATCCTTGATGACGCGATGGAAAACCGTGCCGTCGTAATGCTTGTCCTTGACGTACTGGAGGAAGTTGGCGGTCGACTTCGGTGCCTTGACGGCGTCGAGCTCCAGCGTGATGTCACCCATGTTGGTGTGCAGCACGACGCGCGGGTGCGCGTTCGCGCTCGCCGTGTCGATGGCGGGCTTCATGGTCGCAGTCGCGACCGCCGGCTTTGCGGGTTGGGCATGGGCCGAAATCGCGAATACGGTGGCGGCGATTCCGGCGAGTAATTCAAGACGTCCGATCATGGGAACTCCAGGCAATTGAAGGTGGCAGGTTTGACAAAAAAGTCGAGGGCGATGCGCCGCGGCTCAGCGGTGGTGGATGGCGGCGCGACGCGACTCGTATGCGCTTGCCTCATTCGAGCCTCCGAACTGAATAAGGTTCCCCGACCTCGCGGTCAACGCAGCGGTCAAAGGGAACGGCGTTCTTTGCAAGTCACGAGATCATGTGGAGTCAGCTTGGCGCAAATCCAGCCACAGACCATTCCGCCTCCGGCCGTGCTGTTCAGAGGATCCTCAGGACTTCCTGCCGAGCGATCGTATGCGCCCGAGCAGACGTCCACTGGACGCGGCCGGGGCTCCCACTGTTTCAGACGGTAGCGACGCTACGGGTTCGACGAATCCCGCGGCAACGAAACCGTTGATGAAGTCCGCGACTTCAGACTCCGGCAGGCCGACCTGCGAGGCAAGTTCGGAAACCGTCGCGGGACCCTTCATGAGCGCTGTGGCGAGTCGCAGGTGACGCGGAAACTCGCGTTCGATCTGGGGCCAGCGCGGCAACTGGAAGAGCGTTTCCGCATCGAAATCGGGAGCGAGGCAACCCTCGTGCGCCTTGAGACCGGCTATCAATCGCAAGCGCGCAAGCGGTTGGGCGGACGCGGCCTGATCCATGGCGGAATCCGATTCAGGGCGCCACTCCGAACGCGAAATCGACCGCGTGCTGATGTCCTCGAGCGGTTTCAATGCTTCAGGTCCCGAGTACAGCCCGCGTTTCGGATCCACAAGCAGACGATGGCCGTCTCCGATCGGGATCGAAGCGGGAGCGTGGAGCCCATCGACCGCGGTGAGCCAACCGATCAACAACAGTGCGGAGCGGGGCTCCGGCGGCGGCTCGACGGGAGCAGGTCCAGAATCCGCAGTTTGAGCGGCCGCAGCTTCCGCGGTGGAATTTCGCTCAGGACTCGTGGTGGCAGCCGCAGGGTCGCCGAGGACCGGCAGCTCGCGTGTTGGTGCCAGCGCCGCCGATCGTGCTGCGGCTTTCGCGTCCGCTGCAGGAACCGGGGAATAGTCGGAAGTCAGCTCTTCGAATTGCAGCAGCAATGCAGTGAGCTCGGACGCGTCGGCCGAACGCGACAGTTCGTGATCATGGGCGCCGTCCGGCTTCGAGGTCAGCGCGATGAGCGCCCGACCTTCGGCGTGCGCGCGCAACCAGTCCACATGGCCGTAGATCGAATCGACGTCGATCAGCAGGAGATCGATGTCGCCGGGGACGCCAGTCGGCCGCCATTCCACTGCAAACGGAAGTCGCGACGCGCACTGTTCGGCCAGGGTTCGCAGACGCTCGATTTCCGCAGGTTCGACGCTGGCAGCGCCAATGATGAGTCGAGTTGGCATGGAATGACTGCGTTCGGTCGGCCCGGGGGCGACATGATCGCATGCGTCGCACCGGCTGGCGTCATGCCGTCATCGGTCCTGCGAAAAACGTCAGGGCTCACAGCGCGGATTGCGCGGCGCTGCGGATCCCAACTGCGCGATCAATCCTGCGACAGATCGATCCGGTAGCGGGACAGGCCGGTGTCCAGAGGAGTTTCCCCCGTCACGATATCGAGCCCCGTATCGTCGGCACGGTTCATCAACCCGGCTGGAAGATCGACGGTCACCGGCCCGTTCACGGCCACCGGCACGAAGCGCCAGTTGCGCGCATCGGCGAAATCCCCAAGTCGCAGGTCGGGATGTTCGCGGATCCAGGCGATGAGCACTTCACGATTGCTGTCGGGCGCAATGAACAGCAGCCGGCTCGAATTATCCTGTCCGAAGTAGCGACTGGTGGCGCGATAGTTGTTGGATGCGACGATGAAACGATCTCCGGTCGCAATGGGCTTGCCATTGACGGCGAGATCCACAATCCGGTCGCCGACCTCTCGCGTCACGTCGATGCGATAGGTCACGCCGCCCTGGATCACGTCGAAGTTGTAACTCACGAACTTCGACGCCAGCAGCTCCTGCGGGCTGCCTGACGCCGGGTCGATGCGATTGAAGCGTTCCGCCGAGCGTTCGAGCCAGGCCTTGAGCGCGCGACCGTCGACCAGCAACGCGGCGACGTAGTTGGGATACAGATAAAGATCGGACGCATTGCGGATGCTGAGATCTCCGGCCGGCACATCGGTGAAGTCGCCCGGACCTCCGAAACCGGTCTTGAAAGGCGCCGCTGCGGTGAGCACCGGCAGCTGCGCGAGTTCTGGAAAATTGGCTTGCACGTAGTTCGTCACATACGCGCGCTGCGCCGCGTTGACGACCAGCAGCGAGCTCGAATCGCCCAGCGCCACAAGATGGCTCGTCATCGGAAAATCGCTGCGCCCGATGGGTGTCCGGAGCCAGGCCAGCGTGTCTTCGTGTTCCCGCTGTACCAACGGCGCGATCGACACGTCCACGGCAACGGGTGTGCCTCCGGTCGGTGCGACGGATCTCAGCTCACTGCGGGAGGCGGGGGCATCGACGCGCCAGCGCTGCCCGTCGTGGCGGAGGGCCAGGTGCATGACGCCGAGGCTCCTGCCCCAGAATCCGGCCATAACCGCCGGCTTGCCGCGAATGAAGCCACGCTCGAGGTCGACTTCGGGCAGGCCGGCGTAGTTCGAGCGCGCATTGCCCGGATCGGGAAAGGCCGCATGCGAATGGCCGAGCAACAGCGCGTCAATTTCAGGCAAGGCAGCGAGGTGCCACCCTGCGTTCTCCATCGTCGGCGAATACGCGCGCGTGTCGATGCCACCGTGTACCAGCGCGAGAACAAGGTCGGGATGCGACTTCATCACCTCGGGAAGATGCCGGCGGGCCGCTTCCAGCATGCCTTCCATGCGCACCCGGCCTTCGAGGTTCGCCTTGTCCCACTGCATGATCGCGGGCGGCGCAAATCCGAGGACCGCGATCCGGATCGGCGTTTCAATGGGCTTGCCGGCCGCATTTTTGGCGCGGAGAGTCCGATCCAGAATCACGAAGGGTGGGAACACCGGCTTGTCGTCGCCGAGCGCGAACATGTTGCTGAGCAGGGTCGGGAAGGATGGCCCGCCGGCACACGACCCCACATCGATGCCCTTGAGGTGGATCGCCATGCCCGTGGCACGAGCGAGGTTCACGAGGCCGTAGTTGAAATCGTGGTTGCCGAGAGCGGCCGCGTCGTAACCGAGCGTGTCCATGGCGCGAAACATCACCTGGCTCTCGCCGCATTCCAGCGGATCGATGAGTGCCTGGTACTCCGACAGTGCCGTGCCCTGGGTGGTATCGCCGGCGTCGAGCAACACCGTGTTCGGAAACTCATGCCGCGCGTCACGGATAAGAGTCGCGGTGCGTTCGAAGCCAATCGAGGGATCGTCCTCAACGCGGTCGTAGTCATAGCTCAGCACGTGGCTGTGCAGATCGGTCGTCTCCAGCACCACGAGTTCGGCAGTGCTGCCGGCAGGCGCCTTGCCTGCGGCTGGGACCGTTTCGCCCGCAAGCCAGGTGTGGTCGTGGTGCGGTGAGTGCGTGGCTCGCGCGGGCGGCGCGGCGTTCGCCTCGCCCCGTCGATGCGGGGCTGCGCAGCCCACTGCGAACAGGAGGACGGCGCATGCCGGGAGGACTGAGCGCCACCGGCAAGGAAAAGAGAGGAAAGGCTCGGCCGACATCGCTTGAACCTGCAACGGTGCCCAACGACGCGTCAGGCGGAAGCTGCGATATTACCGGCCCTGCATGTCCTGCCAGCTGATTGGCCAGGCAAGAATGCTCTTTGAATGGTCGAGCCCCACGTTTCGGGGTCGATCATCGATCCTGGTGAAGTGCCCGTTGCAGGGGGCCACTACAATGCGCAGCCCCCACGCTTCTGGTCCGCCATGGTCTGCCGCACACGTTTCGCACCGAGTCCCACCGGTTACCTGCACATCGGAGGCGCCCGCACGGCGCTCTACAGCTGGCTCGAGGCGCGTCGCCAGGGCGGCACCTTCGTGTTGCGCATCGAGGATACGGATCGGGAGCGCAGCACCGACGCCGCGGTGCAGGCCATCCTGGATGGCATGGCCTGGCTTGGACTGGATGCCGATGAGGGCCCGTTCTATCAGACGCACCGCACCGATCGTTACCGGCAGGTGGCTTCGGAACTGGTGCAGGCCGGCCATGCCTACTTTGCGTACGACACGCGCGAGGAAATCGATGCCATGCGCGCGCTGGCGCAGGAGGCAGGACTCAAGCCGCGATATGACGGCAGTGCACGCGACCTGAATCTTGCCGACCGCAGCGATCCCAACCGCGTCATTCGTTTCCGCAACCCGCAGACTGGCACGGTGGTGTTCGACGACAAGGTCAAGGGGCGCATCGAGTGGAGCAATGCGGAGATGGATGACCTTGTGATCATTCGCTCCGACAACTATCCGACCTACAACTTCGCGGTCGTGATCGATGATCTTGACATGGGCATCACCGAGGTCATCCGCGGCGATGACCACGTCAACAACACGCCTCGCCAGGTGAACCTGTACGAGGCGCTCGGTGCGAAGGTGCCTGCATTCGCGCACCTGCCGATGATCCTGGGCGCAGACGGCGCCAAGCTGTCCAAACGGCATGGCGCTGTCGGCGTCATGCAGTACCGCGATGATGGTTATCTGCCGCATGCCATCCTGAATTATCTCGTCCGACTCGGCTGGTCACACGGCGACCAGGAACTGTTTTCGCTCGACGAGATGAAGTCCTTGTTCCGCATCGAGGACGTCAACCAGTCACCGTCGCGTTTTGATCTGGTGAAGCTCGGTTGGCTCAACCAGCAGTACCTCAAACATGACGAGCCCGCGGATGTCGCGCGACATCTGCAATGGCACCTCGATGCCGCAGGGTATGACACATCGTCCGGGCCCGATCCCGCTGACATCGTCGTGGCCCTGCGCGACCGTGTGCAGACACTGAAGGAAATGGCGGAACGCGCGGCGATCTGGTATCAGCCGCTCGTCGGCTACGACGAGGCCGCGGAGCGCAAGCATCTGATCGTCGCAGCTGTCCCCGCGCTCGCCGATGCGCGCACGCGGCTGGCAGATCTCGAACGTTGGGAAGTCGAGGGCATATCCGGGGCACTGCACGCCACCGCAGAATCCCTGGGGCTCGGCATGGGCAAGGTGGCGCAGCCGCTGCGTGTCGCGATTACCGGTACACAGGTAAGCCCCGACATTGCGCATACCGTTTTCCTGGCAGGTCGCTCGCAGGCGCTGGACCGTATCGACGCCGCATTGAAGCGGATCGGAGATTCGCCGTAGGGTCGCAGGCTTGAGGAAAGCGGAACAGGACGCATGTTCCCTTGTGCCCTCGCATCACGAGTGCGACTGACCGTCCGCGGAGCGTTCGTTCCCCGCGGCAGCGGCAGCAGCGAATTTCCATTCCATCCACGCAAGGAATCGAGTCATGCAACTCTACTATTCGCCTGGTGCCTGTTCGCTCTCGCCCCACATCGTGGCGCGTGAAGCCGGCATCGATCTCGACCTGGTGAAGGTGGACATCCGCTCGGGCAAGCTTGAGGACGGAAGTGCATTCAGCGACATCACGCCCAAGGGCTACGTACCTGCGCTGCGCCTGGACAACGGCGAGATCCTGACCGAAGGCACTGCGATCGTGCAGTATCTGGCAGACCTCAGGTCCAACACGGATCTCCTGCCCGGCGTCGGCGCGCTCGCCCGCTACCGCGTGCTCGAGATGCTCGGCTATATCAATTCCGAGATTCACAAGAACTACAGCCCGCTGTTCAACAGCAAGTCGACGCCGGAAGTTCGCGCTGAAAAAGAACAGGCGCTGCAGAAGCGCTACACCTTCGTCGAAAATCTGTTGCGCGAGGATGGCTACCTGTTTGGCGAGGGGTTCACTGTGGCCGATGCCTACCTCTTCGTGGTGACCAACTGGGCTCGCCTGGTGAAGCTGGATCTGTCCAGTTTTCCGAACTTGCTGGCATTCCAGAAGCGCGTCGCCGCCCGCCCGGCGGTCCAGCAGGCACTCGAGGCCGAAGGCCTCAAGAGTTCCTAGGGAATCCGGCAGATCGAGAGTCTCGCCCGCACCGGAATCGTGTTCGCACGGCCGCGCGGGGCTGACCGTCTCTCCGACGTGAGTCGCGTCGTATCATGGGCAGCATGACCGCTGCCACCGCCCGAGCCGCTGCCGCGCATCGCGAAGCCCACCGGCACTCGCATTCACCCGAGCGCTTCGTGAAAGCGGTTGAGGGCGTGTGCCGGGAACGTGGTCTCCGCCTGACCCAGGTTAGAAAGCGTGTGCTTGAGCTGATCGCGGTGCAGCCCAAGCCGGTCAAGGCCTACGACCTCCTCGACAGCCTGCGCGGCGAACGGGACCGGGCGGCGCCGCCGACCGTCTATCGAGCACTCGATTTCCTGCTCGAACATGGATTCATTCACCGTCTCGCATCGATCAACGCCTATACCGGCTGCCATCACCCCGAGCACGCGCATGCCGTGCCGTTTTTCATCTGCGACGACTGCGACAGCGCGATTGAATTGTGCGACGACGGTGTCGCCGATCTGCTCGACGCGCAGGCCGCGAGCCTGGGGTTCCTGCCGGAATCGCAAAGTCTCGAAGTGCACGGGCGTTGCGCGCGTTGCCAGCGCGCCTGACTTCCAGGGACCCTCTGAACAGGTCCACGCCGGCGTCACTGACTTGTCTGCGCGCAGGTCAAGGCGCGGCTCGACGTCATGGGGCTGCGCTCACACTCGGGGTGCTGCTGGCCTGCTGCGCCACCGCGGTCGTCAGCGCCCAGGATTTCCCGGATCCCGTCTCCAGCGATCGTCTCGAGGCTCTGAGCGCAGATGCTGCCGAAAGGAGCACGCGCAAGGCCGACTTTTCAGACGTGCGCGCAGAAGTCCAGTTCGGGAAACTCGAAGCCCCTGCGGCCGATGCCCTCAAGAGCAACATCGAAGCGTCGACCCGGAGCGGAACTTCCGCGAGCGCCCGGAAGGCAGAGTCCGCCGGCGCGCAGAGCCCTGAGAGCGCACAGCAACTCATGCTGCAGAGTGGGGGCGGCGTGCCAAGACTGGATGCGCGCATCCAGATCGCCCGCACGGGCAAGGCGCGCGATCAGGTCCCATTCGAGATACTGGGTGAATCCATCGAGCCCAACCAGCGGGTCGAGATGCGCTGGGAGGTGGGCCAGTCTTTCGACGGAGGTGCTTCATTCACTCCGCTGGTGGTGATTCATGGACGCAGGCCGGGCCCCACGCTGTGTCTGACCGCGGCTATCCACGGCGATGAGCTCAACGGCATCGAAGTTGTCCGCCGCGTGCTCAATGAACTGCAGCCCAAGGATCTGCGGGGAACCGTGATCGGTGTGCCGATCGTGAATCTGTTCGGATTCGCGCGCGGCACGCGCTATCTGCCGGACCGGCGCGATCTCAACCGGTACTTTCCGGGATCGACCGGCGGCAGCGCCGCTTCCCGCATTGCGCGGCGTTTCTTCGATGAAGTCGTGCAGCATTGCGACGCATTGGTGGATTTCCATACCGGTTCCTTCGCCCGCTCGAATCTTCCGCAGGTGCGTGCGGATCTAACCGCTCCGGGCGTAGTGTCGTTCACGCGCGGATTCGGTGACATTCCCGTGCTGCACAGCCCGGGCGCACGCGGCATGCTGCGGCGCGCGGCTGCGGCGATCGGTATCGCCGCGGCGACCTTCGAAGTGGGAGCTCCAGGCCTGATCGAGCCTGACGAGATCGACCGTGCGGTGCAGTCCATCAATTCGCTGATGCACCGGCTCGGCATGACCCGGAGTTTTCGCATGTGGTCCGAGCCGCAGGCCGTGTTGTACGGATCACGCTGGGTGCGCTCCAACTCAGGCGGAATGCTGGTCTCCACGGCGAAGCTGGGTGACAAGGTTCGGGTCGGACAACGCCTCGGCAAAGTAATCGACCCGGTCAACAATCGCGAGTCCGAAATACTCTCGCCGCTGGAGGGAAGAGTGATTGGAATCGCCCTCAATCAGCTCGTCTTGCCCGGTTTCGCCGCTTATCACATCGGTGTGGAGCGCAACGAGCGTGCAGCGGTGGAGGAAGCCGAGAAGGTCGACAAGGAATCGGAAGCGGCGGAGAACATGGACAGCGAACAACTGGGTGAGGTCGACGCATCGGCAGCAACGGTCGAACGCGACAGTGGCGCGACGGACGAAGACGAGCGCTGATAAGCAACTTCACTTCGACGCCATGATGCCCGCCGACCAGGGCGCGTCACCGATCTCGAGGACTGTTCTCCCTGAGGCTTGGAGCGTGAGCCGAGCTTCAGTGCACACTGCAGCGGCCCAGGTGTTCGGTCGCGCTCACACAGCCGGTGACCGGTGATATTGAGTGGTGCGCAAGGGCCCGGAGTAATCGTCAGAGACGCGCCACGGCATCCATTGCGGCGCGCCGCCTGATTCTGACGGAGTGCGTACAAACTGCCTTGTTGTGACCTCGGGAACCGAATCGCAGGTAAATACCGACCCTGCGG
>JBBQNY010000075.1:0-13635 GCA_038330365.1 Lysobacterales bacterium | reverse complement strand
GAACGGCTTGTCCAGGGCGGCCAGAAAACGGCGGGACTCCGCTACCGACAAGGTGACCGTCAACTCTGCAGCCATCGCTGCTTCCGCCTCACGTAACACGGCGTCGCGGACGAAGGCCGCAACCGGCACGCCGCGCAACGCCGCAGCATGGGAGATGCGCGCCTTGTCGGTGGCATTCAGACGCAAGTCCAGGCGGGCAGCGCTGTTGGTTGTCATGGCGGTCTCCTTGTACGGCATCTTACCGTACGTGGGCAGACTCACGGTTTGACTTGCTTCCGCAGCCGGATGTTGTGGCTGTCTGACCTCGCAGGGTGCGTGCTTGCCTCGAAGGACATCGAAGCAACGCGCAGCGATCGCAGTGGACTCACATGACGCAGGGCCTCGGACCCTCACCCCAACCCCACTCCCTGCGGGAGAGGGGCTAATGAGTCCGCCGAGTTCCGCAAGGCTGGAGGCGAATGGTGGGTCGTGATGGATTCGAACCATCGACCTACGGATTAAAAGTCCGCAGCTCTACCACTGAGCTAACGACCCATTCGTCTCGATTCCGCTGCGACACCGGGTCGCATGCGGCCCGCAAGTTTAGGGAGTGACCCGAACGCCCACAACCGCTGCGGGCTTCATGCCTATATGACGTACCGCGTGGCGTCTGCCACGTTCGCGGCTTCGAACCCTTCCCGCCGCAAGACACAGGCATCGCAGCGACCGCACGCACGCCCGCGCTTATCGGCGCGGTAGCAGGTGACAGTGTGTGAGAAATCGACGCCAAGTCGCACGCCTTCGGCGATGATCAAAGCCTTGGAGAGGTCGATGAGCGGCGCCTGGATTCTTACGCCATGTCCTTCCACTCCCGTGCGCGTGGCCAGGTCCGCCATGCGCTGGAAGGCCGCGATGAATTGCGGCCGGCAGTCGGGATAGCCCGAATAGTCGACCGCGTTGACCCCGAGAAAGATGGCTCGGGCATCCAGGACTTCGGCCCAGCCGAGCGCGAGCGACAGCATGATGGTGTTGCGTGCGGGCACATAGGTGACGGGGATATGCTCCTGCTCGGCAGGACAATCCCGCGCAGACACGTCAATGACCGCGTTCGCGCGGACTTCGCGTACATCCGCCGCGGTCGCCGACGCCGGCGTCGCGACCGCATCGGGCACCTCGATATCGGCAGTGAGTGCCGATCCGCCGAACGCACGAAGATCGAGCACCACGACCCGATGCGCGACCGCTCCGAGTTCCGTCGCCACCCGATCCGCGGCATCCAGCTCGGCACGATGGCGCTGGCCATAGTCGAGGCTGAGCGCGTGGCATTCAAAACCCTGCTCGCGTGCCATTGCGAGCACAACCGCCGAATCCATGCCACCCGAGAGGAGTACCACGGCGCGCGGCGGCGTCGACGAACTCGCCGTCTGCCGGTAAAGAGCAGCGTCCCGCTCCGTCATCGTCCCTGCGCCTCGCCCCACAAGGCCTTGTGCAGTTGCATCTGGAAGCGCACATCGAGGCGATCATCCAGAATCCATTGCGCGAGCTGGGCCGGATCGACCTGCCCAAAGCTCGGCGAGAACAACACGTCACAGCGTGCGGCAAGCGCATGCTCAACCAGTTGGGCACACGCCCAGTCATAGTCGGCGCGGTCGCACAGTACGAACTTGATCTGATCCCGCGGCGTCAGGTGCGGAATATTGTCCCAGCGATTGCGCGCGGACTCGCCCGATCCCGGGGTCTTGATGTCGAGCACGCGACTGACGCGATCGTCGATCCCGGAGATGTCGTGCGCGCCGCCGGTTTCCAGCGAGACGTCGAAACCGGCATCGCACAGCTGGCGCAGCAATTGGGTGCAACGCTTCTGCGCGAGCGGCTCGCCACCGGTGACGCACACGCGCCGCGTCTCGAACGCGCGCACGCTGGCCACAATCTCCTCCAAGCTCCGCCATTCACCGCCGTGGAAGGCGTAGGCCGTGTCGCAGTAGCTGCAACGCAGGGGACAACCTGTGAGCCGGACGAATACCGTCGGCCAGCCAGACGATCGCGCCTCGCCCTGCAGCGAGTGGAAGATCTCGCTGATGCGAAGACGCGAGACCGATTCGGTGGGACTGGAGGTCAAGGAAGACATTCGGATCTTTCCGCCTGCGAGCGACGAGGTCGACGCCCTGCCTCGACGGACGGCGCGGGCGGCGATTCCCGCCGACTGGCATTCGCAGGCCGACAGCCTGTCGGCCGCGCCAGAGCGTCAGCGCGCGCCGCGATCCGTGCGCAAGGCGCGCAGTCGGCCCTGCGCCAGCCGGGCGACCGTGGTGTCGGGATAGAGGGAAATCACCTCGTTGAGCGCGACCTCGGCATCGTCGAACTGCTGCAGCTCGAAGTGGCAGTAGCCGATCTTGAGCATGGCGTCCGCGACCTTGTTGCTGTCGGGATACCGCGCGACCAGATCGCGGAAAGTGTCCAGCGCCGTCTGGAAGTTCTGCGTGACGTAGTAGGACTCGCCCAGCCAATACAGTGCATTTGCCGTCAGCTCGCCGTTGGGATGCACACGTACGAACTCGGCGAAGGAGCGCGCCGCGCTGGCGTACTGCCCGGCATCGAGTTGCGCGCGCGCGGCGTCGTACTCTGATTTCTCGGTCGCGTCGGGCATGCCGCCCGGCGGGACGGCCGGAGCCAGTTCGATCGCGTCGCTGGCAGCACGACGATCGCGCGAGGGCACGGAGTCCGCGCCGAAGGCGTCGTCGCTGTCATCGGGTGTCACATCCTGGAAGCCCTGCTGCGGCCGGGCGAAGGCGTCATCGGCCCCGCCGCCGCTGGCGGCTGGATCGTCCTTGCGCATGCGACTGACGCGCGAGTCCAGATCAACATACTGGTCGCGGGCCTTCTTCTTGAGGTTTTCGATTTCGAACTGCTGCTGTTCCGCCATGCCGCGCAGCTCGCGCACTTCGTTCTGCAGATCGGAGATGCGATTGATCTGCTCGAGCGTGGCGCCGCCCTGCTGGCCTTGCAGCTGCTGCTCCATGCGCGCGACGCGCTCGGCCAGGCTGAGTCGGCCGTCCTGCGCATGCGCGGACTGGGAAAGACAAGCCACGGCGCCGGTTATCAACGCCATCGCAAAGATTCGGGTGTGCTGCTGGATCATGGAATTGCCGCTCCGGGAGGAATGCAAAGCTATTTCAAAGACCGCCGTCCCCGTTGCGGCCACCGTCGGCAGACGGCAGCCCCTGCAAGAGGGGGCTGCCGTCGGACGATGACTTACTTCGCGGTGTAGACGATCTCGACGCGACGGTTCTTCGACCAGCAACCCTCGCTGGTGTCAGAGCAGGTGCCGCGCTCTTCGCCGTAGCTCACGACATTGAGCTGCGAGCCTGATCCGCCCTGCGCCTGCAGTGCGGAGGAGACGGCATTGCCGCGACGCTCGCCGAGGCCGAGGTTGTACTCGCGCGAACCGCGCTCGTCGGCATGGCCTTCCAGCGTCACGCGGGCGCTCGGACGGTCACGCAGATATTTGGCGTGGCAACCCAGTGCGGCCGAAGCCTCACCGCGCACGTCGGACTGGTCGTAATCAAAGTAGATCACGCGCTGACGCAGGCAGGAATCGGTATCAAGATCTTCCGGGCCGTACATGCCGTCGGTTTTGTCCATCGGCATCGAGTCGGCAGGCGTCGTCTGGCTCATGCCGTCATCCATGGGCGGAGCAGGACGGGTCTTCTTGGCGCACGCCACCATTCCGGTGGCGAGCATGGCTGCGAGCAGCAGGCGGATGGTGGTGTTCATCGGTGTTATCCCCTTGAAAGGTATGTAAAACGGAAACCGCAACGGATTCTAGACTGGCGAACGCGCAAATCGTAGCCGGGCCTGGGCTGCCGTTCAGCGAAGGCGACGCGGCGACCAGGCTGGCTCGCGGACATCGCCATCGGACAGCACCAGCCGCTGGCGCACGCGCCCGTCGGTCGACACAGAGTTCAGGACACCGCGCCCACCCTCGCGCGAGGCATAAATGATCATGCTCGCGTTCGGTGCGAAGCTCGGCGACTCGTCGAGGCGGCCAATCGATACTTCATCGACCCGACCGGCGCCCTTCGAGCGGTCCAGAACCGCAATACGATACACATTACGGTTGCCCTGGGCCATAGCGAATCGCTTGCCGTCGTAGCCGATGGAAACGCTGGCGTTGTATTCGCCCGCAAAAGAGAGTCGGGAGGGCGAGCCGCCATTGGCGGAAACCTCGTAAAGCTGCGGCTTTCCAGCCCGATCGGAGGTGAAAACGAGGCTTTGGCCGTCCGGCATCCATTCCGGCTCGGTGTCGATGCCGAAATGCCGGGTGATCTGCGTGGTCCGGCGCGAGGCCAGATCCATCACGTAGATCTCGAGATTGCCTGACATTGACAGCGCCATGGCGAGTTTGGAGCCGTCGGGCGAGAACGAGGGGGCGCCGTTGATGCCGCGATTGGAGGCCACGACCTGGAACGAGCCGGTGGCGATGTCCTGCACGCAGATCGAGGAATTGCCGCGCTCGAACGAAACGTAGGCGATGCGCCGGCTGTCCGGCGACCATGAAGGCGACAGCAGCGGCTCGCTGGAACGGCGCAGGCTCTGCGGATTGAAGCCGTCGGAGTCGGCCACCATCAGCGAGTACTCCTTCGCGTTGCCCTGCCCCGTCGACGTGATGTACGCGATGCGGGTCCAGAAAGCACCCGGCACGCCGGTGATCTTCTCGTAGATCAGGTCCGCGATCTGATGCGACGCGCTACGCAGGTCACCGGAGCGCGCCGACAGCGCGAGCCCGAGCAGCCGCTGCTGGCGCGCGACATCGTGCAGCTCGAATTCGATGCGGTAGGCACCGGCCTCGCCGTCTATCAAACGTCCGACGACCAGGAAGTCCTGCTTCAGATAGCGCCAGGTATCGAAGCGGATTTCACTGCCGACGGAGGGTGATTCGATCACACGCTCGCGCGACAGCGAGCGGAACTGGCCGCTGCGGTTGAGATCGGCGGCGATCACCTGGGCGATATCCGTGTCCGGCGGCAGCGCGTTCGACTCGTTGGCGAAGGGGACAACCGCAATCGGCAAGGCGGATGGATTGCCGCCCTCGATATCGATGTTGAGGCCCTGACTCTGGGCGAGGGCGTGCGTGCTTGCCAGCCATCCGATGATGAGTACCGCGAAGAGTTTGCGCATGCGTGTTCCCGTATTTTTGCGGAGCGTAAAGCGAAGTGTGTTGCGAAAGAGGTCGAGGCCGGTGTCGCAGCCAACTCCTTTAGTCGAGACCCGATTCGCGATGAGTCGTTCAGAATGCCTGCGCCGTGATGAGCGGGGGCTGTCCCGGAGTGTGTCCCGGAGAATTGCCGGAGGCCTGCGTCAGTATCGGTCCCTGGCAGTAAACGTAATATTAAGACGCCGCTCGAACACATCCTCGAAGCCCTGATACGGCAGCGGCGTCGCCTTCATCACGGCCGCCTCGATCGAGCGACGTCCCAGCGTGTCGTACGGGCAGGACGGGTCCACCTCGGCGCCGACCACCTCGCCGCCCGGAATCTGCAGGATCGTGATCTTGCACTTCTGTCCCAACGGAACCGTGTCCGGTCGCGTCCACTCCTGCGTGATGGCCTGCTGCAGGGCAAGGGCGTACTGGGCCCGCAGATCGTCGTCCACCCCCTCGTTGCCCGGGCGTGGCTGCGACTGCGCCTGCTCCTGTGCGAGCAACTCTTCCATTCGTGCGTCTTCCGCCTCGCGCCGGTCGCGCTCGAGATCCTCGATCTGCTCCGCGCGCTCGCGTTCGCGCCGTTCACGGCGTTCGCGGCGTTCCTCCTGCTCAAGCTCGATCTGCTCGCGACGGCGCCGCTCTTCCTGCTCGCGCTCGATCTCCGCCTGCTCAAGCAGTCCCATCTCGTCGATGAACTCCTGGTCGGTGCGATCGTCGCTCGGTGGCGGCGTCGGCTCCGGTTCGGGCTCCACGGGCACGGGCTCCGGCTCCGGCGGCTTGGGCTTGGGAGGCACAGGCGTGGGCTTGGGTTTCGGCGGCTTCGGCCGCGGCGCGGGCGCCTGTACGGCCGCCGGATCGATCACCAGAGAGGCTTCGATGATCGGGCCCTTGATGCTGACCTCGCGTTCGGAATGCGTCCATTTCAGCCCGATGAACAGCAGCCCCAGCGCGATGGTGTGCACCACGATCGACCATGCAAGCGCGCGCGCATTGGCGCGGCCCGACGGCTGGGCGGCGAGACGGGCGTCCTCGGCATTCATCGCGTCACGCCACTATCGGCCACGTGGGCGTTGCGGCTGCGCGGGCACGCTCACGGATTCGCACTCTTGCGGACCTCATCAAGGCTCCAGCGGCTGGCTCATCAGCCCCACACGCGGTGCTCCCGCCTCCTGTAGCAGCACCATGGCTTGATACACCGTCGCGTAGGTGCCACGGCCGTCGCCCGCCACCAGCACGGAAACGTTGGGGTTCTGGCCGATGAAAGCGCCAACCTTGAGCTTGAGGGTTTCCGCATCGACCGGTTCGCGCTCGCCCGCGCCGAGCGTCAGATACATCGCGCCGTCCTGGCCCACGGAGACCATGATCGGTTCCTTCTCCTGCTGCATGGCGCGCGCGCTGGATTTCGGCAATTCAATGTCCACGCCCAGATTGAGCAGCGGCGCCGTCACCATGAAAATGATGAGCAGCACCAGCATCACGTCGATGTAGGGCACGACATTGATGTCGGCCATCGCGCGCCGGCGCCGGCCACCGCGGGAGGATGCGCTCATGCCCATGCGTACGTGCGACGGCGCGCAGCGGGGTTGGACTTAACCATTGTCGTCGGCATGCACCTGCCGCTGCAGGATGGTGGAGAACTCTTCACGGAACGTGTCGTAGCGCGAATGCAGGCGATCGACTTTGGTCGAGTAGCGGTTGTAGGCGATCACCGCGGGAATGGCGGCGAAAAGGCCCATCGCGGTCGCGATCAGCGCCTCGGAGATGCCGGGTGCCACCATCGCAATCGTGGCCTCGCGCACGCTGGCGAGTCCCTGGAAGGCGATCATGATGCCCCAGACGGTTCCGAACAGGCCCACGTAGGGACTGGTCGAACCCACCGTCGCCAGGAACTCCAGGCTCTGCTCGAGCTTGTCAATCTCGCGCGTGAGCGTGACGCGCATGCCACGCTGCGCCCCTTCGACCACTGTGTCGGGGTTCATGCTGCGGCGCTGGCGCAAGCGCGCGAACTCGCGGAATCCTTCCGTGAACACGGCCGCCAGCCCGCCGATGCGATCGCCCTTGGCGGACAGTTCCTTGAACAGCGAAGCAAGGTCGGCGCCCGACCAGAAGCGCTCCTCGAATGCCTCGGCTTCACGCGTGGCCCGATCCAGCAACGCCTGTTTGCGGAAAATGATCATCCAGGAGGCGATGGACGCGGCCAGCAGGACGCCCATTACCAGTTTGACCGGCAGACTGGCGCCGAGCACCAGTGCCAGCAGGTCGAGATCGCCGTTCATCCGCAAACTCCATCGAAAAGGTCGGGTGGCAGAGCGCAGGGGCGAAAGCGCGTCGCATCGAGACAGGCGGCGCGCACTTCTGCCCGTGCGATACGCACATTATCGCCGATGCGGTGGAGTTCCTGTTCAAATCCGAGACTCGCCGCACGGCGCGCAGTCAGCTTGCAGCTGGCCTGGAGCATGTCGTCAAGACGCGCGGGCGCATCGAAGCGCAGATCCATCCCCACGATCGCGAACAGGATTCCGCGCTCGCGCAGAAGAGTTGACTGCTGCATGCCGAGACTGCGCAGGTATTCGCTGCGCGCGCGCTCGAAGTAGCGCACGTAGCTGCCGTGAAACACCACGCCACCGGCGTCGGTGTCTTCCCAGTACACACGGATGGGCCACAGGAACGGGCTGGCTGTCTGGTTGAGCGACATGGTCACTTCCGGCATGTGCGCGATCGGCACTTGCGTCACGGCTCCGAGGCGTCGGCAAACAGCGACGGCGTCGCTGCGCCCTCTCTCTGACGCGGTGGTGGCGCCAGCCCGAGATGCCGATAGGCCTTCGCGCTCGCCATGCGTCCGCGCGCGGTGCGAATGAGATAGCCCTGCTGGATGAGATACGGCTCAATCACATCTTCAAGCGTGCCGCGCTCTTCGCTCAGTGCCGCCGCCAGGCTCTCGACTCCGACCGGACCGCCATCGAATCCCTCGATGATCAGCTTGAGCAAGCGACGATCGAGCGGATCGAAACCTTCCGGGTCGACGCTCAACATGTCCATCGCGGCGATGGCGGCGGTGCGCGTGATGCAGCCGTCGGCACGAACCTGCGCGTAGTCGCGCACGCGCCGCAGCAGGCGGTTGGCGATTCGAGGCGTGCCGCGCGCGCGGCGAGCGATCTCATCCGCGCCTTCTTCATCGCACTCGATCGCCAGGATGCGCGCGGCGCGCGAAGCGATGGCGCGGAGTTCCTCGCGTTCGTAGAACTCGAGTCGTTGCACGATCCCGAACCGGTCCCGCAACGGCCCCGTCAGCAGGCCCGCACGCGTCGTCGCGCCGATCAAGGTGAAAGGCGGCAGGTCGAGCTTGATCGAACGCGCCGCGGGGCCCTCCCCCAGCATCAGATCGATCTGGCAGTCTTCCATCGCGGGATACAGAACTTCCTCGATGACCGGGCTCAGGCGGTGGATCTCGTCCACGAACAGCACGTCGCGCGGCTGCAGATTGGTGAGCAGGGCCGCGAGGTCGCCGGGTCGCTCCAGCACAGGGCCCGAGGTCTGCCGCAGGCCAACCCCCAGTTCATTGGCGATCACCTGCGCGAGCGTGGTCTTGCCGAGTCCCGGGGGCCCGAAGATCAGCACATGGTCGAGCGCCTCGCCGCGCCGGCGGGCAGCCTCGATGTAAATCGACATCTGCTCGCGAACCGCCTTCTGGCCGAGATATTCGGCCATCCGCTGGGGACGGATATGCGCCTCGGCAACGATATCCTCGCGCGTGGCGTCGGCTGTGATCACGCGCTCGTCGTTCATGCCGTCATGTTCGCATGCGTGCACATGCGTTCACAGACAGCAGCACTGCGACGCGGTTCCTGGGATTGAACTCCCCTCTCCCGCCGGGGAGAGGGGCCGGGGGTGAGGGTTCCCGGCCCTGCGTCATGCGGGTTCAACGCGAAATGCGACTGCGGCTTGCACTTACTTCGAGGCACGCATGCATCCAGGCCGCCTGGAGCCGGCCCTGAATCGAAATGACGCGGGGCCTTGGACCCTCATCCGGCGCTGCGCGCCACCTTCTCCCGCGGGGAGAAGGGAAAAAACTGTCTGCTGTCCGCTGTCCCCTGTCCGCTGACTTCAAATCTGGACCTGGGCTCCGAGCTCCACCAGGCGGTTGCCGGGTATGCGGAAAAATCCGGTCGCCGGCGCCGCATTGCGGTGCATGAAGGCGAACAGCAGATCGCGCCAGACCGGCATGCCGCGGTGCGGACTGGCGACGACTGTTTCGCGACTGGCGAAATACGTCGTGTCCATCGGATCGAAATAAATGCCGCCCTTGTCGCAGGACTGCATCAGCGCGCGCGGCACGTCAGGCCGCTCCATGAAACCGAACCGGATCAGCACGCGGTAGAAATCATCGCCGATCGCCTTGATGGAGAGACGCTGGTCCGCGGGCGTAAAGGGCGTTTCCAGCGTTTCAACTGTCAAAAACACGTTGCGCTCATGCAGAACCTTGTTGTGCTTGAGGTTGTGCAGGAATGCGTGCGGTACCACGCCTTTGTCCGCCGTCATGAAGATCGCGGTGCCCGGCACGCGCACGGGCGGGGCCAGCATCAGGCCGGGCAGGAAGCTCGACAGCTGGATGCCTTCCTTCTGGACCTCGTCGTGCAGCAGCTGACGGCCACGTCGCCACGTACGCAGCAGCGTGAACAACACCAGGCCAAGCACGAGCGGAAACCAGCCGCCTTGCGGAATCTTGGCGCTGTTGCCGACCAGGAACGCGACATCCGCAACGATGAAGACGGCGCAGAGCGGGAGCACCCACAGGCGCCAGCGCGGCCACAGTGCATGCGCCACGATCGCGAGCAGCAGCGTGTCGATCAACATGGTGCCGGAGACAGAGACGCCGTAGGCCGTTGCCAGAGCGGACGAGGATCCGAAGCTCACCACCAGCATGATGACGATCACCATCATCGACCAGTTGATGCTGGGGATGTAGATCTGCCCGATGGTGTCACTCGACGTATGCAGGATGCGCATGCGCGGCACATATCCGAGTTGCATGGCCTGGCGCGCCACCGAGAAACCGCCCGTGATGACGGCCTGCGATGCGATGCAGGTCGCGGCCGTCGCGAGCACGATCATCCACACGCGGCCCCACTCGGGCACGCCGAAGTAGAAGGGATTGCGGATTGCGCCAGGATCCTCGAGCACCAGTGCGCCCTGGCCGAAGTAGTTGAGCACCAGCGCGGGCAGCACAAAGAAGTACCAGGCATAACGCACGGGCTTGGCGCCGAAGTGGCCCATGTCCGTATAGATGGCTTCGCCGCCGGTGATCGCCAGCACCACGGCGCCGAGGATAAAGATTCCCTGCCAGTGGTAGGTGCCGAAAAAATCCGCCGCCCATAGTGGATTGACGGCCTTCAGCACTTCGGGTGCATGCAGGATGTTGACGACGCCGAGAACCGCCAGTGTGATGAACCACACGCCAGTGATAGGCCCGAACACCTTGCCGACCTTTGCAGTGCCGAAGCGTTGGCTCCAGAACAGCAAGATGAGCACAATGACGGTCAGCGGCACCACCCATGCGGTGAGTTGCGGCGCGACCACCTCGAGACCTTCCAGCGCGGAGAGCACCGAGATGGCCGGTGTGATGACGCCGTCGCCAAAGAACAGCGACGCGCCGAACACGCCGAGGATGCCCACCACGTAGGTCATCTTCGATCCCTTGCGCAGCGAACGCTGGGCCAGCGCCATCAGCGCCATGATGCCGCCCTCGCCCTGGTTGTCCGCGCGCATGATGATCGTCACGTATTTGAGCGTGACCACCAGCAGCAGCGACCAGAACACCAGGGACAGTATTCCGAGCACCGTGTCGTGGTTCGCGATCAACCCGTACTGCGGCGAGAACGCCTGCTTGACGGTGTAGAGCGGACTGGTGCCGATGTCTCCGAACACGACGCCGATCGCGGCCACCACAAGACCCCCGAGGCTGGCTTTGCCATGACCATGGGCACGCGGTTCGACTTCGGTGGAGACGGAAACGGAGTAGGCCATGATGTGCTCGCCAGGGCGCGCTGCTTAACGCAGCGCCGCCTTCAGTGCCTTGCGGATTATCTGCTCGGCGTCGTCGCCGGCCTCGAATGCCAGCGTGGCCATGCGCGAGGCCTCGACCGGTCGGTAACCCAATTGCTGCAGTGCCTGCATCGCTTCGCCCACCACGTCGCCCGGCGCGGGCCCGCCGGTGGAAGTCGGCGTCCCGGCTGCCGTCGGCAACACGCGATCGCGCAGCTCGAGCAACAGGCGTTCGGCGGTCTTCTTGCCGACCCCCGGTATGCGCGTGAGGGCCGCCACGTCCGAGTGCGCCACCAGACGCGCGAATTCGTCCACCGACACGCCCGACAGGATGGCGAGTGCAACCCGGACGCCGATGCCGCTCACCTTTTGCACGTCTCGGAACAGGCGTCGCTCGGCCTCCCGGAGGAAACCGTAGAGCGATACGCTGTCTTCCTTCTGCGCATAGTGAGTGAACAGCGTCACTTCGCCACCGGTTTCCGGCAATTCGTAGAAAGTGCTCATGGGCGCTTCGAGTTCATACCCGACCCCATGTACATCGAGCGTGAGCCAGGGGGGCTGTTTGTGGATCAGCTGGCCTCGCAGTCGTCCGATCACCGGCGCGAGCTCCGGCGACCCATGAGATCCGAGGCGAGCACGCCGGTGCGCTGGGCAACGGCGCGCGCATGGGCGTGCGTGATGGCCACGGCCAGCGCGTCGGCGGCGTCGGCCTGCAGCTTCTCCTGGAGATTGAGAAGCACGCCAACCATGTGCTGCACCTGGCTCTTGTCGGCGATGCCGCGGCCAACCAGACCCTGCTTGATCTGCATGGGCGAATATTCGCTGACCGGCAGATCGCGCAGCACGCAGGCGCAGATGGCGGCGCCGCGCGCCTGACCCAGCTTGAGGGCGGAGTCGGGATTCTTGGCCATGAACACCCGTTCGATCGCGACCTCACCCGGACGGTACTCCTCGATCAGGGCAGTCACGCCAAGCACGATCGCACGCAGGCGCCGCGGGAAGTCCTCCTCCCCGCCCACGGCCAGCGCGCAGTGGAATACGTGCCGCGCATGGCCGGTCGCGTCGACGTCGACAATGCCGATCCCGGTCCGCACTGAACCAGGATCGATGCCCATGACGCGCGCCGGTTCAGCAGCGTCGATTCGTCGACTCCGTTCCGTACACAGGCGGCAACGGGCCCGCGCAGGTTCCAGCATCCCGACGGCAGCAAGGAGGTATCACGGCAGCCATGGTCAGGCGTACGCCTCTGCGGGCAAATCGGCGTTGGAATAGACGCTCTGCACGTCGTCGAGATCCTCGAGCCAGTCGAGCAGCTTCGCGACCGATCGCGCGATATCGCCGGTGGCCGCCACATCCGTGGTCGCACGCAGGGTGACGACTGACGCGGCCGCTGCAAGACCCGAGCCTGCGAGCGCCGTCTTTACCGATTCGAAATCTTCCGGCGCGGTGAGCACGTCGATGGCGCCATCCTCGGCATAGACGACGACATCGTCGGCGCCGGCCTCGATGGCGGCGTCCGTGAGCTGCGCCTCGTCAGCGCCAGCGCCGAACGAGAGTACGCCCACCTTGCGGAACAGGAAGGCCACGGAACCGTCGGTACCGAGGCTGCCGCCAAATTTGGTGAACGCGTGTCGTACGTCGGCGACGGCGCGGTTGCGGTTGTCGGTCAGACAGTCAACGATCACGGCGATGCCGCCCGGCGCATAGCCTTCGTAACGGATTTCCTCGTACTCGACGCCCTCGAGCTCGCCTGTCGCTTTCTTGATGGCACGTTCGATCACGTCCTTGGACATGTTGGCCGAGAGCGCCTTGTCGATGCCCGACCGCAGCCGCGGATTGCCGGCCGGATCGCCGCCGCCCAGGCGCGCCGCCACCGATATTTCGCGAATGAGCTTGGTGAACGCCTTGGCCCGTTTGGCGTCCGTGGCGTTCTTGCGCCCTTCGATTGATGGTCCCCGACCCATGTGCTGCCGTCCCGCTATGCAACGTCAATCGCGAATTATAGGCCCGCAGCCCAGGCGAGACGATGTCGCGCTCGAGCCCTGCCTCCGGGCGACAGGATTGGCGTCCGCTCGTCGTGAAGGTCATGGCCCCTTCTGGGGAGATCCGGGTCTGACGGAGGTTCGAATCAAGAACGGTGCGCTGCGTGGAAGCGTTCGAGCCGTATGCATCCACGCGCGTTGCGCGGAGAACCGATCTGGGTCGATGCACGAGCAGGCCCCTCATCCGCCCTGCGGGCACCTTCTCCCCGCAGGCGGAGAGAAGGGAAGTCTGAACCTGCCCCCTTTCAGCGGACGCCATGAAGCGGTGGATCACTGGGCTTTCCGAGTTTGATTCTGTTTGCGTAGTCGTTGGGTGACAGGTAACCCAGAGTCGAGTGCAGTCGTGTGCTGTTGTAGAAGCCATGGATG
>JBBQNY010000074.1:0-13803 GCA_038330365.1 Lysobacterales bacterium | reverse complement strand
CGCGCGTACGGTGGCATCGACGCACGGGCGAGTCTTGCCACCCGTCTGCTTGATCGAGATCTCGACATCACCATCGGCGCCGAAGCACAGCGTGCCGACGAAGATCGGCTTGGCTTTGAGAATTTCGCGGGATCGGTGCTGGGCGTGCGCGGTGCGCTGCGCCGCGACGAGCGCAATCGCGTCCAGAATTTCGACCAATACGTCCAGGCCGACTGGAGTGTTTCCGAGCGCTGGCGCGCGGTCGTCGGCGCGCGCCACAGCAGCGTGCGCTTCCGCTCGGATGACAGTTTCATCGCCGGCAGCAATCCGGACGACAGCGGCAGCCTGCGTTTTTCGCGGACCACGCCCGTCGCTGGATTGAGCTTTCGTGTTCGAGAGGGACTGAGTGTCTTCAGCAACATCGGCGGCGGATTCGAGACGCCCACCTTCAACGAGCTCGCCTATCGCGTCGACGGCAGTAGCGGGCTCAACAGCGAGCTTGGTCCGGCGCGCAGCCGCAACGCCGAGATGGGGCTGCGCTGGAGAACGGGCGGGCAGGCCCTGGATGTCACTGCGTTTTCCAGCCGGACCCGCGGCGAGCTGGCGGTTGCCGCCAGCAGTGGTGGACGCACCAGTTTCGTCAATGCCGGCGCGTCGCGCCGCCTGGGCCTTGAGATCGGCGCGCGCGGTCGCATCGCAACGAACTGGCGCTACACGTTCGCCTATACCGCGCTCGACGCAACGTACCCCGACGGATTCCGGATCTGCGCGGATCCCGCCTGCACCTCACCTGCGGTGGTGGCGGCCGGCTCCCGCATTCCCGCCATCGCGCGCCATTCAGCATTTGGCGAGTTGGTGCACGAAGTCGGCGAGCGCTTCGATGTCTCGCTCAGTGCCAACGCGAGCAGTCGCATTTTCGCAGACGATCGCAATTCCGCCTCCGCGCCGGGCCACATGGTTATGGATCTGGCGGCGACACGTCGTTTTGTTCTCGGCGAGCTGCGGATCGAGTCCTATGCCCGCATCGACAACCTGCTGGATCGTGAAGTCATCGGCTCGGTGATCGTCAACGAGGGCAACGGCCGCTATTTTGAGCCGGCTCCGGGACGCGGTTGGCTGCTGGGGCTGAATCTCGAGCTTGCCTTCGATTGAGGGCGGAGGCCATGCGGCGGAATGCGCCGGGGCGACACCCTGTATCTTGCGTCCCTTGAATCCAACCGAGATCGCTCCGATCGGCACCATGCATTCGCACTGGCTTCGCAAAGCTGACAGTCGCCCCGCAGAAGGCGCACGGGATCCTCGAAGGACACAGCAATGGCGCTGATGAAGATCGCCGATCGTTACGTGTTGCGCGAGTTGCTGGGTGCCTGCGCCGGAACGGCGCTGCTGCTGCTCATGATCACGCTGGGCGGCACCGTTTCCGACGTGTTGCGACGGGTCGCCAACGGCGAGGTTCCCGTCACCCTGCTGCTCAGCCAGGTTGGCTTGCGCAGCCTCGACGCGTTGACGCTGCTGCTGCCACTGGCGGTGTTCGTCGCCGTGATGATGGCTTACAGCCGGCTCTATCGCGACAGCGAAATGGCAATCCTGTCGAGCGCAGGGATGGGCAGCCGGCAATTGCTGAGGCCGTTGCTGCTGCTCGCGGTACCGGTCGCGCTACTGCTTGCTGCGCTTACCTTCTGGATCGTGCCGGGAACCTTGCGCCTGTCGGACCGGATGGTCGACGAGGCCAATCGATCTCTGCTCACGGCGGGACTCGAGGCAGGCCGCTTCATGCCGCTGCCGGGCAACATGGGTGTGATCTACGTGGGCGAGATCGGCAACAGCGGCACGCAGTTCAAAAGGTTGTTTGTGTATCGGGAGCGGGATGGTCGCGTCGACATCGTCACCGCCGAAGCGGGCCGGCTGTTCCACGACCAGAACGGCATCGACCGCTTCCTTGCCCTGCGGGACGGTTTCCGGGTTGAAGGCTCGCTCGAGTCGCCGGACTTCCGCACCATGCGCTTCGAGCGCAATGACCTGCGTCTGCCCGAGTCATCGCGCGTCAAGCGCAACCGGGAGGAAACGCGCGTATCGAGCAATGTGCTGTCGTCGAGTTCCGAGCTTCGCGACCGCGCCGAGATGCATTGGCGGGCCGCGCTGCCTCTCGCCACGATTGCGCTGGCGTTGCTGGCGTTCCCGCTGGCCCGTGGCCAGCCGCGACAGCCCCGTTACGGCAAGATCGCGATCGCCGTACTTGCGTACGTCGGGTATTTCAATCTGCTGACGCTGGGGCGCGGCTGGCTTGGCGAGGGTGTCATTCCCACGTGGATGGGTCTGTGGTGGATCCACGGCGTCGTGCTGATGATCGCCGCATGGCTGATCATCCGCGCCGATCGTGCACCGCGTCCGTGACCCATCCCGCCGCGCCTACCCTCACTCAACGCCGCGCATTTGCAGGAGCGACGCCGATCGTGAAGGCGCCATGCCGATCCCGGCGATCAAGGCAGCGGCCCGATGCGCTCGATCAGCGAGCGTCGATTGCGCAGCGCGGCGATGACGGCGTCAAGTCCCAGTCCGAGGATGAAGAGGAATCCAATCATCGCCGAGGGTCGCGCCGCAATGTCCGCGGCGAACGGGATCGCCAGCGCGGCAACCACGAACACGCCACCGAAGATGCCGGTGATCCACCGGTGCAGCATCGATCCACCCGGGTGTGCAGCGCTCGAATCAGGCTCGCGCTTCTTCATCAGAAGCGTGGCGCCAGGTTGACGGCCGACTCTATCAACTCGCTTTACCTGAGCGTCGGGTCATACAAATTCAGAAGGACCAGTGCCGCCAATCCAAACAGGTTGGCCAGCATGTGACCCGCCACGCACCAGCGCAAGCTGCCCGAGCGTTGATAGGCCGCACCCCAGAGCAGGCCCACGAGCAGCAACGCACCGATGGCCTCCACTTTGCGCAGGGGCAGCGAGTGAATTCCCCAGACCAGCGGATGGCTTGCCGCGAACC
This sequence comes from Lysobacterales bacterium, assembly GCA_038330365.1. Classification (GTDB taxonomy): domain Bacteria; phylum Pseudomonadota; class Gammaproteobacteria; order Xanthomonadales; family Ahniellaceae; genus JBBQNY01. The sequence goes on along the minus strand of JBBQNY010000074.1, from coordinate 10,833 downwards.
AGACAGACGAGTAGAGCAAGCTCGTGAGTTTGCCCCACGATGCCGTGGCGTCCATTAGCAGTCCACGCCAGTACGACTCTTCGAACCACGGATTGATCAGCGCGAACACCAGCCAGGCAACGACCAGATGCAATTCAGAAAGCAGCGTCCAATGGCGCACAAAGCCATGCAGGGAAAGCAGCCCCGCAAGCAGGGCAACGGCGGACCAGAGAACACTGCCTGACGGGTTTTTGAATCTGTCCATCGCGGCGTCGAAGCCGGAAAAGTTTCGCGTGAACAAGGCTATCGTGGCCCAGAAGACCAGCATGGTCGGAACCCATGCCCATACGCCGATCAGCTTGCCTGCAAGGAACTGCACCGCGGCGCAGACCGCAATCAGCAGTACCGGCGACAACACGGCGTAGAACAACCTGTTCCTCTGGTGGGCGGGGGAGGCCGACTCCATCTACGGACTGACGCCGTGCAGGATGCACCCGCCATGCGAGAGGCCTCGGCGACGCCGTCGATCGAACAGTGGAGTCGACGGCATTGTCATGGTTTGCGCCGGATTGGAAGTTCCCGGTAAGCGGGTGGCCCGTCTGCATTGCGTTTGAGCGCCGGTCCGCACAACAACTCGAGTATGGAATTAATTTCGGGGCTGTGGCTCTCGAAGGTCCCCATTTCATTGCATGCCATGTTGTCTGGCTCCTCAAAATGTAGACTCACCTCATCACGAGTGAGAAATCGACCGCTACGCGCACCGATCATAGCCCCGCGTTCCGGCCGCGGGCGGAAAGGACGCAGGCGATAGCGCTCGGCCTGGCGGCAGCTGGGAGCGCAGTGCCCGTCACTTCGCTGCACTGCGCTTCGGGGTTGCCCGTGGAATCCCGCGCAGAAAGGGCAGGACAATTCGATCGCCCCCATTTCGATATCTCGAAATCTACCCACACAGCCGCCCGCTTGCCGAGCGATCGCTTCTCAAGCAAGATCGAGCAGCTCGTCCTGCCATCTCGATCAACTCCCTCTCGTTGTGCATACCCTTCTCTGCGCGCCCTCGACCAAACACAGTGAGTTTGCCAAATGACATCTGCCAAATGCCTCTCGCTGGCCACTCTGCTTTGTCTCTGCCCAGTCATCGCTGCCGGCACTTCTGTTGAGGACGCATCAACGTGCCTCACAGACAGCACGAGCGGCAGGGACCGAAAGGATCTGGTCAAGTGGATTTTCCTCGCCATCTCCAAGCATCCGGAGATCAGCAGCCTCGCCTCTTCGGGCCCGGCAGATGACGAGGAAAGCAATCGTCGCGTTGGCGAGTTGTTCACGCGGCTGATTGCGGACGACTGCCCTGCTGAAATCAACAAGATGATTACCGAGCACGGTGCAAGCTCGATCTCGCTGGCATTCGAAGTGCTTGGAAGCGTCGCAATGCAGGAATTGATGGTTCATCCCGACGTCCAGGGCGTCTTCTCCGGTCTCGAAAAGTACTCGGATCAGGAACGCATCGCCCCGGTCCTCAAACCGAAGTAGTGCACGGAGTTCTGGACACCCGCCGCCCGGCGACCTGCAGGCTCCTCCTGGTCAGTGGGTGTCCACGATCTCGCTCCTCCACGATCTCGCTCGACCCTAGTTCATGTCAGCAGTGATCGTCATGGCGATTCACGCTGCCGACGAGCCGCCCTCCGCGACCACCGGGTTTCCCTCGTCCCCGATCTTGTCGACGCGTGCAGAGCGCGGCCACGTCGCCAGCATCCACACCCAGAACAGTACCGATCCGGCGAACATGAGATACGTGCCCGTGCCGGGAAACTCCCAGAGCATGTTGACCCATCCGTGCAACGTCACCGCGATCAGGACCGCGCGCGCGCGGTCTGTGGCCTCACCGATCAGCACCGACAACGCGATGGTGAGCGGTACGTACCAGAGCAGATACTGAGCCAATTCCGCTCCTTCCCGATGCGCAAAGAGGTTCGTGAAATGCCACACGACCCACATCAATCCGATCAGCGCGTAGCGACCGGGACGCGCCAGCGGGCGGACGGCATCCTGCAGGAAACCGCGCCAGCCCAGCTCTTCGCCGAGGATGTTGACGAAACCGATGATTCCAATCGCCAGGACCATCAGATGTACGCGCGCGTCGCCCAGCTCGGCTGATTCGACGCCCACGGCCGCGAGGCCGAGAATCGGCACAACATAAAAAGCCAGAGAGCGCAGGACGCGACCTCCAGTCATCGTGATCGTGCGCGTGTGAGTGCGGCGAAACACTCTGAGGCAGACGAGTGCGGCAATTCCCGGGCCCCACATCAACATCGCGTTCTTGAGCGGGTAGGGCACGCGCAGGGCCGCCCATTGCTGGGGCTCCATGTCGCGCAACCAGAACCAGGGCCACGACCACGCGCAGGCAATGACGAAAAACAGCAGTACCGATTTCCAGTTCACATCCCGCATGATTGGCCTGCGCCTGGAGTGTCGAATGGCAATCCTACGGCCGGATTTCCTGAACACTCAGTGCTGCAAGTCACTCCGGCGAGCGAGATTGGGAATCTCCGGTGCCGCAGTGACGGTAGGATCGGGCTCGGCCAAGATCTCTGCGCTCGGCTCCGCTTCTCCCTCTCGTTCGTTCGGTGATGCATTCATTCCGTGCGCCAATCGCAGCAAGAGCACCTGAAGGATCTTGATGTCGCAAAATTCGATTCCCCGCCCATCCGCTTTGCTGCGAGTCCTTGCCACCGTGTGTGCTTCCACGTTGGTCCTCACATCGGGAGGCGCAGTCGCTGTGTCGGGGGCGGAGGTCTCGCGATCGGTCATCTCGCAGGAGACTCCTGGCGGCGGTTCCGACCTTGCAGTGCAGAACAGCAAGGAAACGGGGAAGGCGAAGGAATCCGATTCCGCTCTCCCTTCCACAGTACTGTCTGATCCGGGGGCCCAGGCAATCACAGGCAAGGAAGCGGCGTACCGGAGCGCAAGCGGCGCGAACCGCATCAAAGCGGGCATCGAACTCGCACGCGACCTTGTTCCGCAGACAGGACTCAACGCACCCCCAGAGCAGTTGGCGCGGGCCGACGCCATCGTGGCGGAACTACAGGTCGATCCTGCGCTGGACAACACGCACCGCGCGGCACTTCTCGGGCTGCGCATCGAGATCGGCAGGGCACGCGGCGACTGGCAGGCTCTTGACGTTCTCTCCCGCGAAATCGACCTGCTGGAGGTCACTCCCCAGGTGCGCAGCGATATTTGGGCCAACCTTGGACTCTCTTTTCTATTGCTCAATCGCTTCAAGGAGTCGGAAGCGGCATACCAGTCTTCGCTTGACCTTGCCGGCGATACGCCGACTCCGCAGCGTTTCGAGAATCTGCAGAAACTCGGCATCGCACGCGTGCAGCAGGGGCGCTTCGCCGACGCCATCGAGACCTTCGGGCAGGCCGAAACCGTCGCCTCCCGGCTCAACATGGGAGAGGATCCCAAATTCCTGATGCGCTTTGGCGGCATCTTCCTCTACACCAGCGACTGGCAACGCGCCGTCACCTATCTCAGACGCGCGCTTGCTGCAGCCGAAGCCAAACCGGATGACGCCACGCCCATGGCCAGCATCTATCTCAATCTGGGCACCGCGTACAACGGCCTGGGTAATTTCGAGGAGGCCTATCGCTGGTTCGAGACGGCCTACGCCTGGTCGCAGGATCATGGTGATCCCAACACCAACGCGCTCAACAACATGGGTACCGTATTGCGCGAGTGGGGCCGCTTTGAAGAGGCGCTGGAGAAGTTCGAGTTGCACGACCAGCTCTCCATCGCCGCGGGAGACAAGGAAGGTGAGGCGGTGGCCGCCAAGAACATCGGCGAGACCCTGATCCGCATGGGCCAGCGGCAACGTGCGATGGCGCCGCTCGAGCGCGCCTACGCGATCTATGTCGAGACCGACCAGCGCCCGAAGCGGCTGGAGCTCTACCCTGTGATGATTGAAAACCTCGAGGCCCTGGGTCGAACGCAGGAGGGCCTGCGGCTCATGCGTGAGTTCAAGGAGATCAACGACGAGGTGACCAGTGTCGAATCGCAGGAGCGCATCGCGAATCTGGAAAGCGCGATCGATCTTGCCGACAAGCAGAAGGAACTCGCCGCCTCGGAGCGCGAGCGCCTGCTCAAGACCGCTGAAATCGAGAAGCTCGAGGCCCGCACTGCACGCGCAAGGATGCTGGGAATCGGCTCCCTTCTGGGATTGCTGGTCCTGGCAGCTTTCCTCGCCCTGCAGATCCGCGACAGCCGCTTCAAGTCACGCGCGAATCGCGATCTCCAGGTCAAGAATGACGAGATCGAGGCCCATCGACAGAAGCTCGAAGCACTCAATGAAGTCGTCCGACGGCAGAGCATGGAAGATGCGCTCACCGGCCTTGGCAACCGGAGATTCCTCACCGAATGGATGGCCGATGCGCACGAACGTCGCGCGCCGGTCGGAGGCGGGGCTTCAGTATCGGCGCCCATGCTTTGCATCCTGCTCGATCTCGATCACTTCAAGCGCATCAACGATCAATATGGCCATGCGTTCGGCGACGCGGTACTTGCGCGCTTCGCCGAAGTCCTGCGCGAGTGCCAGCGCGAATCTGACGTTCTGGTTCGTTGGGGTGGCGAAGAATTCCTGTGGCTCTGTCCGGATACTGAGATCAGCGCGGGTCCCATGCTGTGCGAGCGGATCCGCGCGGCGCTCGCAGCGCGGCCGATTGCTATCGACGGCGTCAGCGTGCCGGTCACGTCGTCGATGGGATTCGCGGCGCTGCCGCTCTGGCCCGAAATCGACACCGACTGGCCGCTGACAATGCGGGTCGCGGACGTGGCGCTATACCAGGCCAAGCACGCCGGACGCGATGGCTGGCACGGCTACGCGGCGGGCGAACGACCCGCATCCGTGGTCGAAGCCGCTGCCGCTGTCGCCGCCCTCGAATCCTCACGCGACCCGGGCAGTGCCTTCGTAGCGGTCACCGCGCAAGGTGGGAGTCGTATTTGAGTTCAGACATCGCCACCCCGGACACCCAAATCGCGGAAGCTGCCAGGCCGTACTGCTGGTTCGTTGAAAGTCGACTACCACGCGCTCCGATCACTTCACTCCTACTTTCCGATCAAATGGTCGTCGGGCAGCGGATTTAGTGATGAAAGCATTGTTTGTAATAGAGTTTTCGTCAACGAGCTCCCCGCATTTCGTGCCAATGGTGCGCAACTTTGCTGAGGATTTGTTCCTGCGCCTTTCGAACGCAGGTATAGGCACCGTGACTGACATCGATGCGATCACGGACAGAATTGAAATTGTCGCTGGCTCCACGCGACACTTGGGCGAAGTCTCGGCGCAAATTCAGAAGGCAATATGCAGGCATTTGCTTGCGGAGTCCGCCATCGTCACCCGAGTCAAGTAGTTGAACGCATGAGCTGTTCACTCCTCGATTCGCCGCTGTTGTCCACGATTTCGTGCCGGGTACAACTCATTTCTTCTCCAAGCTGGAGTTGACTGCGACATGCGCGCCACCGCTGCTCGACAGAAAAAATCTGCCCTCCTTCTCGACGCTTCGGGCCTTGTTTCGGAGGCTGCGCGAATTCTTCCTCGACGAAGCAACTTCTGCGCGTTCGACTGCACTGAACTCATTGGCGAGTTGAAAATATTCGGCATCACTACACGGAGCAGTTTTCGAAGCCTGCTGCTGAATCATCGAACGCGGTTGCTCGAGATCGATGGAGCACCGCTTGACGCTTCGAATGAGAGATTCTACGCATCGGTACTGGGAACAGAGGAACTGCAGAAAAGACTAAGGAGGCGAATCTGGTTCAGTTGGGCGGGCCTCATACGGATCGCCCTGGAGCTGGAATTTGGCGAAGAATACGAAGGCTACGCAAACAAGCGGGATGGCGTTTGACCTAGATCGGCGATTCTTGCCTTCGACGCGCCTCATAAAGTTTGGAGGCTCGAGTAACGGAACGACCAGGTCAGAACCCTGTCGCTGACAGTCGGGCGGCTGGGGAGTTGGTGGAGCGGAAGGGGATCGAACCCTCGACCTCTGCATTGCGAACGCAGCGCTCTCCCAGCTGAGCTACCGCCCCACACGATTCCCTCGGCATCTCTGCCGCACCGGCGTTGCACCGGGGCGCGGATCATAGCGGAAGGGCGGCCGGGGCTCCAAGCGCTCTTGCGGGCTGAGCCGCACCACGCTGCGCAGCAGGTAGTACGGGTCGGCTGACAGATCAGCCGGCGTGCGTGCGTGCATTGGTATCTGCACCCGCGTCGGCACATGCGCCGACGTCCGCACCGGCATTCGCCGCCACCGCGTCGCTTTCCGCGGCGAGCAGGTCGCCGATCACCTGCGCCCGCCATCCCTGCAGTTCTTCCACGGTCTCGCCCTGCACCGCGGCTTCGATCAATCGGCGCGAGGCCAGCAGCGGGGCAGGGAGGTCGAGTTCCTCCGCGCGTGTGGCGAGCGTCGCGCGCAGGGCTTTGAGCCGTTTCTCGGTCGCACGGTCCATCGGCTGCGGTGCCGGACGAAGCGCGGCGCGCTCGGATTCGGAGGCCGCTTCCGCCAGCAGTTCCGCGACCGATTCGCGGGCGCTGGCGGGAAAGGCGCGCACGCCGCGAACGGCCTGCTTAACGGTGTCGCTTGTCCAGGCATGGGCGATCGCCAGCGCCAGCACACTGGCGTCGTCGAGGATCCACGGTCGCGGCTTGTCCTGCTGCCAGGCCATTTCCTCACGCCAGACCAGCAGCCGCTGCATGCGCACCTGCGCCTCCGGGGGATGCCGCCATGCAGCGGGGAGCTTCCAGTGCGCTTCGGGTGGTACGGGTGCGCGCAGCGCACTGCCGGCGAGCATGCGACGGGTTTCCTCCTCGAACCAGGTCAGGCGACCGGCACTGACGAGCTTTTCTCCGAGCAAATCGTGCAATTCCGGCAGGTGTGCCACGTCGGCCGCCGCATACGCAATCTGCTGACTGCCGAGCGGCCGGCGCGTCCAGTCCGAGCGGGTCTGGTCTTTCGGCAACTCCACGCCGAGCGCCTCACGCACCAGCGTCTGATAGCCGATGCCGTAGCCGTAGCCGGTGAAGGCGGCGGCGATCTGGGTGTCGAACAGCCGCCCGATGGGCTTGGGCATGCGCGTGGCGAGTGCGATCAGGTCTTCGCTCACGCTGTGCGCGACTTTCGCGCGCTCGTCGGCAAAGGCTTCGGCGATGGGCTCGAGATCGTCCAGCGCCAGCGGATCGATCAGCAGGGTGTGCTCCGCCGACTGGATCTGCAGCAGCGCCAGCTTCGGCAACAGCGTCGACACCCGCATAAACTCGGTATCGAAGGCGATGCGCGGCTGCTCTGCCAATGTGGCGGCGGCGCGGGCGAGATCGGAGGCGGTGTCGATCCATTGCACGTTGCTGGAGGTCACTTCAGTTTCCGCTGCTGTTCAATGCGGTATGTTCGCACGCACCTCGACCGCAACGGCCTTCAAGCTCAGCATGCCCGGCGCCAGCCCCTATCAGCAGCGACTCGCCGGCGGACTCGGGCTGCTGGTGCTGGTGATTGCGTGCATCTACCGCTGGGGCGATGGTCTCAACTTCCGGCGCAGCCAGGTCGTTTCGCAGTCGCCTGCTGTTGCCGCGACCATGCGACCGCCTGCCGACGATCGCGTGCGATTGCCCGAAGCCAGGCCCACGGAAGTGTCGATTCCGGCGCCTGAGCCCAGCATCGAGCCCGTTCGACCCGACGCGATCGACACCGCTTCAGACGCAGTTCGTGCCCGTGCCAACACGGCCATGGCACGCGCGCAGACCGCGCGTGCCGAGGGTCGACTGCTGCTGCCGGAAGACGACAGCGCGCTGCACTGGATCAACGAGGCGCTTGCGATTGCGCCGAAAAGCCAGCGCGCGCGTGCAGCGTTCAACGCGCTCATCGAACGCTTGCTCGATGCCGCGATCGAGGCGCTCGATCATGGCCGGCCCGAGCCCGCACGCATCTTGATCGAAGCCGTGGGATCCGAGCGCGGCGAGTTCAACGCCAAGCTGAGTGCACTGTCGGATCGGCTTTCCACGGCGGTGGAAGTGCGGCGCCTGCTGCTGGAGGCGAACGAGCGGATCGGGAACGACGCGCTGTTTGCCCCTTCCGGCAGCAGTGCGCTGGAAAGCTACCGCGCAGCGATCGCGCTCGATCCGCGCAGCCGCGCCGCGCAGGAGGGTCTGCAGTTTGTGGCCGCAGGCGTGGTCGAGGAGGCACTCAATGCAGCCGCCCGCGAGAAGCAGGCCGATGCGCTTGGCCTGCTCGACCTGGCCGCGTCCATTGACGCGCGACACCCTGGACTGTCGGCGGCCCGCCAGCGCGTGCGCGGCATCCAGGAAGCGCGCACGCTGACACTTGCGGCGCGCGTGCGCACGGCACTTGAGGGCCGTCAGCTTGATCTCGCCGCGGAACTGCTCGCGCGCCTGCGGGTGGTGGGTTTCGACCTGCCGCAAAACTCCATTGAGGCGCTTGAGGAACGACTGCAGGTGCTGCAGCAGTACGCGGGTCACGCACCGGGCGAGTTGTTTCGCGACGCCTTCCTTGATCACAGCGCGCGCGGCCCTGCCATGGTGGCGATGCCGACTGGAGAATTCCGCATGGGTTCACCGCCGACCGAGCCCAACCGACGTACCAGCGAGGGGCCGGTGCGCAGAGTGCGTGTGTCGCGCCCGTTCGCGCTCGGTTGGCGCGAGGTTACGGTCGAGGAGTTTGGGGAATTCGTGGCCGCGACCGACTACGAGACGCGCGCGCAGCGTTCGGGCTACTCATTCGTGTGGGACGAGCGCAATGGTCGTCTCGTACGCCGCAACGACATCGACTGGACGCGGGGCTACTCCGGGCGCAAGGCACTGCCCGACGCTCCGGTGATGCACGTCAGTTGGGGCGATGCCGACGCCTTCGTGCGCTGGCTGGGCTTGCGAACCGGCGAGGCGTATCGCCTGCCGAGCGAGGCCGAGCTCGAGTTCGCGCTGCGTGCAGGTACCGAAACGCGATACCCCTGGGGCGACGGCATCCCCGCCTCCGCGGTGGAGAACATCGCCGGCACGTCAGACCGCTCGCCTTCCGGTCGATCCTGGCAGGAAGGCTTCGTCGACTACTCCGACGGGTTCTGGGGTCCGGCACCGGCGGGTTACTTTCCGCCAAACGCATTTGGCCTGCGCGACTCCGCCGGCAATCTGTCCGAGTGGTCCGCGGACTGTTGGCACGACTCCTACCGTCGCGCGCCGGCGGACACGACCGCCTGGATCAATCCCGGATGCACGCAGCGCGTGGTTCGCGGCGCGTCGTGGGGCAGCAGTCCCGCGGAGGCGCGGGCTGCCTATCGCTCGAGCCAGTTGCCTTCGGCACGCTCGGCGCGGCTGGGGTTTCGGGTCGCGCGCGATCTGTAGTCCCGTTGCAACGCTGGGCTTTGGACGATGTCGCTGCATTTCAGTGTGCGATGACGGCATTCGCCCAAGTGTTCAGCCAGTTGCGCCTAACATGCTGAACGCGGCGCATCGCCGTTGCCCGGGGAGAAAACGATGTCAGCACAGAACGCAGGTGGCGGTCGGCGACGAGTGGGTCGCGGCGGCGGTATCCGGTGGTGGGTTTTTCTCATTGCTGCGGCGTATGCCGGGTACTACTTCCTTTCCAATCGCACGGTCGATCCGACTACTGGCGAGAAGGTGCTGATCGACAGGAATCTCTCGATCGAAGACGAAGAGGCATTGGGCTTGCAGGCCTACCAGGAAATACTCTCGCAGGAGCGGCCCATGAGCCCGGACGAGGAAATCGCGCGCGACATTCGCGGCATCGCGCAGAGGCTGATCGGCAAGGTTGATCCGGTCGAAACTGCACTGGCTGCCGAGAACAATCTCGAAGCGCAACATCTGTCGCGCGGGTTCGAGTGGGAGGTCAACGTCATCCAGTCCGACCAGGTCAACGCGTTCTGTCTTCCGGGTGGAAAGATGGCCGTGTACACGGGCCTCGTTCCCGTTGCCCAGAACGCTGACGCAATGGCAGTAGTGATGGGTCACGAGATCGCGCACGCGCTGCTTCGCCACGGCGCGCAGCGCATGGCGCAGCAGAAACTCGCGCAGATTGGCCAGGCCGCCGGCGCGCTGAGCGGCATGGATCCGCAGCAGCAGCAGATGGTGATGGCGGCGATGGGTTACGGCTTGCTCATGCCCTACGCGCGCAAGCACGAAAACCAGGCTGACGAAGTGGGTCTGATGCTCGCGGCAGCTGCGTGCTACGACCCGCGCGAAGCCGTGCCGCTCTGGGAACGCATGGAGCAGCAGGCGCAGGGCCAGAAGCCGCCGGAGTTCATGTCGACGCATCCGAGCGGTGCGACGCGCATCGGCAATTTGCAGTCGCTGATGCCGAAGGCGCTCGAGATGCGCCAGCGCAGCAATTGCCCACCGCTGGGTGCCTCACCGCCGTCTGCGTAGCGCAATTGTTGGCACACGGGTCTGGGAGCTTCCGGCGGACGCTCCCCGCAGGAGCGCCTTCAGGCGCGAATGCGGCAAGCGGGACCGAGACTTGCGCTCCAGTTGAGCATGACGCCATCGCGCGCCAGCGCGCTCCTACAGGCGCAATGGTTGCGCGTCCTCATGCCGCCGAGATGCCGCACCGTCGTGTAGGAGCGCGCTGGCGCGCGATGGCGGCATGCAGGACCGTGCCTTAAGCTCCTCGATTGAGCATGACGCCATCGCGCGCCAGCGCGCTCCTACAAGAGCGGTGGTGGCGCGTCCTCATGCTGCAGAGATGCGGCACCCTCGTGTAGGAGCGCGCTGGCGCGCGATGGCGGCATGCAAGTCCGCGCCTTACGCTTCTCAATTGAGCATGACGCCATCGCGCGCCAGCG
>JBBQNY010000073.1:0-13859 GCA_038330365.1 Lysobacterales bacterium | reverse complement strand
ACGTCTTCGACTTGCACCCGGTTGCCTCCGGATCGCTTTACCCGGTACATGACGTCGTCAGCAACATGCAATGCCGCGTCCGCATTGAGCACGGGCCCGTGAAAGACCACGGCCCCGATGCTGAATCCGAGGTTCCAGCCTTCGCGCTCTCCGATCGCGGCAAGACTGCGCCGAACCGACTCCAGGGCTGCATGGGCTCCATCCCGCTCGGTTTCCGGCAGCAGAATCGCGAACTCGTCGCCGCCCATGCGACCCACAACGTCATCCATGCGCATCCGCGCGCGCAACGCGCAGCCGACCTGGCGCAGCACATGATCGCCGGCAGCATGGCCGTCCCGATCGTTGAGGCCCTTGAATCCATCGATGTCGAGGTAGCCCAGCGCCCAGCTGTGGCCGGTTCGCGCGTGCTGATTGATGGCGTCCTCGCAGCGGGCACGGAAGCTGCGTCCGTTGAGCAACTGCGTCAGTCCGTCCGTGTCAGCCAACAGCTGCTGGTTTTCAAGCAACTTGCGCAGACGATCCAGCAGGTGCGCCACCACGGCAAAGAATCCGAGCCGTACGAACGAGTTCCAGAAAAAAATCAGTGGATGGGTGTAGTGCTGGCCCGAACCGTAATCCGCCAGCAACCAGGTACCGGCGCACACCAGGCAGACGATCATTCCAAACTGGCGGCCGACGTACCACGAGGCAAAGCTCACCGGGATCAGATAGAACACCGAGAAGGCAATCTCGTAGCCCGTTATCAGATCGATGAATCCCAGCACTGCGATGAGCATGAACGCAGCAATAAATCGCTGCCTGCCCGGGAGGCGCGTCACCACAGCGTCTATGCGTTGGAGCATGGGGATTCCCGGAGAACGGTCAGCAGCAGTCGGTGCGTTCCGTGCCCTGGGACCAGTGTGCAACAAGCGGCGCGAAATTGCCCGTCGGACTGCAATTCACCCGGTGGCCGCGCTGCAATGGATCAAATTGCAATCGCGAGGAAAGAACAGGAACCAGAGCCTGATTCGCACTCGCCCAGGAGCGCCGACATAACTTGCGGCGACGCGCTCAATCGCAATGACGAAATCGCTACGCACACTGCAACGAATGCGGAAGCAGCCGGATGAGCGGGCCGCTTCAGTCTCCTGCATGCGGCGCTTCAACTCATGAGGTAGCGCACGGCATATCCGGCGAGGATCAGAGCCAGGACCCACCAGAGGAAATTGATGAATCCATGCATGTCGTTCGGCTTGCGGTCGGGGGCCGACAAATCGCGGCCATGGCTTTCACGCTCGGCCTGCGCGCGTGAGTCCCGCAACTCACCCAACGCTCCGCGCAGCAAGCCCACTGCATTGCCCATCGCGTCGTCGATCGAGGGCATTTCGTTCGACGCCGATGCAGCCGAGCGCGTCGAATCCTGGCGGCGCGCCTTGAGCGCACTGGCTTGGACCTTCATGTAGGCATCGATCTGCTCCTTGCAATGCGCGAGATCCTTGCCAGAAACGCCGCGCAACAGTTTGATCGCCTCGATCCGGTTACCCCGACGCAGGGCTTCGATGACATTCGGTGCCATGGACGACGATTCTCTGGACATGATTCCCCCTTCGTCTGGATCCTCTGGAACCCGATGCAGCCGGTCATCAGGTTCCCGAATCGGCCGCTTCTGATGAATGAGTCCGGCATTGATTCCACCGACCCACTGAATAGTGCCACGCCCGTGCCCGACCGACTTGTCTTGGTCTTACAAGTCTGAGCATGCGCATCGCATCTCTGCCGGCGCTCGCCAATTTCTGCCGTAGTAAAAGCGCGCGGCGTTCGGCATCAGGCAATCCGCGAGGGAAAGGCGAGTACGTCACCGATTTCCTGCGTGCCCTGCAGCGCCATCAGCAGGCGATCGACGCCGAGCGCAACGCCGGCACATGCGGGCAGACCGTGCGCCAGCGCCGCCAGCAGTCGCTCGTCCTGTGTCGGGCAACCACTACCGCGATGCGCTCTGCGCGCGCGTTCGTGCCGGAACCGCGCGCGTTGCTCTTCTGCGTCCGTCAACTCGTGATAGCCATTGGCGATCTCCAGCGGTCCGAGATACAGCTCGAAGCGCTCGGCTACGGGAACTCCGCCGTCGCCTGCGTCGATTCGGGCCAGCGCGCATTGGCTCTGTGGATAGTCGTAGACCAGCAAGATGCGATCCGTGGCCAGCGTTGGCTGGATCAGGTGCGTCATGAGCAGGTCCAGCCAGTCGTCGCGCTCGAGTCCGGTCGGATCGATCGCGTAAAGCGCAAGAGGAGCGCGAAGAGCCGCTTCCTCCGCCTCGAATGGATCAATGCCCAGGTAGTCAAGATAGAGCTGCCGGTAGCTCGACTCGCGCACCGCGACGCGCTGTTTCACCAGCGCGAGAGCGCTCTGGACGAGCTCCGCGACTTCGTCCATCAGTCTGTGATGGTCCCAGCCCCGGCGATACCACTCGAGCATGGTGAACTCGACATTGTGTCGCCTGCCGCTCTCCCCTTCCCGCATGACGCGGCCCAGCTCGTAACAGTCCGGAACGCCGGCAGCAAGAAGGCGCTTGATCGCGAATTCCGGCGACGTGCGCAGCCAGCGGCGCGTGCCTTCATCGGCTCCGGTCGCGATGCTTTCGATGTTCGGCTCGCTGTTGCCGGCCGCAGACAGCAACGGCGTCTCGACCTCAAGGACTCCGCGTGCCTGCATGAACTCGCGGATCAGCCGATTGAGCCTGGCGCGCATGCGCAGCGCCTCGATGGAGGCCGACGGACGCCACTGCACGTTGGTCTGGCTCACTGCTCAATCTCTTCGCGGCGACGATTCGACATCATGACGACTGGCCCTCAAGACGACTGAGCAGATGCTCCTCGTCCCATACTTCAACACCGAGTTCCACGGCCTTCGCCAACTTGGATCCGGCCGCTTCGCCGGCGACAAGCACCGTTGTGCGTTTCGACACGCTACCCGCCACGCGCGCACCCAGTGCTTCGAGCCGGCGCCCCGCTTCCTCACGCGTCATGCTGGACAGCGCCCCGGTCAGTACCACCGTAAATCCCTTGAGCGGACCTTCTTCGGCGCGCTGCGGACCAGTTTCCTCCCAGCTGACACCCACTTCGCGCAACGCCGCAATCACCTCAAGATTGTGCGGCTCGGCGAAAAAGTGCGCGATGCGTCCGGCAATCACCGGACCGATGTCCGGGACGTCTATGAGTTTGGCTTCATCTGCAGCGAGAACGGCGTCGAGACTGCCGAAGTAGCGGGCAAGCGCGCGTGCGGTCGATTCGCCCACATCGCGGATGCCAAGCGCGAACAGCAGTCGCTCCAGCGTCGTGTTGCGGCTGTGCGCGATGCCGTCGAGGAGATTCTCCGCCCATTGCGTGGCGATGCGACCGTGCTTCACCGTGGCCGGCGTCTGGCCGTCACGTTCGTCCGCGGCCCGCTTCATCTCGAGCAGATCGTCGAGTGTGAGGCGATAGAGATCCGCAACGGTACGGACGCGCCCGGATTCCACCAGCTCGTCGCTGTAGTGCTCTCCGAGTCCCTCGATATCCAGCGCGCGGCGCGAGGCGAAATGCTGCAGCGCCTGCTTGCGCTGGGCCGGACAGAACAACCCGCCCGTGCAGCGCGCCACGACTTCGTTCTCCGCCCGCTCGACGGCTGATCCGCACGCTGCACATTCCTCCGGCAGCGCCCATGCCGCATGCAGCGGGCGACCCGCGTCGTCGACGGGCCGATGCTCGAGCTGGACGCGCAGCACCTCTGGGATGACGTCGCCGGCGCGGCGAATCACCACCCGGTCGCCGACCCGCACGTCCAGCCGCTCGATCTGATCGGCGTTGTGCAGGGTGGCGTTGGTGACGGTCACGCCCGCAACCGCCACCGGATCGAGCCGCGCGACCGGCGTCAGCGCGCCCGTCCTGCCCACCTGCACCTCGATGGCGGCAACCGTGGTGCTGACTTCCTGGGCCGGAAACTTGTGCGCAAGCGCCCATCGCGGAGCGCGCGAAACGAAGCCCAGTGCACGCTGCAGCTCGTATGCGTCGAGCTTGTACACGACACCATCGATGTCGTAGGGCAACGCGTCGCGCAGACTGCCGACGCGTTCGTAATAGCTGCGCAGGCCTTGCAGCCCTGCGACCCGTTCGACCTCGGGACAGACGGGAATTCCCTTCTCCCGTAGCCACTGCAGGACATTGGAATGCGCGGCGGGTACGGGAGAAGGATCGGCGTCCCCGGCATCGACTTCGCCCAGTGCATAGGCGAAAAACGCCAATGGCCGTATTGCCGTCACCGCGGGATCGAGTTGCCGCAGTGATCCCGCCGCTCCGTTGCGAGGATTGGCCAACGTGCGCTCGCCGCGCTCGCGCGCAGCAGCGTTGAAGCGCTCGAACGCATCGCGTGGCATATACACCTCGCCGCGCACCTCAAGCACCGGCAGATTCGCTGCCTCGAGCCGTTGGGGGATGGAGGCTATGGTGAACACGTTTGCGGTCACGTCCTCACCGCTGCTGCCGTCGCCTCGCGTCGCGGCACGTACCAGCACACCGCGCTCGTAGCGCAGCGAAACGGCGAGCCCGTCAATCTTGGGTTCGGCAGAGAACACGGGATCGGCGACGCCCGTCTCCTTCTCGATGCGTGCTGCGAATTCCGCGACTTCTTCGTCGCTGAACGCGTTCGCCAGCGACAGCATCGGCAGCGCATGACGGACTTCCGCAAAACCCGAATTGCCGCGAGCACCGACCTGCGCGGATGGCGAGTCGGTTGCGGCCAGTTCCGGATAGCGCGCTTCGATCGCCTCGAGCTCGCGCTGCATGGCGTCGTACTCGGCGTCCGGAATCGTGGGTGCATCGTCCACGTGATAGCGGTGCGCATGCTCGACCAGCAGCGCGGAAAGTGTTGAGTGGCGCGTCGCGGCTTCCGCAGCCGTATCCGGCACGCGATGTTGCGGTTGCGGCTTCGGCGCCAGCGCGATCACCAGTTGCGCTTGATGGTCTGCCGTTCGAGCGTGCGGTCGTAGGCCCGCAGCTCATCGCGGAGGTGCTGGATGCGCTGGCGGCCGAGCGCGTTGTGCTCCTCGTCGAGCACCTGGGCACCGAGTAGCTCCGCCATGCGCTGCGCCGTGGGCAACATCGTGTCCCAGGCGTCCAGCGCCCGCATGGGACCCGGCAACGTCATGAAGAAGGTGAGTCCGGGGGTCATCAGGTCGGTGATCGTGGCCAGGTCGAAACTCCCGGGCTTGGTCATGTTGGCAACACTGAACACGGGACCCGCTTCGGGTCGTCCGTCCACCAGCCGGTGATAGACGTCACGATCACCGAATTCCAGGCCGCACTTCTCGGTCGCGACCACCAGCTCGTAGCCGCTGATTTCCTCACCGGGCATGGCCACCACGAAGAGAGTAACCAGCCGGTCGTACGGACCCTCACTTCGTGTGCCCACGCTGGAGCGAATTGGATTGTGCGCGGAGCTTCCCGCACGGCTGGGGGGATCCTCGTCGGTCTGGCGGTCGCCGCCGCTCTTCCCGCCCAGCGCCGCAGCGGCTTCGGGTGCCGAATCTCCGAACGTCGGTTCCACTCTGACCCGCGACTTGGCTGACGAGCGTGATTCGGGTGCAGGTGGGAGATCGCCGGAAACGACCTGACTCAGTTTCTCCAGCTCCAGCGCCAGTTCCGGGTCGAGAGAGGCCGATGAGGCCCGTCCGCGCTCGCGCGCCATCTCCATGGCAGCGGCGGCGGCTGCTCCCCGAGCCGAAGGCACCTGCGCATCGGCGGGTGCCGGAGACTCGAATGAGGGCTCCCGGCGTTGGCTGCCGCGTTGTGTCGGCTTGCGCTGCGTCTCGAGCCGCTCGCCCTGTGCACGGCGGCGATGGTGCGCGAAGACGATCCACACCAGCCACAGCGCGCCGAGGGCAGCGATGACGAGGCGCAACAGGTTCGGGTCGCTCATTCGCGGTGCGTTCTCAGGCGGCGCCTGCAAGTTTAGCGGCTTCCGCAAGATCCACCTGCACGATCCGCGAAACCCCTGCTTCGCGCATGGTGACGCCGCAAAGCTGGGTGGTGGCCTCCATGGTGGCCTTGTTGTGCGTCACGATCACGAACTGCACGTGCTCGCTCATCTCGCGGACCATGGCAGAGAAGCGCTCCACGTTGGCCTCGTCGAGCGGCGCATCGACTTCGTCGAGCAGGCAGAACGGGGCCGGATTCAGGCGAAAGATCGAAAACACCAGGGCAACCGCGGTGAGCGCCTTCTCGCCGCCCGACAGCAGCGAGATGCTGGTGACGCGCTTGCCGGGAGGGCGCGCCATGATGGTGACGCCGGTATCGAGCAGATCCTCGCCCGCGAGTTCGAGATAGGCGTGCCCGCCACCGAACAGGCGGGGAAACAGTTCCTGCAAGCCCTGGTTGACGCGATCGAATGTTTCCTTGAAGCGGGCACGCGTCTCCCGATCCAGCTTGCGGATCGCACCTTCCAGCTCATTCAAGGCGGTTTCCAGATCCTCCAGCTGGGAGTCGAGATACGCCTTGCGCTCGCTCTGCTCGCGGTGCTCGTCGATGGCGGCGAGATTGACGGGCTCGAGTCTGCGGAGTTTGTTGCCGATGGTTTCGAGGCGCTCGATCCATGCCGCCTCGTTGGCTTCTGCCTGCAGTGAATCCCCGAGCGACTCGATGTCGAAGCCGGCCTTCACGATGGTGGCCCGCAACGACTCGGCGCGCACGCGCGCACCCTGGGCGTCGACCCGGCGCTGCGCCAAGCGCTCGCGCACAGCCGTGCTTTCGCCATCGAGGCGACTGCGCATGGCGTCGAGCTCACGGGTTTCGCTGGCCAGCTCTTCGAGTCCCTGGCGTGCGATGACCAGCGCGCGGTCCACCAGCAGGCGCTGGTCCAGATAAGTCTGCCGTTCCCTGTCGTCATCGACGGCCGGTGCTTCGGCCAGCTGCAGCTGCTCATCGATCTGGGAACCCTGGGCTGCAAGCTGGCTGCTCTGCGCCAGCAGGCGTTCGCGTGCCTGCTGCAGCGAGGCGAGGCGCGCGCGCTGCGACTCCAGCGCCAATGCTTCACGATGCAATTGCTCCTGCGCCTCGCGAAACTCTGCACGTGCTTCTTCGCGCGCTTCCAGCAGCGTGCGCCGGTCACGTTCGAGCTCGCCGCGCTCGCCCTCCATGTCGCCCATCCGGCCAACCAGTGTGTCCAGTTGCGCACGGGCCGACCGCGCGTTGCCGGCGACCTCACGGGCACGGGGATCGAGTTCGGCGACCTCGCGACCAATCTGGGATGCGCGTGACTGGGCAGCGTCCAGCCGGCCCTGTTGCGAAGTCAGCTCCCCTGCGATTTCCGCGGCGCGCTTTTGCGCTGCGTACTGGGCGTGCTGCGCCTCCTCGCGTGCCTGCGCGGCGGCGGCAATCTCGGCGCGCGCCACGCGTACTTCCTCGCCAACTGCAAGTGCATCGGCTTCGAGCGACTGCATCGAGCCGCGCAATCGGGTCAATTCCCGTTCGCGCGCAAGCATGCCCGATTGCGCCACGTCGTCACGCAAGACCCGGAGCCAGTCACGACCGAGCCATTCGCCCGCAGGCGTGATCACCGATGCGCCCGCAGGCAGGTCCGCCGCGAGCGCGCGAGCCTGATCAAGATCGGGTGCCACGCCTACAGCCTCGAGCAATGCGATGGCGGCGCGCGGGCCGGTGACCTTGGACGCCAGCGAATCGCCGGCGCCCTTGACGCTTTCGCCTGCGCGCACGAGCGCAAGATCCGACTGGATGGATGCGAGCAGACCATCCTGTGCGGCGTGGGGAGCTTCCAGCAGCACGGCGTCGAGCCAACCACTCAGTACGGTTTCCACCGCACGCTCCCAGCCCGACTCCACCGTCAGCGACAGTCCCAGACGCGGCGCATCGCCGAGTCCGGCGCGCTCAAGTGCCTCCGTCAGATTGCCCGAAGTTCCGGCCAGCGCCGCGCTCTGCAGCGCCTCGAGTGAAGCCAGCGTGCCGCGCGCGGATTCGATCTCGCTGCGCAGCCGCGTCTGGCGTTCGAGCACCGCGCTCTCGCCCTGCTGTGCAGCGTCGCCGCGTTGCCGCCGCTCGTCGAGCGATTGACGCAGCGTATCGAGCTCGACCTGGGCGACCTGCTGTCGCCCGGAGAGATCCGCCAGCGTCGCCGCGAGTGCATCGAAGTCCAGGCTCCGTGATTCCTCGGCCAGCGCCCGCTGGCGGGTTTCGATCTCTACGGCCTGGCGGTCCAGATAGTCGATTCGCGTGCGCTCGACTTCCGCCTCTTTCGCGGCTTCGCCGCTCAGTCGAGCGTAGCTGTCCCAGCGGTTCTGCCAGTCGGCGATCACGCTCTCCGCCGACTGCTGGGCCGTGCGTGCGCTTTCCACGGCTGCCGTCAGCGTCGCATGCCTGGGCGCCGCTTCCGCCAGCACCGCGTCAAGCTTCTCGATTTCGGCGGAATCGGATTCGAGATGCTGTGCGATCGACTCGCTCTGCGTTGCGATTTCCTGCGCGCTGCGGCGCAGCCGGTCGCCGAGCTCGCGTCGATGCGCGATCTGCTGTTCGATGCGCGCGATTTCCGCACCCACGCGATACACGTCGGCCTGCGCGGCATTGAATGAATCGCTGGCGAGCTGCTGGCGGTTGCGGAAACCTTCGAGTTCAGCTTCAACGCGTCGCTGTTCCGCGAGACTGCGTTCCAGCTCGACCTCTTCGCGGCGGGCCTCGGCGTCGCGCTCGGCAAGCTCTGCGTCCACCGCTCGCAGTCGCAGCAGTTCCGTTTCCGCGGCAACGCGCTGCTGTTCCTGCTGCAGACGCTGATAACGCTCTGCCGCCTTCGCCTGCCGCTGCAGATGATCGCAGTGGCGCCCGATCTCCTGCGCCTGGTCGCGCACCCGATCCAGATGCTCGCGCGTCGACTTGATGCGACTCTCGGTTTCGCGCCGACGTTCCTTGTAGCGCGAGATGCCCGCCGCCTCCTCGAGGTGCAGTCGCAGGTCTTCAGGCCGCGCCTCGACAATCTGGGAAATCATTCCCTGCTCGATGATCGAGTAACTGCGCGCGCCGAGACCCGTGCCGAGGAATACATCGACGATGTCGCGGCGCCGGCAGCGGCCACCGTTGAGGTAGTAGGTCGAGATTGCGTCGCGGCTGACGGTGCGCTTGACCGATATCTCCGAGAAGCGCGCGTACTCGCCGCCAATGGATCCCTCGCTGTTGTCGAACAGCAACTCGACTGTGGCCACACCAACCGGCTTGCGCGTCGACGAGCCGGAGAAGATCACGTCAGTCAGGCTGTCGCCGCGCAGGCGGGACGCCGCGCTCTCGCCCATCACCCAGCGAATCGCATCGATGATGTTGGATTTGCCGCAGCCGTTGGGACCGACGATCCCAATCATGTTGGTCGGGAAATGCAGCGTGGTCGGATCGACAAAGGACTTGAAGCCGGCAAGCTTGATGGTGGTCAGGCGCATTCGGAATTCACGGCAGGGATGGGGTATCTGCGCGGTGCCGACGCAGGGGCTGGCAGGCGCTGGCCGGCAACAAGGCCGGGCGCGGAGTATAGGGGCCCTCTGAACAATGCCACGTCGGCGGCATGATGCCCAGAAGGCGAACGAAGGTAGACGTCGGCCACCAGCAAGCGCCGTCTCAATTCCCGGATAACGCTTCATCCGGACTGCGGGCATCGATGCGCAGGGCGTGGATGTCACTGCTCATGAACGCCCCGAGCGCGGCGTACACCGCTCGATGACGTTCCAGCGGCCGCTGGCCTGCAAACGCCGGGCTCACAACCCGTACCGCGAAGTGACCGCGACCGTCGCGCGCGCCCTCGTGACCCACGTGCAGGTGCGATTCGTCAGTGACCGCGATTTCCGTCGTCTGCAGTGCGGACCGGATACGCCGCTCGATCTCGTCGGCGCGATTGCAGGCGTTCAAGGCAGCACCGGCACGAAGGGATCGACCTCGGCGGACGTCCAGACGCCACGCTCGATGTAGGGATCCTGCTCGGCCCATTCGCGCGCGGACGCGAGCGAATCGAACTCGGCGATCACGGCACTGCCATGGAAACCTGCGGGACCGGGATCCGCCGCATCGATCGCGGGAATCGGCCCCGCTACCAGCAGCCGGCCGGCGCTGCGCAGCGCTTCCAGACGAGCGACATGATCGCTGCGCGCCGCGCGCCTTCGCGCCAGCGCATCGGTCGCCTCTCGTCCTCGGATCAGATACCACATGGGTAAAGTCTATCGCCGCGATCACGGCAGCGCTTTACAAGCTGCAGGCCTGCACTTACGCTTGACTGACTCGTCGATCCTCCCTGTGCCCTCGCGGCAGCTCGGATGGATCGCAGCCAGCCCCAAGCGCCCTGCCCGATCCCATCCGGTTGATGGCCGGGAACGTGCAGCTCCTGCCGATGAATCCAGGTTCCTTGCATCTTTCGATGCGCGGACTTTCATTTGCGGCAGAGCCCGGCGTACCGGAGCACGGCCCGCCCCAGAACGACCGATCCGCTGCCGATGCAGCCCTTCGAACCCTGATTTTCGTGCCCTGCAAGGTGCCACGCCTTTGATCGATCCGATGCATGCCGTCGTCGCCGAGCCGGACACCGTGCCGAACGCGCCGGCGCATCCCGCTCCGCGGCAGCAGGAAATGCCGCTGGCGCTGGTGCAGGGACAGCCGCTGCTGGAGATGCCGCGCGATCTCTATATCCCGCCGGACGCGCTCGAGGTGATTCTCGAGGCCTTCGAAGGACCGCTCGATCTTCTGCTCTACATGATCCGCCGCCAGAACCTCGACATCCTGGACATTCCCATCGCCGAAATCACCCGGCAGTACATCGAATACATCGAGATGATGCACGCCATCCGGCTGGAACTGGCGGCTGAGTACCTGGTGATGGCCGCGATGCTGGCCGAGATCAAGTCGCGCCTGTTGCTGCCGCGACCGCTGGATCCGGAAAGCGTTGAAGGCGATCCCCGCGCCGAGCTGGTGCGTCGCCTGCAGGAGTACGAACGTTACAAGCGCGCTGCCGAGGACATCGATGCACTGCCGAGGCAGGACCGGGACTTTGTTCCTGCCCACGCGGCGCTCGACTCGAACCGTCTGGTGCGCCAACCGCCCGAAGTCGACATGCGCGAGATCCTGCTCGCACTGCGCGACGTGATGAAGCGCGCCGAACTGTTTGGCGAGCACGCGATCCGGCGCGAAGCCCTGTCCGTCCGGGCTCGCATGAGCGACATGCTGCGCACGCTGGGCGACCGGGCCTTCCACCGCTTCGAGATGATGTTCACGCTGGAGGAAGGTCGCGCCGGCGTGGTGGTGAGCTTCCTGGCCATGCTGGAACTGGTCAAGGAGCATCTCCTCGAATTCGCGCAGAACGAACCGCTGGGTCCGATCTATCTCAAGTCCCTCGCCACCATGGATTCCTGATCACGCATGTCCGACGTTCCCGTCAAACCTGTTGTCGAAGCGGCGCTTCTTGCGTCGGCCCAGCCGCTGACGATGGCTGAACTCGCCGCGCTGTTCGAAGTGCAGGAACAGATTGATGTCGCGCAGATCGCGCACGCACTTGAAGAACTCAAGCTCGACAGCGAGGGACGCGGTGTGGAACTGATCGAGGTTTCGAGCGGCTTCCGCTATCAGGTGCGCAGCGCTCTGCAGACCTGGGTGGCACGGCTGTGGACCGAGCGCCAGCCGCGTTACTCGCGGGCCATGCTCGAGACGCTTGCCCTCATCGCCTACCGACAGCCCATCACGCGGGGAGAGATCGAGCAGATCCGCGGTGTGAGCGTGTCTTCGCAGATCATCAAGACGCTCGAGGAACGCGAGTGGGTGCGGGTACTGGGCCATCGTGACGTGCCCGGACGACCCGCACTGCTCGGTACTACTGCGGCTTTCCTGGACTACTTCCAGTTGCGCAGTCTCGATGGCTTGCCGCCGCTGGCGGCCGTCCGGGACATTGATGCGATCGACCCTGAGCTGCCGCTGGGCGATCTACTGGACCTGGCTGTGGCGGCGCGTGCCGCGACCGCCGGTGAACACGACAGCGCGCGCCACGAACACCCCCAGAACGCCATTCACTCCGAATTCGCACCGGACGACCGGGCGCATGAGGAGCAGTCCCCTTCCGATGTTCAGACCCACGATGACGAAGACGACACCAGGCCAGGTGCGGACGCGTCCGGATCCACTTCATGACCGATTCCAACAGCCGCAACAAACTCTCCCTCAATCGCGAAGCGCGCACCGGACCGGAAGTCGAGGAGCGACTGCACAAGGTGCTGGCCATGGCCGGCATCGGATCCCGGCGCCTGCTGGAAGAGCGCATCGTGGCCGGGGAGATCCGGATCAATGGCACGGTCGCGGAAACCGGCGCGTCGTTGCGTGCCGGTGATCGTGTCGAGCTCGACGGCAAAGCCTTCATGGCGGTCGCGTCGGCGCCAGAGGATCTGCACCTTGCGATCTACCACAAGCCCGAAGGCGAAGTGACCACGCACGATGATCCCGAGGGTCGGCCCACGGTTTTCGAGAATTTTCCGCGTCTGGATGGAGCGCGCTGGGTGTCGGTGGGACGGCTCGACATCAACACCACCGGCCTGCTGCTGCTGACCAGCGACGGCGAACTTGCGAACGCGATGATGCATCCGTCGGGCGAACTCGAACGCGAGTACGTCTGCCGCGTGCACGGACCGGTGGACGAGGCCGTGCTCGACCGTCTGCGGGCGGGGGTCGAACTCGACGATGGCCCGGCGCGATTCGACGAGATTGCAGTGATCAATCTGGGCGAAAGCCACTCGTGGCTGCGCGTGACGCTTCGCGAAGGACGCAACCGTGAGGTGCGGCGTCTCTGGGAGTCGCAGGGACTGACGGTGAGTCGTCTCAAGCGCATCCGTTATGGAAGCGTCGAGTTGCCGCGCGAACTTCGTCGCGGGCGCTTCGAGATGTTGTCGGTCGAGCGTCTGGTGGCGTTGCGCAACGAGCTGGGACTCGGGGCGCTTCCACAGACCCTCACCCTGCAACCGGTGGTTGGCGTGCGACGCGCCGCCAAGCCCAATGAGTTCACGCCCGAGCGACAACGCAGTGCACGGGCCTGGACCGGAGCCGCAGCCGAGGAGGGCCGTGAACTGCGTGCCTTCGACCATATTCGCGAGGACGCGCCGCGGCGGGGCAAGCGTACTTTCAGCAAGGGCAAACCACGACCGGCGCGCGCTGCCGGCCCGGGCCGCGGGGCCCCGCGTGACGCACAGGGCCAGCGTGCGCCCTGGGCAGGTGCGGGTGATGCCGCACAACGACGCGGGCCGGGCGGACCGACGCGGGGACCCGGCGGCCCAGGGCGAGGACGGCCGGGACGCGGCAACGAACCGGGAAATCGATCCACCGGGCCCGGAACCACATCCGGTCGCGGACCCGCAGCCGGTCGCGATCGCCGCGACCACGCAGATCAACCACCGAGGGATTTCGACCCGAACCGGGCGGTACGGGCCGGCGACGGCAATCGTCTGCCGCGCGGCTTCGATGCCAACAGGACGCCGCGCAGACCTGCTGGCGGCATCCGGCGAGGCGCTGGAGGTGGCGGCGGTGAAGTGGACGGCAATAGTCAACGCCGCAATCCTGCGGAACGCCGCAGCTGGCCGGCGGGTGCAGGCCCGGGACGCGGGCCGCGAGCGGGTACTGGCCAACCCCAGGGTTACCCGTCTGATCATGCCTATGCGCAGCGCCAGCACGGCAACGTGCGGGACGATCTGGGCAACCGCAAGCCCAACGCATCCCGCCCGCAGACTCCGGCCGCCAACAACCGCCCGGCCAATCGCTCCGATCGCCCGCAGAAGCGGGGACGTGGCAAGCCGACTCCACCGCGCGATGGCAACAGCGCCTGAGTTCCTGATTCCAGCC
>JBBQNY010000072.1:0-14061 GCA_038330365.1 Lysobacterales bacterium | reverse complement strand
GGCATCACCCTACGACCGCCCGCCTGCAACCGTGATGGGTTTCGTTTTCGCGGGCTCGGAGTTCAATATCTCGACATGGGTCGCAAAGCGACTCGTGGATGCCGGGGCCTACAGTGACAAGGACTGGGAAGACCGTGTGCGGCTGCCCGAGGCCTACCGGCAGAATCTCGTCACCTTCCATGTATCCGGCCCCGTTCCGCGGGCGCTCGAGCTTTTCCGCGGCGATCTCGACCCCGCGCTTGCCGAAGCACTGCGCAATGTACTTCTGGGAGCAGGCAAAGATCCGGAAGCCGCTGCGGCGCTGCGTGCCTATTTCGGCACCGAGCGCTTCGAGGCGCTGACAGAGGAGCAGCGTCAGAGCCTGGACGCCCTGCGTCTTTCCATCGCGCGCATCCGCGCCGAGGTCGAATGAGCATTCGCCTCGGTCTCGGTATGCGCCTGGGACTGGTCCTGGCGATGCTTGTGTTCACGTTTGCCCTGCTCGCCGCAGTCGGCTGGTGGGCGTATCAGCGCGCTTTCGACAGCATCGTGCGGTCCAATCTGGAGACGATTTCCGCATTGAGCGAGGAGTCGCTGGAGAGTCAGGGAATTGCTGCAGCGCGCCTGCTGGCAGATCAACTTGCCAACCCCGTCTATTTCCTCGATCTCGGCATGATCGGTCGGGTCACCCGTTCGGCGGTCGAGCAGGACGAAGTGGCGTATGTGATTGTGTTCGATGCCGATGGCAACGTGTTGCACGATGGTACGGCCGATCTCGGCACGTTCGGTCAGGCCATGAACGACGAGTTCGCGGGACGTGCGATCCAGGCCAAGAAGACGCTCGTGCAGAAGTCCACGCGGCTGCTTGACATTACACAGCCGCTGCTGCTCGGTACCCAACGCATCGGCGGCATACGTGTGGGTATGCAGCGGCAGGAAGCGCTGCGCGGAATGGATGCGGTCGAGAGGCAACTGTTCGGCGAAGTGAGGCAGCTCGATCGAAACACGTTGCGGTTTCTCGCCGCGCCCCTGATCGCCCTGCTCGGGTTGTCGGGCCTTGTCACCTACCTTGCGTTGCGTGCGGTCGTCCGCCCGCTCCGGGATCTGGCCGCGCATGCGGGTGAACTGGAGGAAGGACGGTTCGACGCAAAAATCGAAGACCAGCGCTCCGACGAGATCGGCGATCTGCAGCGCGCTTTTACCCGCATGAGCAGCAGTCTCGGAGATCACCACCGCCAGATCCGCGCGCTCGCCTACACCGATTCACTGACCGGCCTCGGCAATCGACTGGCCCTGCGCGAATCGTTGCCGGCGATCCTCGAGAGCGCCCGCACCGGCTCAATGCGCGCGGCGCTGCTGTTCATCGATCTGGATGATTTCAAGCGCATCAACGACACCCTGGGACACGAGTCGGGTGATCGTGTGCTGATCCAGGTTGCCGAGCGCATTGTGCGTGCGCGCGACGACACCCGCATCGAGGATCTGGGAGCGACGGAAGTCGACGAGGAGCTGGCGGCGCGCTTCGGCGGCGACGAGTTTGTGGTGCTGCTGATCGGGCGCGATGTGCGCGAGCGTGCGCGCCGCATGGCGCAGCTGACACTGGATCTGCTGCGGCTGCCGTTGGCCACCGAAGTGCGTCCGGTCGTGCTGAACGTCAGTATCGGCATCGCGTTGTACCCGGATGATGCGGGCGACGCCCAGAGCTTGTTGCGCAATGCCGACGTGGCCATGTACCAGGCGAAGATGCATGGCAAGAACGGCCATCGCTTCTTCAACCGCCACATGCTGCAGCAGGCAGAGGACAGACTGGGCCTGGAACAGGATCTGCGTCGCGCACTACTGGGCGATGGCCTGGACATGCACTACCAGCCCATCGTCGACCTGCGTACTTCGGAAGTGGTGGGCGCCGAAGGTCTGATGCGCTGGGAGCATCCGACACGCGGACCTATTCCACCCGCGGTGTTTGTCGCGGTGGCTGAAGAGTTTGGACTGATCGAGCAGTTGGGCGAATACGCGCTGCGGCGTGCCTGTCGCGACAACTGCACGTGGCCGGTTCGAGCCGGTGGTCACGCGCCGTTCGTTTCGGTGAATTTCTCGGTGCGTCAGCTCAAGCAGCGCAGTCTGCCGAGCCGCGTTTCCGATGCGCTCGAGGAATTCGGACTGGACGCCGAGCGCGTGCACATCGAACTCACCGAAAGCGCGCTGCTGGGCAACGATGCCGAGTCACAGGCCACACTGGCGGCACTGGCACGCATTGGCGTCCCGCTGTGGCTCGACGATTTCGGCACCGGTTTTTCAGGGCTGGCGCATCTGCGCACGCTCACCGTGGAAGGCGTCAAGATCGACCGGAGTTTCATCCAGGAGCTCCTGCACAGCCGGAGCGACCGGGCGCTGGCCGGCGCAATTATCGCGCTGACACGCTCGCTCGGCATCCGCTGCGTCGCCGAAGGCGTCGAGGCGCCCGAGCAGATGCAGGCGTTGATGGAACTGGGTTGCGAGATGGTGCAGGGCTTCTGGTTGGGCTATCCCATGAGCAACAAGGATCTGCTGCTGCACCTGGGAGCGGGCCCCTCCGGCGCCACGCGCCAGCGACCGAGCTGATCTGGCGAGTGGTACTGCTCCGGCTGCGGGTGCCGAACGCAGGTCAGGCAGCAGGTCAGCCCATCCAGCCTCGAATCATCGTGAACGCAGCGCCGGAAAGGCCAGCCGAGGCGCCGATAGCCAGAGCCATCAGGACCCAGCTGATGACCGTGAGTGCACCGTCGCGCTCCATCAGCGCGATGGAAAGCAGCAGCAGCAATGCTCCGAACGGGTAGTTGGTGAAGGGAATCGGGAGCGCCAGCGCGACACCGAGACCGATCAGCAGCAGCCCAGTTATCCGCAGCCCGATGTCGCCCACAAAAAAAACCAGACGCGGCTTCGAGAGTTTTTCCATGCCACGCAAAAGCTTGCCGGCAACCTTCAGCATCGACTGGAACGTGGATCGCCGCAGTCGAGTCGAACGCAGGCGGCGGGGCAACCAGGGACGTTCGCGACCGAACAGCAGCTGGATGCCGCAGAGGCAGGCTCCCGCCCCCGTGACGGCGCCGATGCCAATGGGAACCGGAATGAAGTTGG
Source organism: Lysobacterales bacterium (assembly GCA_038330365.1). Lineage (GTDB taxonomy): Bacteria > Pseudomonadota > Gammaproteobacteria > Xanthomonadales > Ahniellaceae > JBBQNY01. The sequence continues at coordinate 10,965 of JBBQNY010000072.1, read as the reverse complement.
GCAGCGCCAGCAGCAGCAGCATGAGGCCGAATCCACGTTCCGCCACCTTGTCCAGAATCTTGCCCAGGCGAAGGAAGAGTGAGCCCCGGGACTCGTCGGACAACTCCATCAGCAAATCGGAGATACGGGTTCGGGCGTGCTCCGGATCGGTCATGCGCCGATCTGGTCCATGGCGGTATCGAGCGGGGTGATCAGCACCTTGTCGATGCGCGCGCCGTCGAGATCGACGACCTCGAAGCGATATCCGCTCCACTCGAATTGCTCGCCCACCTTGGGGATGCGACCGAAGCGAGTCATCAGCATGCCAGCGGTGGTACGGAATTCGTGCTCGGCCTCGAGCGGCAACTCACCCACGCCCAGCAGTTCGCGCAGGTCGTCAGTTCCGAGGCTCGCGTCGACCAGCCAGCTGCCATCGGCACGACGCACGACGGCATCGTCCTCAGTCTCGGACTGCGTCGCCAGGCGCCCCACCACAGCCGCGAATACGTCGCTGAGGGTCACCAGGCCCTGGATGTCGCCGTATTCGTCCACCACCAGCGCCAGCGAGGCATCGACATCGCGAAAGCGTTCAACCAGACGCAACGCGGGCGCCGTGTCCGGAACGAAGAGCGCGGGTCGAGCCATGCGTTCCAGATCGGGAACGCCGGTGACGCCCACCAGACTCTTGACGTCGATGATGCCGATCACGTCCTGCTCGTTGCCTCGACAGAGGGGAAAGCGCGAGTGCGGTTCCGCACGCATCAGTGCAAGATTTTCTTCCCAGCTCGATTCAATATCGAGCCAGGTGATGCGGTTGCGTGGCCGCATGAGGCTGTCGACGCTGCGGTCACCCAGCGTGAGTACCCGGTTCACCATCTTGCGTTCGTCGTCGTCGATCACACCCTGCTCGTGGCTTTCCGCGACCAGCAGCTTGATTTCCTCCTCGGAAATCTTGCCCGACACCAGACGATGCGCGCCCAACAGCCGCATGAGCATTCCGGTCGCCCAGGACAGGAAGATCACGGCCGGTTTGGCGACACTGGAAAGCACGCGCATCGGCGCGGCCACGCGCATCGCGACACGTTCGGGTCTCAGTGTCGCCAGCCGCTTGGGCACCAGTTCGCCCAGAACCACGGAGACGACGAGGATCAGTCCGACGCTTGCCGTGACACCGATACCTTCCGCATATTCCGCCAGCAGGGGTTGCCGCTTGAGCAGGTCACTCAGGACCGGCGCCAGCGACGCTCCGCCGAAATAGCCGGTCAGTATTCCCAGCAGCGAGATCCAGACCTGCACCGCCGAGAGGAAACGGTCGGGTGATTCCGCCAACTCCAGTGCGGTCTGCGCACGCCGGTCCGTCAGCGCCTTCTGCCGCAGACGGCTCTTGCGCGAGGTCATCACGGCCATCTCCGACAGTGCGAAGAAGCCGTTGAGGATGATCAGCAGGAATACAACGAGAATTTCAATGGGCATGCGCGGGACACATCATCGCTGCACACACATGAAGGCTGGCCTACGCTCGCGAGGACACCCGGGGGGCGGTCTAACCGCGATGGGAGCAGGAGGCAGCTCCGTGGTGACCTCGAATATCAAGCAGATTGGGCGGTTGCGAGAGAAATCCGAGGTTATCACAGCGTTGGCAATGCGCTGTCCAGAGGTCGGCACCCAGACGGGACGATCGGCGCAGGCGAGCCGCATTGCACCGCTCCGGGCAGTCCGGGCGTAATCCGCGGGACCGCGCGGCGCACCGTTTCACCTGCCGCCACGAATCTGCAATATTCTGCCGCTCGGGAACGGCGCCGCGCGGTCAGTCCCCGGCGCCGATACTCCCTCCGCGGCTCGCCGAACCAACCCCTGCTGGGAGATGCGCCATGTTTTCGCTTCAGACCATGTTCGGCAAGGGCGACAAGTTCTACGGACTGCTGGAGGCGAGTGCGAAAGCCGCCCACCAGTCCACCCAGGCGCTCAGCGCGATGCTGCGCTCCCGCGGCAAGGATCTTTCGCTCGAGGATTTTCGCCTGGCGCGACAGCGCGAGAAGGAGATTTCCCGCAAGATCAGCCAGGAGCTGGTGGATACCTTCGTCACCGCGCTCGATCGGGAAGACATCGAGGCGCTCGCGGCAAGTCTCTACAAGATTCCCAAGACCGTGGAGAAATTCGCCGAGCGTTATGCCCTGGTGACTCACATGCTCGGCGAGGAAGTCGACTTCGTGTCGCGCGCCGCGATGCTCGAGAAGGCCTGTGAGGTCATCGTGCAGATGGTCTCGCAGCTCCGGCACAACGTCAGCATGGAGACGATGAAGCCGATGAACGATCGGCTGCAGCAGATCGAGAACGAAGCGGACCGCATGATCGTTGAGCTCTACCGCGATCTCTACGAGACGCCGGACCTGCGCCAGTACTTCGCGCGCAAAGACCTGTTCGAGATCATCGAGAAGGCCATCGATCGGTGCCGGGATGTCGGCAATACGGTGTACACGATCGTGCTCAAGAACACCTGAGGGGCGTTGCGCATGGCGCTCTCCTTCATCGTCCTGGTCGTCCTGATCGCGCTCACGTTCGAGTACATCAACGGCTTCCACGACACCGCAAACTCGATCGCCACGGTGGTGGCGACCAAGGTTCTCTCCCCCGGTCAGGCGGTACTGATGGCTGCGGGCATGAACCTCCTGGGAGCGCTGGCCGGCACGGCCGTCGCGAAAACCATCTCTTCAGGGCTGATCGACGCTGGTGTGCTTCAGGTGGGCGCCGAGATCATCGTCTGCGCGCTGCTGGGCGGCATCGTCTGGAATCTCGTCACCTGGTACATGGGGCTGCCTTCAAGCTCCAGCCACGCGTTGATCGGTGGGCTGTGCGGAGCCGCACTCGCGGGCGGCAGCGACAACTGGCACGTGATCATCTGGTCGAATCCGGCCGACCCGTGGTGGAAGGGCGGTGGGCTGTTGTGGAAAGTGCTCATCCCGATGGTGACCTCGCCTACCGCCGGTTTCATCCTTGGCTTCGGGTTAATGGGACTTCTGTTCTTCGTCATCGCCTCGATGAACCGCAGCGGTGGCTGGATCGCGCGCATTTCACGACCGCGATGGGTCAACGCGCTGTTCGGCAAGGCACAGATCTTTTCCGCGGCGTGGATGGGTTTCGCACACGGGCAAAACGACGCCCAGAAGACGATGGGCATCATTGCATTGACCCTGGTCTCCGCGTCGGCCACAGGCGCGCTCGATTCACTGCCGGTGTTCCTGTCGTTCCTGCAGCCTTCCCCGGCTGCCGTCAGCGAAGGCGAAATCGATCTCTGGATCAAGCTGGCCTGTGCCATGACCATGGCCGCTGGCACGGCCGCGGGGGGCTGGCGGATCATCCGCACGCTGGGTCACAAGCTGGTCAAGCTGCATCCGATCAATGGCTTCGCGGCGGAAACCGCGTCTGCGGCCGTGATCTCCGCTGCCTCGCATCTCGGCATTCCGGTGTCGACGACCCACAACATCAGCGCGGCGATCATGGGCGTTGGTTCGGCGAAACGCTTCAGCTCGATCCGCTGGACCGTGGTTGAGCGCATGGTCTGGGCGTGGATCCTGACTATCCCGCTGACCGCTGTGCTCGCCTATACCCTGGTGCGTATCGGGCAGGCATGGAACATGATTGCGGTGATCGGCTGATCCGGCGCAGGCTGGTGATTGTGTCGCCGACGGTCAGGCGTGGTCCTTGCCTTCCGATATCAGACTCTCGAGCCGGTCTGCGAGATCGGCGATTTCCGTCAGCAGCCCGTCGACATCCTCGTCCGGCAATCCCGGATACGCCCGGTTCTCGCAGACGTGCAGGTAGTCGCGGCCATCGAGCTCACCAGCCGCCAGGAACCCCACCCGCTGCGCCCAGTTGAATCGCAGGCAACGCAGGGCGTCAAGCGCGTCGAGCGGCGCCACCGGCGATGAGATCCTGAGCAGCCGGCTGCCGTCCTCGCGTTCGAGATCCGCCAGGAACACGCCCTGGCGTCGGCCGTTGGACAAGGCGATGTCGAGCGCAATGAGGTAGGGATCACTGGCGACGATGGCCGCATTGCCGCCAATCAGTGCACGCAGATCCTCGAAACTTTGCATGGCAAACCCCTTCAGACTCGAGCCCCTATGCTAGGGCCCCTCGGAACAATGCCACGTGAGCGGCATGATGCCCAGAAGACCCCTGGTGGCGAACATGGATCAGAACGAAGTCGTCCTGCCCGGTGCTGGAGTTGAAGCGTTCGCAACTTCGTTGCGCTCGGGGACCGGATCGAGACTGACCCGGAAGTGCGATGGGCGTTGATCGCGAGGCGCTGCATGCGTGCATCGAAGCGGCCATCTGCGCGATTCCTGCCGGCCGCACCGCAAGCTATGGCGAGATCGCGCTGCGCGCGGGTGCACCTGGTCGAGCACGACTGGTAGGCTTCGTGCTGCGCACGGGTGACAAGGCGCTGCCCTGGCACCGCATCCTGCGTGCCGATGGGCGCAGCGCCTTTGCCAACGGATCGGATGGGTTCCGGTTGCAATGGCAGCGACTGGCCTCCGAGGGCGTGCATCCCGACAACACCGGTCGCGTGCAGCCGATTCGCGCGCCGCTGCGGGATGACATGGACGCCGAGATCTGGAATCCGGATCCGATTGGTGCGCCCAAAGTGCGACCCCAGCGGCCTTCGTCCGCGCGCAGATCACCGTCCCCATCGACAAGGAACCCCGCATGCCACCGTTGACCCCGATCACGCGCGCCATCCTCATCGCCATGGCAGCTGGATTCATGCTGCAGCAGTGGCTGGGCGACGTAATCTTTGTGAACTTCGCGCTGTGGCCGCCGGGTCTCGACCAGGTGGTATCAATCGGCGGCGACGCACAGGCCCTCGGCTTCAAGCCCTGGCAACTGGTGACCTATGCGTTTCTGCACGGCGGCTGGATGCATCTGTTGTTCAACGGCATCGCGCTCTGGAGCTTCGGCGGTGCGGTCGAAACGCGGCTCGGACCGCAGCGCTACCTGATGTTTTTCACTGCCTGCGTGGTCGGGGCGGCGGTGCTGTATCTGCTCACGCTTCCAGCGCCGTCACCGGGGCAGCTGCCGGCACCGGCCGTGGGGGCATCGGGTGGGATTTACGGAGTGCTGCTGGCATTCGCGATCTACTACCCGCGGGCCAGGATGATGCTGGTTTTTCCACCGATACCCATGCCCGCCTGGTTGCTGGTGGCGCTGTTCATCGGGGCGGACCTGCTGCTCGGCATCGGTCGCGTGGCGACGGGCGTTGCGCACTTCGCGCACCTCGGTGGCGCGCTGACCGGAATCGCGTTGTTGCTCTGGTGGCGCAGATCGCCACCACGCTCGCCGCCGGGCGGCGGCCCCGCGCAGCGCTGACGGCGGACCGCCAGCGCTGCCAGGGTCAAGGCAGGAGCCTTACCAGATCACCACACGCTGGGCGTCAGCCCGAACCATTGGATGGCCGGCCTTGCAGTCGAATGCCTGGGCGAAGGCGGGCAGGTTCGACGGCGCACCGATGGCGCGGAAGTTCGCCGGAGCGTGCGGGTCGGTTGCAATGCGCACCTTCAGCTCGTCGGGCGTGAAGTTGCGGCGCCACACCGTGCCCCAGTTGAGGAACAGGCGCTGTTCGCGTGTCATGCCGTCGATCATCGGGTCGGGACTGTCGCCCGTGGCACGCTGCATGGCGTCGTAGGCGACTGCGAGACCGCCCAGATCGGCGATGTTCTCGCCGAGTGTGAGATTGCCGTTGACCTTGAGCCCGGGCGACGCCTCGTAACCATTGAACTGGTTGACGAGCTGGTCTGTCCGGCCCGAGAAGCTCTTGGCGTCGGCGTCGCTCCACCACACCTCGAAGTTGCCGGTCGGTCCAAAGCGGCTGCCCTGGTCGTCGTAGCCGTGGATCATCTCGTGACCGATGACCGCGCCGATGCCGCCGTAGTTGACCGCGTCGTCCGCCTTCGGATCAAAGAACGGGGGCTGCAGGATCGCGGCCGGGAACACGATCTCGTTCTGCTGCGGGTTGTAGTAGGCGTTGACAGTCTGCGGGCTCATGCCCCATTCGGTCTTGTCCACAGGCTTGCCGATCTTGTCGAGCTCATAGCGATAGTTGAAAGCGATCGCGTCGATGACATTGCCGACGTAGCTGTCGCGGGAAGTCTTGAATCCGTCCCATGAACGCCACTTGTCGGGATAGCCGATCTTGGGCGTGAAGCTGGCCCACTTCGCCATCGCCTTTTCCTTGGTTTCCGGGCTCATCCAGTCGAGGTTCTCGAGGCGCGCCTTGAGCGCGTCGCGCAGGTTCTGCACGAGTGTTTCCATGCGCGACTTGGACTCCGGAGTGAACGCCACCTTGACGTACATCTGGCCGAGCGCCTCACCGCTGAGTCCCTCGACGGTGTCGAGCACGCGCTTCCAGCGCGGCTTGTTCTCTTTCTGGCCGCGCATGGCACGGCGGTAGAAGTCGAAATTCTCGTCAACAAAGGCCTCCGACAGGAACGGCGAAGCCCCGTCGACGGCATGGAAGCGGAGGTATGACTTCCAGTCCTCCACCGGCACGCTGGCGATCATGCTGTCGACTTCCTTGTGGAAGTCCGGAATGGCGAGCGAGAACATCGTTGGCACGGCCACGTCCTGCGACTCGAAGAATCGAGTCCACGGGAAGTTCGGTGTCATCGCATCCGCATCTGCGATCGAAACCGGGTTGTAGAAAAGGGAAACGTCGCGCGAGAGTTCCTCGGAGGACTTCGACACCTTCGCGAGCCGGGTCTCGAACGCCACCACGCGATCTGCCGCGGCTTTCGCCTCGGCGGCGGGCCAACCCGACAGCTCAAGCACCTTGCCAACGTGTGCGCGGTAAGCCTCCAGCTTGTCCTTCTTGTCGGCATCGAAGTAATAACTGCGGTCCGGCAGACCGAGACCCGCCTGGCTGGCGTAAGCGATGTTGACTTCCGAGTTCTTGAAGTCGGGGCTCGGTCCGAATCCGAAGAGAACGTTCTGACCGGTTGCGGCCGTGCGGCGGATGAGTTCCGCGACGCTGGCGCCGTCGGTCAGTGCGTCGATCTCGCTCAGGCGCGATGCGATGGGCTTGATGCCCTGCGCGTTGATTGCGGCCTCGTCCATGCCCGTGGCCCAGATGTCGCCGACGATCTTCTCGACGCCGGTCGCGTCAGCTGCCGCGGCAGCATGCTCCGCAAGCTGGCGCTGCACTGCGATCGAACGCTCGCCGAGCATCTCGAATGCGCCCCACGAAGTGCGGTCGCCCGGGATCGGGTTGGAATCGAGCCATTTGCCGTTGACGTAGCCACCGAAGTCGGTGCAGGCGCTCTTGCTGGCGTCCAGGTCGGTCATGGCGAAGCGGTTGACGGGCGGCAAATTCGATTCATCGAGCGCGAACGCGGGCGCCTCGGCCTTGGCCGGAGGCGGAGCCGCCTCAGTGGACGCAGCTTCGCGCTTGCAGGCAGCGAGTGCCGCGGCGATGGCCACGGCCAGAAGAAGATTGCGGGGCAATGATGGATTCACACTGGACTCCTGCCCGTAAGGGCGTCAGATAAGTTCGGGATCGAGGACACCGGGACGAGGTCCGGGCGGGTCGAGATCGGCCATCGCGGAGATGAAGCAGGCGCGCGGGCGACCAGACTGGAGCAATGTACGTCACTCCCGCACCGCGCGCGGGTGTCGAAGGTCACGCTCGCCCGTTGCTCCGGACGCGGACCTCGACGCCAGGAGCGCCGCAACGTTGGCGCTGTCGACTGGCGGCCAATCAGTTTCCGCTGGCCGGTTTCGCCGTCTCGGTCCCGTCCGCGTGCAATTGCGCGCGAGGGCATCGCGAAAGTGTTTCGCCCGAAAGAAGAGGGGCCCGAAGGCCCCTCCCGGTGTACGCGGTTGCGGTCGTTCAGGTCCCGGGGCAACCCTGGACCCGCACGTCGTCGATGTACCAGCCGTCTGGCACATTGCCGATGGAGGTGTCAGTGGAAACGCGGAAGCGCACACGCACCGTCTCGCCGGCGTAGTCGTTGAGGTCAACCACGGTGCGGGTGTACGGGACGATGCCGCACCAGGCCTGTGCGCCGCTGGCAGGTCCGGCTGCGAGCGTGCCGGTGTAGGGCGTCAGCAAGACCTGCGCCGGCGTCACCTGGGTCCAGGTCGCGCCATCGTCGTCGGACACTTCGACGAAGCCGCCATCCCAGCATCCGCCCTGCGAGCGAGGCTCGAGTTCCCGGTCCTGCTGGAACGAAAGCGTCAAAGGACCTTGCCCCGTAGGCAACGTTATCGGCGGCGAAACCAGTCGCTGATCGGAGGCAGAGATGACATCGACTGCGAGCCAGGCGTTCGCGGGACTGAATGGCCGCGCCGTGCTGCGTGCCCACACCTGCGGAGTTCCGTTCCCGCTCGAAGTCGTCCAGCCGTTGGTGCCGTTCTCGATGTCGTCGAAGAAGACAATGTTCGGAGTCACCCCGTCATCGCAGTCGCCTGCTGCGGCCGCCGTCCGAAAGGTGAAGATCTCGGAGTTGACGCCGGCGCCGCAGGTGTTGGACGAGCGCACCCGCCAGTAGTGCTGGGTGCTGGACGCGAGCGCCGGCGTGACCTGCACCGAAGTGCCGCCACCCGGAACGGTGGCACTGAAGACAATGTTCGAGAAGTCTTCGCTGGTCGATACCTCAACGACGCTTGACTCACTCTGATCCACCGTCCAGCTCAAGGTCGGGCTCGCCGACACACCGGTGGCATTGTCTGCTGGCGAGCTGAGCTCGGGCGGATCCGGAGTGTCCGTGACTACGTTCAATGTCAGTGGCGTCTGCCGCACCACGGAACCACCCTCGGCTTGCAGGTTGATGGTGTAGCTGCCCGGCGCGGCCGAAGGCAGGACGCCAAGCGTCGCGACGGTGCTGCCCGGCGGAGTCACACTCGGAGGAGCGAAGCTACCCTCGATGCCAGCCGGCAGCGCCGGCTCGAAGCTGAAGTCCACCTGTGAATTGAAGCCGTTGAACGCATTGACGTTCAAGGTGATCGGGGTGAGCACAACTCCCGCAAATTCGAATGAGTTCGCGAACAGGGTTCCGGCGGCCGGACCGGGCAACAATGTGCAGACCGACTGCGTCAGCGAACCGGCAGCGCTGAGCACGAAGGTCGGCCCCGAGGCGATGTTGAGCACCCGTCCGGCAAAAGAACGCTGCAACGGATTGGGGCCCGGCGGCGGAATGCGATTGTCCGTCCAGGTCATTCCAACCGTGGCACCACTGCCGCCAACGGAAACGGACAGGCCGTTGTAGTCGCCCCATTCCTGGCCGTTGGTGATGTTCTGCGAGGTCAGCGCGGAAACGCGTGTCTCTTCGATCCAGGTCGCGCCCCCGTCAGTGGAAAGGGTGTAGTACCAATCCACTCCGGTGCGGCTGGTCGAGTGGCGCGTGTCGTAGAAGCCGACGTGCACGGCGCCTTGCGCGTCCACGTCGATCCACGGGTGGTAGCGGTCCACCGTCGCGACGTCGCTCACTGCGTGCGGCGTGGCGGCGGTCTGCCAGGTGGCGCCCTGGTCATCGGAGTACACGACCTGCACCCAGCCGTGATTCAGCGCGGCGCTGCCGCCGGCTCCTGGCGGACTTGAAGGGTGCTTGTCGGTGAACGTCAAGTACACGCGCCCATTGAAAGGTCCCATGCTCTGGTCGGCGTCCGCCGCGACGTAGATGAAAGCGCGACGGCTCTCCATGGACGGAATGGGGAAGTCGAAGTCTCCGTGCAGGTTGTACGCCGACACGCTCGGCCGGAAAGTCACTCCGCCGTCGGTGGACACCAGCACCCTGACCTCTGTCGAGTTGTCGGTCACGCTTGGCCACGCGTAGTAGATGTTGCCCTGGGCATCGGTGGTGATGTCGCTGCCGATGCCGCGCTCTTCCGCCGGGAAGGTGATCGTGGGCGCGAAGGTCAGCGGCTGCCCGGCAGCGCTGTTGGAGCGCGCAAAGGACATGACATTGCCCTGGTGCCAGGTTGCGTACACGCGGCCGAAATAGGGCGATGTCGGGGACCGGTCGACATGGATGAACTCCTTGTCGGAACTGGCGGTGGATACGTTCACCGGGCTCGACCAGGTCTGGCCATTGTTGGTGGAGGAATAGATCTCTGTGCGGAAACCACCCGCGCCGCCCGTGGCGTTGCCGAGCGTGGCCGCGTAGGCCACGCTGCCGTCTGGCGACCAGTCCATGGCGGGATCGCAGCACGAACTCGGCAGCACGCCCCCGCTCATCCAGGTGACGCCGCCGTCGCTCGAATAGCTCATGCGCTGGCCGCCCGAACCGTTGGAGCCGGCGATGACGCGCTGCGGATCTGTGGGGTGAAACTCGATGCTGGTTTCGTTGTTGCTGAGCGTGCCTTCGAAAGGACCTTCCCCGTTGACAGGCACTGCATGGGGCAGGGGATCGGTGGCGAGGAGCAGCGGCGGCGGCGGGTTCGCAGGATCCGGGTGACGGTAGATGCCGAGGCCAGTGCGTTGCAGCACGCCATTGACGATGGGCCCACCGAAGCGGACCTCGAACTCCTTGTCCAGCTCGCGCGGGTAGATGTCCTGTAGCGGGAAGCCTTCTGCACGCATCTCCCTGCGCTTCAGGATCTTGAACCAGACTGGCACCTCTGCCAGGAACTGATCATTCGGCGGCAGTTCCGCCAGATCCTCAAGTCGGACCTGATAATTTCGGTCGTCCCACAAGCCGAACTTGACGAGGCTCGGGTAATCGACGCGCGGGTCGACGCCGAGCGACTGCTGAATCAGCGGGATCGGTCCTCCGCTGACCTGCGCATGCAGAACGGTGGCGAAGAGCACAAGCAGACACGCGCTGGCGAACAGGCGCAATTTCATTGAATTCATGAAAAGTTTCCCCGGAAACCGGTCCGCGACTTACGGCCGATCACGCCAGTTGAAGACTTTTCGGCGCCGAGCGCAAGTTTCCGCGTCACGGTTTTCAAGGGTGCCGCCCGAAATTCCCCATGAACTGGATGGCCGAGTCG
>JBBQNY010000071.1:0-14267 GCA_038330365.1 Lysobacterales bacterium | reverse complement strand
CTGCTCCAGGTGTGGTCGGTGTAAAGATCGCTCTCGGCCGTAAGCGCGACCGTGCCGCCGTCCGCGAGCAGCATGCCGTAGCGTTTGAGCGTTCTCAGGATTGTCTGCGCGCCCGGCGTGTATCCCGTCAACGGGAAGTCCGCACGGAGCCGCAGCCGTGCGCCGTAGGGAACGGACGCCGTGGGGCCACTCGGACCGCCGGCGTGGGTGGCAGGACGCACGTACAGACGGCCGCTGACGCCACCGTTGCCTGGCTCACTCGCCATACGCGCATTCGGCAGGATGAAGCGGATCGCATGACCGAGATCGCCGCCGGAGCCGATGGCCGCAAACACTTCGTCGGCGTTGAACAACAAGGCTGCGATGGGAAATCCCGCCGCATCCGCGCTGGTGCAATGCTCACCACGCCCATCGGACGGGTACACGCGATCAAGCTCCCACACGACCAGGCACAGGGACTGCAGCCCAGTCGGTCCGCTCGCGTTGGCCTGGTACGCCTCGTACAGCCGATTGCCCTGCACCACCAGCAGATGACAGTCGTCACCGGCTGGGCACGAAAGCCCCGCCTGACCTTCAATGGCCGAGTTCGCCGGCACCGGCATGCTGGCGGGCAAATCGCAATCCGGAGCGTAGTAACCCGGTCGCGCGATAATCTGACGGATCGGTGCGTTCGCCGCGGCACGCACGACATGGTTGGAAAAGTCGATCTGCATGCGGGCGTTGCCGAAGCCGCCCAGACCCGCGAGCGTCGCAATCATGGCCGTCGACTGCGGGTGTAGCGCCGCATTGCTGACGTCGGTATTCCAGACGGCGGCGGGAGGAAAGCGCGGCAGCGGTTCGCTGCGTGCGGGCGCCGCCGCCCACATCGCAACTGCCGTGGCGAATACAACTCCAAAGCGGAACGCAGTCATGGAGCGATCCTCCAAAGGATCCGCTACCAGACCAGATCGTCCGGCACTTCGAATCGCGGATCCTGGCTGCCATCTTGCGCCAATACCGCAGGGTCGACCATGAGCGCGATCACAGCCGGCAACAGCGCCCGGATCTTTTCCACCACCGGTGCGTCCACCAGCAGGTAACGCCCATCGGACTGCACCACGCCAAGTGCTCCGGCATTCAAGGCACGCAGTTGCGCCGCCGTTACGTGGACGCGGCGGATGCGGCCCCCGTACTCGAAGTGCCGCGGGATATCGGCCGCTTCGTCGTTGCGGACCTGATCCACCAGCAGTCTTGTCACCTCGGCCTTTGCTTCACGCTTGCGCTGAGCCGCGGCCTGCCGTTCGCGTTCTTCGGCCATCCGTTCTTCCTTCTCAACGCGGGCACGCAGGGCGTAAGCTTTCCCCAGGTCCATCTCTGCGCGGTCGGTGCGGGAATTGGCTGGTGTGGAAGGGCGTGAGTTATTGCGTCGCGATTTGGGACGCGAGGGATCCGCTCCCGCCTCACGGTTCCTGCGGCGTGACGCGTCCTTGCCCGACGCTGCATCGGACACCGCGGGCCTCCCCGACTGTCTTTCAGAACGCCCGGGCCTGCTGCCCGGCGACGGAGCCGCCGGGGCCTTGGCTGCAAAACCGAGGCCCAGCAATTGATCGCGCAACGAATTGCTCATCCAGGGAACCTCTCATCCAAGTTGAATCCCGAAACCGGATTCTCCCGCATTGTCACGACGGCGACCAACCGAACGCCGGGCGCACACCCACCCGCGCAATTCCGGGGCGACTCCTGTCCATTCTGCCGAACCTGCTGCGACCCGCACGCAGTCAAAGTGCTGACTCCCCCGTAGTACGGATCAGAGAGTTTTCAGTAGTGCGGCGGTGGTGGCTCATCCACCGCAGCTGCGCTGTCGCCCTCGCGCAGACCGGCGAGACCGGCGCGCATGCCTGCCATTTCCTGCTCCATGGCCGCGAGCCTGCGCGAATGCTCGGCGAGAACGCGATCGAGTGCGGCCAGCAGGTCCTCCTGGAACGCGCATTGTGTTTCGAGGCGCTCCAGACGCACGGCATCCTCACTCATCGCGACCGCACCGGCGCAAGCTCCCCGGCTCGCTTCCGCTGTACCGATCGACCGCGCCCGATTCCGTAGTAGGCAAGACCAGCCGCCTCCACGGTGTCCGGGTCGTACAGATTGCGACCATCGAACAGGGCGCCGTCTCCGATGCACGCCTTTACACGCGCGAAGTCGGGACTGCGGAACTCCTTCCATTCGGTGATCACGGCAAGCGCATCAGCGCCCTCGAGTGCGTCCTCGGGCGTTGCGCACAGAACCAGATCATCACGATCACCAAAAAGACGCTGCGCCTCGTGCTGGGCCACGGGATCGAAGGCGCGCACCGTGATTCCGGCCTGCCACAACTGTGCAAGCAGCGACAACGCGGGCGCTTCGCGCATGTCATCGGTGTTGGGCTTGAACGAAAGACCCCAGAGGGCCAGCGTGCGTCCCCGCAAGCGCTCACCAAAGAAGTGCTCCATCGAGGCGAACAGTCGCAATTTCTGAGCCTCATTGACCGCTTCGACCGCGTCCAGGATGCGCGGCGTGTAGCCGTGCTGCTGCGCAGTTCGTGCCAGCGCCTTGACGTCCTTGGGGAAACAGGAGCCGCCATAGCCGATGCCGGGATAGATGAAGTGGTATCCGATGCGCTGATCCGAGCCAATTCCCTGCCGCACCATCTCCACGTCGGCACCCACGCGCTCGGCGATATTGGCGATCTCGTTCATGAAGCTGATCTTGGTCGCCAGCATCGCGTTGGCGGCGTACTTGGTGAGCTCGGCGGAACGAACATCCATGATCACGAGGCGCTCATGATTGCGCTGGAAAGGCGCGTACAACTGCCGGAGCAGTGCAAGTGCGCGCGCGCCGCTGCAGCCGATGACGATGCGGTCCGGGCGCAGGCAGTCCTCGACCGCATTGCCTTCCTTCAGAAACTCGGGGTTCGACACGACTTCGAACTCCAGTTCCACGCCACGGACCGCAAGCTCGCTCGCGATCGCCTCGTGCACGCGGTCGGCTGTACCTACCGGCACGGTGGACTTGTTCACCACCACCAGAGCCGACGTGGCGGTCTGACCGATGGTGCGCGCGACCGCGAGTACGTGACTCAAGTCCGCGCTGCCGTCCTCGTCGGGCGGTGTTCCCACCGCAACGAACACGATCGAGGCGCCGTCGATTCCTTGCGCGGGATCCGTGGTGAAGCGCAAGCGACCCGCCGCATGGTTGGATGTGACGAGCGCGTCCAGGCCGGGCTCGAATATCGGCATGTCCCCACGGGCGATGCGTTCGAGCTTGCCGGCATCGGTATCAATGCAGGTGACGGTGTTGCCCATCTCGGCCATGCAGGCGCCCGAGACGAGCCCCACATAGCCGGTTCCGAAAATCGCTATCTGCATCCTGATCTTGCCCCTGCCAGTGCTGGCACAAAAGAAAACGGCCGCGTTCGGCGGCCGTTTTCAGGAAACCCGAAGGTCGCCTCTTACTTCACGATTTCCAGCAGCTCGACGTCGAAGATCAGGGTCGAGTTGGGCGGAATCGGACCCGCGCGGTCGCCATAGGCGAGCGCCGAGGGAATGAAGAACTTGTATTTGCTGCCGACAGACATCATCTGCACGCCTTCGGTCCAGCCCGGAATCACCGAGTTCAGCACGAACTCCTGCGGCTGCCCACGATCCACCGAACTGTCGAACTTCTGACCGCCGATCAGGGTGCCGGTGTAGTGCACCTTGACCTTGTCGGTGGCCTTCGGCTTCGGGCCGGAGCCTTCCTTCACGACCTGGTACTGCAGGCCGGACGCGGTGACCTTCACACCGGGCTTGCTCTTGTTGTCAGCCAGGAACTTCTCACCCTCGGCCTTGTTCTTCGCACCCAGCTCCTTCATTTTCCCTTCCATCTCGGCGCTCTTCTTCTTCTGGAAGGATTCGGCGACCTTGGCAGCCTCTTCCGGAGGCAGCATGGGCGCATCGCCCTTGTATACGGTGTTCAGTGCCTGCAGCACGATGGCGAGGTCGATGTCGGACTCGATCGAGCGCAGACGGCTGCCCACGTCCATGCCGACCATGTAGCTGATCTTGTCTTTCTCGGTCGTGAGCTTGTCGACCGCAAAGGCGTTCGGCGCGACGATGACACCGGACAGCACGGCGGCTGCCAGCGAATTGCGGATGAAGCGATTCATTCGAAACTCCTGTGGAGTGATGGAAACAAAAAGCGAGTTGGCCGCCCGGGCCAGCCGCACATTCTCGCGGTAGCCGTGCGGCTTGGCAAACAGCCGCTTTGGGACACCGTCCCGGTCCGGTTGTTCCCCGTTGCCTGAATGATTCAACGGAGCCCATTCATCGCCGGTGCAAACGGCGGAATCTGCCCCTGGGCGGGACGCGCATCTCCCTGACGTGCCATTCCTTCCCGACGGGGACTGCGTTGGAGTGCTGATCCTTCCCCTCAGAACGTGCGTCCAACCTTTCCTCCCAAGGCGATTGGAAAGTTTCTTGCGCCGCCCCTTGACTCGTGCCGAACTGGTGTTATAGTTAGCTACAACACTAGCCCAACGACTCACCGAGGAGTTTCAGATGGACCGCAACGCGCACAGCTGGGTTTCCGTTCTCGCCGTGCTGGCCACAACCTTCGTCCTGTTGGCGCTGGCCGCCGCGCCTGATCTCTCGTTCACACCCGACACCGATGTCTTCGCCCACCGCAGCGCCCGCATCGCGAGCGCCTCGCAACAGCCCGATCATGGAGGACTGTTGCTGCCGGCGCTCGAGATCGAACAGGAAATCCAGAACTCCATTCAGGAGATCACGGATGCCGAGGCCCTGGCCGCCGCGCTGGTGCCGGTTTCGCTTTACGAGGCCAAGGCACACCTCCGCTCCGCACAGGCGACCGGCGCGCGCGTTTCACGCGTCAGCCTGCGCCTCCCCTACTACGCCTTCGGCCCGTCCGGCCACGTACGCGAGAGCCGATAGCCATGAATGTCCAGTGGAATGACAACACACCGATCTATCGCCAGCTCAAGGAGCGGGTGGTGGCCATGATTCTCGATGGCGTCCTCGCCGAGGGCGATGCGCTCCCCTCCGTGCGCCAGGTCGCTGCGGATTATCAGCTGAATCCGATCACGGTCTCCAAGGCATACCAGGAGCTCGCGAACGAAAACCTCATCGACAAGCGCAGGGGAGTTGGAATGTACGTCGCAGAAGGCGCCCACGAACACCTGCTCGCCAGCGAACGCGAGCGATTCTTGAACGAGGAGTGGCCGTTGCTGCTCGAGCGCATCCAGCGCCTTGGTCTCGACCCCAAGCGGCTGTTTGAAGCGCGCGCAGCAAAAGGAGAAAAGGCATGAGCACCTCAAATGGAATGGCTATTTCCGCGCGCGGGCTGAGCAAGCGCTATCCCGGCAAGGCGGCGCTCGACAACGTCGACTTCGAAATCGCGCCCGGCCGGATCGTCGGACTGATCGGTCCGAACGGTGCCGGCAAGACCACGGCGCTCAAGGCCGTACTGGGGCTGATCCCCTTCGACGGTCAGCTCGACGTGCTGGGCTTTGATCCGCGCACGCAACGTGATGAGTTGATGGAGCACGTCTGCTTCATCGCCGACGTGGCGGTGCTGCCGCGCTGGATCAGGGTGCGGGAAGCGATCGAGTTCGTGGCAGGCGTGCATCCGCGTTTTGATCGGGCACGCTGCGAGCGCTTCATTGCCAACACCCAGCTGAAGCCGGAAATGCGCGTGCGCGAGATGTCCAAAGGCATGATCGTGCAGTTCCACCTTGCCATCGTGATGGCCATCGACGCGCGCCTGCTGGTGCTCGACGAGCCGACACTCGGACTCGACATCCTCTACCGCAAGCAGTTCTACCAGCGTCTTCTCGAGGACTACTTCGACGAGAACAAGACCATCCTGGTCACCACGCACCAGGTGGAAGAGATCGAACACATCCTCACCGATGTCATGTTCATCCGCGACGGCAAGATCGCCCTCGAGAGCGAGATGGAACTGCTCGGAAATCGCTTCACGGAACTCATGGTGGCGGGCGAAAAGCTCGAACCGGCGCGCGCCCTGAACCCGATCGACGAGCGCCAACTGCCATTCGGCAAGGTCGTGATGCTGTTCGACGGTGCCGACCGTGCCGTGCTGGACACGCTCGGCGAAACCCGCACACCTGGCCTCGCCGATCTCTTCGTCGGCACCATGAAAGGGACCTACGCATGAACACCAAGACTTTTCCCGTGTTGCTGCGCCGCGAGTTCTGGGAACATCGGGGCGGCTTTTTCTGGGCTCCTCTGGTCGCGGCGGGTGTCTTCTTCCTGGTCACGCTCATGGGACTCGTGCTGGGCGAGATGGCCGCACAAAAGGCGGTCGCGACGGGCAAGCTCCGAATCGGCGGTGAGGTGATGGTCAACGGTATCGACCTCAGTCGCCTCGGCGCAAAGATGACCACTGAAGACGCACAGGAACTCGCTGGAGGTATCGACATCAGCCTGTTGCTCGCCTCTGGATGGCCACTGGTTGTGCTGGGATTCGTCGTGTTCTTCTATTGTCTGGGTGCGCTCTACGACGATAGAAAGGATCGTTCGGTGCTGTTCTGGAAGTCGCTGCCGGTCTCCGATGCCGAGACGGTCTGGTCGAAGGTCGCCAGCGCGCTCGGAACGGCTCCGGTGCTCGCCTTCGGCGTCGGCCTGGCGACCATGCTCGTGTTCCTGCTGTCACTCAGCATCGTGACGCTGGTGCATGGCGGCAATCCGGTGACACTGCTCTGGGGACCGGCGTCCCCGCTCAAGGTGGTTGGACTGATGATCGCCTCCCTGCCCGTGCATGCCGTCTGGGCACTGCCCACCGTCGGATGGCTGCTGCTCTGCTCCGCATGGGCGCGCAGCAAGCCCTTCCTCTGGGCGGTCATGATCCCTGTTTTCAGCGGCATTCTGGTTTCCTGGCTCGACCTCATGAACCAGTTCGACCTGCGCTCACTGTGGTACTGGAAAAACATCGTGGCGCGCGCGCTTCTGAGTGTCTTTCCCGGGACCTTTGCCGACGCCATGCAGGTCGAACAGCTGGGCAAGGATGGCGTCGAGGCGATGCAGCAAATCTTCAACCTGAAGACGCTCTATTCGCCCTTCCTCACGCCGGGCATGTGGATCGGGGCCGTCGCCGGGATCGTGATGATCCTGGTCGCGATCCGCCTGCGCCGCTGGCGCGACGAGAACTGATCGAGTCGCAACTGGATCGAAATCTCCATCAGGAATTCCCGCGAAGGAACGCGGGAATTCTTCTGCGTTTTACGCGGGATGTCGGCAAGCCGGCCTTGGTGACTCATTTGAGGTTCATCGCCCGGCGCCAGATAATGTGCTGACGGAAGCGAATCACGCTTCGATCAGGGTCACACATGAGCATTCTTGGCAAAATCTTCGAAAAACTCGGAATCGGCAAGCGCCGGATCGAGACGCCCGCGCCTTCGGGTGGCGTTCCCCATCGCCCGATGTTCGGCGATGTCCAGTCAGGGGGCAGCAGTACTGCGCAGGCGTCTCGGCCTGCAGTCGCGCCCACGCCGATCAGCGAAGTCGACGTCATGTCGAAGCTTGAGGCGATGGCAAAGGCGAACGACCAGAAACTCAACTGGAAGACTTCGATCGTCGACCTGATGAAGCTGCTCGGCATGGACAGCAGCTACGCGGAGCGCAAGGAGCTCGCGAAGGAACTGGGCTGCCCCGCCGACAAGATGGACGACTCCGCGCAGATGAATATCTGGCTGCACAAGGAAGTCCTGCGCCAGCTCTCGCTCAACGGCGGCAACGTACCTGCGCACATGCTCGACTAGAAACCAGGCGTTCAAGCGCACATTTCGAACGCCGAACTTTTGTAGGAGCAGGATGCCAGCACGCCGGTAGATCACAGTTGCTGCTTCGATGTGACCTGAGGCAAGCAGGCGTCCCTGCAGCGGTAACCCGGCCCGCAGATACAAGCCCCTCTCCCACCGGGAGAGGGGTTGGGGTGAGGGTTCCCGGCCCCGCGTCATGTGAGTTCAGCGCGAAACTGCTGCTTCGATGGAATTTGAGGCAAGCAGGCATCCCTGCGCCAGCAATCCGGCCCGTTCGTATCCCTGTGCGGTCGTTCGCGGCAGCGCGCGGCAGTGCCGCGCAAACGCTGCGTCACACCCATCTGGGAGCGGCGGCGAGCGACTGAAAAGGCCCGCAGGCTCGGAGCTCGCACAGGGCAGCGATCGCCGGCGCCCGGGCGCTCGACGTGTGCCCGGCGTCGTGCAACGCACGGCGCCGGGGCGCGAGCACGGGGCCGCCTTCTCTTTGGTCACTTTCTCTTGGCGGTCAAGAGAGAGTGACTCGCCGCAAGGCGAAAGCTTTTGGCACTTTGCTTCCGGCAAGTTCTGCATCGAAAAATCCGCTCACATCGGCCGATATGCGACACATTCAACGCAGTTGCTGTGTTGAGACATTGCACTAGCCTAGTACCCTCATCCGGCGCTGCGCGCCACCTTCTCCCACGGGGAGAAGGAAAAGGCGGTTTACGGCGAGCAAGCGTCCCTGCGTCAGACGCCCGGCCCGCACATCCATGTGCGTGCGTTCGGCGGGTCGCGCTAGGGGCGCGACGCTTTCCGCCTCACCCCCCGCCCGCTCCCGGTTTGCCGTGGATACCGCCGCGCGTGAGTTCAAGCGGATCGAGATACGGTTTCAGTTCCGCCTCGCTCATGCCGGTCACCTCCCGCGCCACGTCCATGATCGGACGTCCTTCCTTGTAGGCCTGCTTCGCCATCGCGGCGCCTTTCTCGTATCCCACTACGGGATTGAGGGAAGTCACGAGGATCGGATTGCGATCCAGCGCCCGGCGGATGTTGTCTTCCCGCACCTTGAACCCGGAAATGGCCTGATCCGCCAGCTGCGTGGAAACGGCAGCCAGCAGCTCAATCGATTGCAACAGGTTGTATGCGATCACCGGCAGCATGACGTTGAGCTGGAAGTTTCCACTCGCACCGGCAATCGTGATCGTGGTGTGGTTGCCCATGACCTGCGCGCAGACCATGCAGGTCGCTTCGGGAATAACCGGATTGACCTTGCCCGGCATGATGGATGAGCCGGGCTGGAGCGCAGTCAGTTCGATCTCCCCCAGACCCGCCAGCGGACCCGAATTCATCCAGCGCAGATCGTTGGCGATCTTCATCAGGCTGCAGGCCAGGGTATTGAGCTGGCCCGACATCTCGACGGCCGCGTCCTGCGCCGAAATGCCCTCGAACAGATTGTCGGCAGGCGAGAATTCGACCGACGACAGTTTCGTCAGCTCTTTCGAGAAGCGGACAGCGAATTGCGGATCGGCATTGATTCCGGTACCGACGGCGGTGCCGCCCTGCGGCAGTCGACGCAGGCGAGCGGCAGAGTCTCCGATGCGCGCGATCGCGCTTTCGATCTGGGCGCGCCAGCCACCGAGTTCCTGACCGAAGGTGACGGGCATCGCGTCCATGAGGTGCGTGCGGCCGGTCTTGGCCACGCCCGACAGCTCCTTTTCGCGTCGCGCCAGAGTGGCCGCCAGATGGCGCAGCGCGGGCACCAGCGTGCCCTCGATCGAGAGCATCGCGCTGACGCCGATCGCAGTGGGAATGACGTCATTGGAGCTCTGCCCCATGTTGACGTGATCATTCGGATGCACCTCGGTGCCCGCTCGACTCGCGAGCGCTGCGATCACCTCGTTCGCATTCATGTTGCTGGACGTACCCGACCCCGTCTGGAACACGTCGATCGGAAATTCGCCGTCGTGGACACCTGACGCCACCTCGTCCGCGGCCTTGCCGATGGCGGTTGCGATCGCGGGATCCAGATGACCAAGCCCCGCATTGGCATTGGCGGCGGCGGCCTTGATGAGCCCCAGCGCACGCAGGAAAGCGCGCGGCATTCGCAGACCAGAGATGGGGAAGTTCTCTACCGCACGTTGGGTCTGCGCCGCATACAGTGCGTCGGTGGGCACCTGCATCTCACCCATGCTGTCGCGCTCGACTCGATAGCTTTCCGCCATGCCGCTTCCCCCGTCCTGACAAGGCGTCGGATTATAGCGGCGCACGGGGTAGCGGCGGCCCGGCGTTACACTTCATGCCTCTTTTCCAAGCCCTGTCGGACATGACGGATCCACTGCTCGCCCTGTCTCCACTCGATGGGCGCTATGCCGCCAGGCTCGACGCCCTGCGACCCCTGCTGTCTGAGTTCGGCCTCAATCGCGCTCGCGTGGAAGTCGAGATCGAGTGGCTGCTGGCGCTGGCCGCCGATCCGGACCTGGCCGAAATCGCTGACTTCAGCGATGCCGCGAAGGCCCGGTTGCGGGGCCTGCTCGAAAACTTCTCGATCGGGGACGCGCAACGCATCAAGGCCATCGAGCGCACGACCAACCATGACGTCAAGGCCGTGGAATATTGGCTGCGGGAAAACATGGAGGCTGACGCCGAGCTGCATGCCGCTCGCGGCTTCGTGCATTTCGCCTGCACGTCGGAAGACATCAACAACCTGGCGTACGCATTGCTCCTGCATAGGACAGTCGTTTCCATGGTGCTGCCTGCCATCGACGGGCTGTGCGATGAACTCCGCTCGCGGGCGCATCGCCATGCCGAGCTGCCGATGCTCTCGCGAACCCATGGCCAGAGCGCGTCGCCGACGACGGTTGGCAAGGAATTCGCCAACGTCCTCGCGCGGCTGCGTCGCCAGCGCGCGACCGTCGCGAACCTGCGCATGCCGGGCAAGATCAACGGCGCCGTCGGCAACTACAACGCGCATGTCGTGGCGTGGCCCGAAGTCGACTGGCCGGCGTTCGCCGAGCGCTTCGTCGAGTCGCTGGGACTCGAATTCGTCGCGTACACAACCCAGATCGAGCCGCACGATGTGATTGCGGAGCTGGCCGACGCAATGAGCCGCAGCGGGGTCATCGGCATTGATCTTTGTCGCGATCTCTGGGGCTATGTCTCATTGGGCTATTTCCGGCAGGCGCTCCGCGACGGTGAAGTCGGATCGAGCACCATGCCGCACAAGATCAACCCCATCGACTTCGAGAACGCCGAGGGCAATTTCGGTCTGGCCAATGCATTGTTCGGCCATTTTTCCGCCAAGCTGCCCATCTCCCGCTTCCAGCGCGACCTCAGCGATTCAACCGTGCTGCGCGCACTGGGCAGCGGCTTTGGACACTTCCTGCTGGCCATGGATTCGCTTCGACGTGGACTCGACAAGCTCGACGTCGATCCCGTACGCATCGCCTCGGATCTGGAGAACTCGTGGGAGGTGCTGGGCGAGGCCGTACAGACCGTCATGCGGCGGTACGGGCTGCCCGACGCCTACGAGCAGTTGAAGGCACTGACGCGCGGCCAGGCCATCACCGCCGAATCCATGCGCACGTTCGTGACCGGACTCGACTTGCCGCAAGCCGCGCGCGATCGTCTTCTCGCCCTCACGCCGGCGACTTATGTCGGCGAGGCGGCAACACTCGCGCGCGACTGCTGAGCCGGCGCGATGGCTGGGTCAAAGCGAGTGTCGCCTCCTGTGAACCATGCACCGGCCGAGGTCCAGGGCAGCCGCGGTCAGCCGCTGGGCATGGCTTCCACTGTCTTCCTTCGGGACTTCTGGCAACGCCGCCCGCTGCTGATCCGCAATGCGTTTCCGGGCTTCGTCTCGCCCCTGGACGCGAATGACCTCGCGGGACTCGCCTGCGAACCGGTCGCCAGCGCCCGCATCGTGCTGCACGATCGGGAGCAGGATCGCTGGACGCTTGAGACCGGACCTTTCGAAGAGGAACGATTCGCCCGGGTGCCCGATCACGACTGGACGCTGCTGGTGCAGGACTGCGACAAGCTGCTTGAGGAAGTCGGTGCCCTGCTCGCCCCGTTCCGCTTCCTGCCGGACTGGCGTGTGGACGATGTCATGGTCAGCTTCGCCGCACCCGGCGGATCGGTCGGACCACATGTCGATCTGTACGACGTATTTCTCCTGCAGGCGCAGGGTCATCGTCACTGGTTGATCGATGCGGATCCGGCGACGCCGCGCGACTTCCGCGACGATGTCGATCTCAAGGTGCTGCGCACATTCACACCGAGCCACGACTGGCAGCTTGCGCCGGGCGACATGCTCTACCTGCCGCCCAACGTACCCCACCACGGCATCGCGATCGACGAGTGCCTGACCTGCTCAATCGGGATGCGTGCGCCCTCCACCTCCGAGATGCTGCTGGACGCGATTGATTGGGTGACGGAAGCGCTGCCGGACTCGATGCGCATGCCGGACACGACGTCGCGTCCGGTGTCCGATCCCGCCCTGATCCCCGAGAGCGTGGTCACCGAAGTACGCGCAGCGATGCAGGCGGCGACGCGCATCCCCGACGCGGCGTTCGCCGACTGGCTGGCCGGTTTCCTGACGCGTTATCGATCCGCGCACCAGGTATCGGCGCCGCCGGCATTCACCGACAAGGCCCAGTTGCGCGCCAGTGTGGGCGCCGGCGGTGCGCTCTATCGACACCCCTGGAGCCGGTTCGCGTGGCGCCGGGTGGCGCGACGGGCGCGGCTCTACTTCGCCGGAGAATCCTTCGATGCCAGCGTCGCGCTGGCACGTCTGCTGCAGGTGCACAGCCAACTGGGCGCGGCCGAACTTGGTTCCTTGTCGCAGTCCGACTGGCAATGCCTGCAGCAACTGGTTGCGTCGGGGCATCTGGTACTCGAATCGGGCGATTCCAGGTGAGCGCGATGGACGACTTCCGAATCGAGCCCGCGTCATGGAGCCATGCAGAGGACCACGCGCGCCTGAGCTTGGTCAGACGGGAAGTGTTCCTCGAGGAACAGGGCGTACCCGAGGAACTCGAGTGGGACGAACTCGACCCCGCATCGGTGCACGTGATCGCACTCGATAACGCAGAGGGCGCGGTCATCGGCTGTGGTCGATTGACGCCGATGCACACGATCGGCCGCATGGCCGTGCGCGCACCCTGGCGAGGCCGGGGCGTCGGCGCGGCGATTCTGCGCTCGTTGCTGGAAGCGGCGCGAGAACGCGCAGTGCCGTCGGTCAGTCTGCATTCGCAGGTGCATGCGGTGGGCTTCTACCGCCAGTTCGGATTCGTTGACCAGGGCGCGGAGTATCTGGAAGCTGGCATACCGCACCAGAGCATGTGTCTCGCGCTGTCATTGCTCGATGCACCGCAGCGCATGGTGCCGGTGTTCGCGCGATGCGCCATCGCGTCGCTCGAACAGGCGACGGACTGGATCGATCGCATTGCGCAGCAATCGCGGCACGCGATTTCCATCAGCAGCGCGGATGGCGATCCCGACCTGTTCGACCGTGCCTCGTTCGAACAGGCGGTACGGCGGGTCGCCCTGTCGGGCCGCGGCGCAAGAGTGAGACTGCTGCTGCGGGAAACGGGACGAATGGCGCGCGACGGACATCGACTGCTTGAACTCTCGCGTCGACTGCCGAGCCTGGTCGAGATCCGTCGTGTCGAGGCCGTGGAATCGGGCCAGGATGAGGACCTGTTCCTGCTCGACGACGTGGGCGGCAGCTACTGGCAGGCGCGCGCGGACGTCTTGCGCGCAGACGCCACGCTGCGCGATCCGCACCGCGCGGCGGAACTGACCACGCGCTTCGAGCATCACTGGCAGCGCGCCCGGCCCGACAGCGCGCTGCGCCACCTGGCGATCTAGAGATCCCTGGAAATCGGTCAACCCCAGCCGCTCTCACGGCGGGAGCATTCTGCGGCGGAGTCACGAATGCTGAACCTGCCCCCCTCGGGTGGTCGGCGGCAGCCGGATGCGTCTTCTCCCTTCCCCCCTCGGGTGGTCGGCGGCAGCCGGATGCTTCTGCTCCCTTCTCCCGTGGGAGAAGGTGGCGCGCAGCGCCGGATGAGGGTGCGAGGTCGACATAACACCAAATCGTGCGCAGTCGATGACGCTTCAAACGGATGCCACCCGCGATGCCCGCAGCTTGTTTGCCATGCGACAGCGCACCGACGAAATCGAACTGTTTGCTCTCATCAAACCAGAAATACCCGATCGATTTGCTGAGTCTTTTTTGGGCTCAGGCGGCGTGCAAGGCCCATATTCGCACCACCCAACATGACGCGGGGACTCGCACCCTCACCCCCGGCCCCTCTCCCACTGGAGAGGGGAGTGCTCTGCGGCAGCCGAATGCATCTTGAACCTGCCCCTCGAAAACGGACGCCATGTCGCGATACTTTCATCGCAACCTGGAGGTTCCCCATGCAAAGCATTCCCCGTCGTCAGTTCACTCTCGATTTCAAGTCTCAAGCCATAGAGCTGGCGGAGTCGGTCGGCT
>JBBQNY010000070.1:0-14364 GCA_038330365.1 Lysobacterales bacterium | reverse complement strand
TTCAACATCGCAAGCTACGCATTGCTGACCCATCTTGTCGCGCGTGCGTGCGAGCTGGACGTTGGCGATTTCGTGCACACGTTCGGCGACGTGCATCTCTACAGCAATCACGTGGAACAGGCGCAGTTGCAATTGAACCGCTCGCCGACTCAACTGCCGACCTTGCATCTGAAAGCGGGCATCAGTGATCTTTTCGCATTCGGGTTCGACGATATCGAACTCGTCGGCTACACGCCGCAGCCGGCGATCAGTGCGCCGGTGGCGGTGTGAACGAGGGCATCGCGATCAGCGTGATCGCAGCGCTTGATCGCGCACATGCGATTGGGCGGGGCGGCGAGATGCCCTGGCATTTGCCGAAGGATCTCAAGCGCTTCAAGGCATTGACCTTCGGTCATCCGGTGGTGATGGGCCGAAAAACGGCGCAAGCGATCGGGCGGGCGCTGCCGGGCCGCACAAATCTCGTTATCAGCCGATCGAAGGTGCCGTTGCCCGTGGGCATGCTCCGGGTGACAAGCCTGGACGAGGCCGTGGACACCGCACGCAAGCTGCACGCGCTTGAACTCTGCGTCATCGGCGGCGGCGAGATCTACGCGCTTGCGCTGCACCGCGCGAATCGCATGCACCTGACCTGGGTTGATACCGAAATCGAGGGCGCCGACGCATTCTTTCCTGCCTTCGATCGATCCGAGTGGCGGGAGGCCGCCCGCGTGCACGTGGCTGCGGACGCGCGCCATGCGCAGGCCTTCGACTTCGTCGATTACGTGAGGTCAGACGCGGGTGAGCAGGGCAGCTGAGGATCTCGGCAGATTCCTCAGGGCGCGGGAATGGCACCCGACTTGCGGGTTGCGTCGGGTTTACCGGGGACGGCGACGATGCGGGGTTCGGGTTCCAGCGAGAGTGCGGTGAGCGTGCCGCCCCAGACGCAGCCGGTATCGAGTGCGCGCACGCCCATGCCCAGCATCAGGCCCAGTGCGGACCAGTGCCCGCAGACCACGGGCAGTTCGCGTTCCGTCTGTCCGGGCACCGCGAACCAGGGATGCAGTCCGTCTGCCTGCGTGCCGGGTTTGCCCTTTTCATCGAAGGCGATGCGACCACGTGCGTCGCAGAAGCGGAGCCGCGTCATGACATTGATGATGGCGCGCAAGCGGTCGTTGCCCACCAACCGCGGCGACCAGCGATCCGGCCGATTGCCATACAGCTGCTGCAGCAGCTTGCGATAGCGATTGCCACGCAGAACCTTTTCCACTTCGCGCGCCCGCCGCGCCGCGATATCGAGGGTCCAGCGCGGCGCCAGGCCGGCGTGCACCATGGCAAAGCCAAGCTCCCGATCCAGGTGGAACAGCGGTCGCTGACGCAACCAGTCCAGCAGTTCGCCGCGGTCCGGCGCGAACAGCACGGCCTGCAGATCCGCGTTGACGCGGCGCTGCTCATCTTCGCGCCGCTCCGCAATGGCCAGCAGCGACAGATCGTGGTTGCCGAGCACCACCACGCAATTGGAATCGAGCGCGCGCACCAGCCGCAGGGTTTCAAGTGATTGGCCGCCACGATTGACCAGATCGCCGCAGAACCACAGGCGATCCACCGCGGGATCGAAGCGGATGCGCTCCAGCAATGCCACCAGTGCATCGTGGCAACCCTGCACGTCACCGATCGCCCAGGTGGTCATGCTCGTGGCCCGTGCGACTGCAGGGCTGCGCACGCATGAAGAACGCTGACGGGCACGACTCGCCAAGGACTGCGTCGCCTCGCGTTCGCCGCGCGCGCACCGGGCGGGTTCAATGCAATGTGCGCGGTACCGCCAATGTGAACTCGGGGATGGCCGCCTCAAAGCGCGTACCGTCGTCCGCCACCATCTCGTAGCTGCCGCGCATGGTTCCTACGGCAGTTTCGAGGACCGCACCGCTGGTGTACTCGAACCCATCGCCAGGACGCAGCCAGGGTTGCTCGCCGACGACTCCGTCGCCGCGCACTTCCTCGACCCGACCATTGCCGTGGGTGATGATCCAGTGGCGCGTCAGCAGTCGCGCGGCGACATCGCCCTGGTTGTGGAGCTTTATGGTGTAGGCGAATACGAAGCGGTTGTCCGCCGGGACGGACTGGTCATCCAGGAAACGCGTCTCCACGCGCACTTCGATTCGATAGGGATCGTCGGCATTCATGCGTCAATTGTCGGCATTGCGTCCACTCGACTCAAGTGCAGCGGTCCGGGCCGGACTTTCAGCCTGTCCGATCGCCTGCGCCAGACGCAGCCATGCGCTCACCGGAACGGTTTCGGCGCGCGCGGCGGGATCGATGTCGTTGTCCTCGAGTGTGCGCTCGGAAACCACGCCCGCAAGCGCGTTGCGCAAGGTCTTGCGTCGTTGCGCAAACCCGGACCGCACCACCCGGTCCAGCGCCGCGAAATCGATGTCTGCCACGCCTGCGGCAGGAAGCGGCACGAGCCTGACCACCGCGGATTCCACTTTCGGCGGCGGCTCGAACGCGGAGGGCGGCACCTGGAGCAGCGGTTGCACGCTGCATCGCGCCTGCAGCATCACGCTCAGTCTGCCGAAGGTCCTGCCTCCGGCCGCGGCCGCCATGCGATCCACCACTTCCTTCTGCAGCATGAAATGCATGTCTGCGATGTGCGGCGCGTGCTCGAGCGCGTGAAAAAGCAGGGGAGTCGAGATGTTGTAGGGCAGGTTGCCTACCAGCCGCAATTTCCCGGTGGACAGCGCGCTGAAATCAACCGTCAGGGCATCGGCCTGGATCAGCTTCAGCGCTCCCTGCGTCGAGGCCGAAAGCGTGCTCAGCCAGTTCGCCAGATCGCGGTCGAGTTCGATCGCGATGAGCGAGCCCGCGCGCTCCAGCAGTGGAAACGTCAATGCGCCGCGACCGGGCCCAATTTCGACCAGCACTTCTCCCGGTGCCGGCGCAATGCAGTCCACGATTCGGCGCACGATGGATTCGTCGGCCAGAAAATGCTGGCCGAAGCGCTTGCGCGGCGCCGTGGTTGGGTGTGACGTTGCGGCTTTCATGCGCAGCTCCGGGCACGCTCGGCCATCGCGATGGCGAGCAAGGTGGCGCTGACGAGGCTCGACACGTCGGCCGTCCCCTGCGCTGCGATGTCGAGCGCGACCCCGTGATCCACCGAAGTGCGGATGAAGGGAAGCCCCAGTGTGACGTTGACGGCGTCGCCGAAGCCCGCGTGCTTGAGCACCGGCAGAGCCTGGTCGTGATACATGGCGAGCACGGCGTCAAATGCGGCCAGTCGTGCGGGGACGAACGCGGTATCGGCGGAGAGGGGACCTGTCGCATCGATGCCGAGCGCGCGCAGGGCTTCGATGGCCGGAGCAATCTCGCGGATTTCCTCATCGCCCAGCACGCCGCCTTCGCCGGCGTGGGGGTTCAGTCCCAACACCGCGATGCGCGGCCGTTCAATGCCGAAGCGCTGGCGCAAGCCTGCGGCCAGCCGTTGGCCTGACTCAAGCACCGCGGCACGCGTGATCGCCGCCGGTACGGCACGCAGTGGCAGATGCGTGGTGACGAGCGCCACACGCAGCGCCCCTGCAGCCAGCAGCATCAGCGGCGGCGCGCCTGCACGCTCGCCCAGGAACTCGGTATGGCCGGAGAACGGCGTGCCCGCGATGTTGATGATGCCCTTGTGCAGCGGTCCGGTGACGATTGCCTCAGCGTCGCCGGCGAGACATGCATCGCAGGCGCGGCGCAGAGTCTCAAGCACGAAAGCGGAGTTTTCCACATTGAGGACCCCGGGTACGACAGGGGCCGCGAGCGCGACGGGGAAGACAGCAAGTTGCCCGACAACGTGCGGCAACGATGCGTCGCAGGCATCGACGCGTACCAGCGTGAGCGGCAGCTCGAGTCGTTTTGCGGTGGCCTCGAGGAGGTCCGGGTCCGAGATCGCAATCAGGGACGCGCGCACACTGCGTTGCGCCAGACGCACCAGCAGTTCGGGCCCGATGCCCGCCGGCTCACCCGCCGTCAGCAGCAGGCGCGGCAGGCGGGTTCGTACCGCGTCCGTATTCGGATCAGCGATTGACCCGATCCAGGAGACCTTCGCCGACATTCTTCTTGCCGGAGTCCGACTTGATCTGTGCCGCGTCCGCGTCCGACGTCGTTTCGGTGTCGGTGAGAATGGCTTCGGACTTGCGCGGAGCACCTGGAAGGTCACCTTCCAGACGATTCTCGATGTAGGCCTCGCCACGCAACTGGCGCAGGAACGAGGCGTATTCCTCTTCGGACTTGCGCGCACGGATGGCGTCGCGCGCGCGTGTGCGTGAAGCCTCCTCGGTACGATCGCGATCGCGCTCGCCCAGCCGCTGCAGCACGTGCCAGCCGGCATCGGTCTTGAAAGGCGCGGAGATCTCGCCGTCTTTCAGCGCCAGGATCTGTTCCTGGAGAATGGTGCCGAAGGCATCGGCGGTGAACCAGTCCATGTCGCCACCGAGGGTACCCGTGGTCTTGTCATCGGACGTCTCGCGCGCCAGCTTGACAAAGTCTTCGCCGCGCTCGAGCCGTGCCGAGATCTCGCGGATGCGCTTCTCGGCCTCGTCTTCGGTGACCAGCTCGTTCGCCTGCACGAGGATGTGCCGGGCGTTGTACTCGTGCACCATCGCGGCACCGGAATTGCGTTCGTCGAGCAGCTTGAGCAGGTGAAATCCGCTGGGTCCGCGCATGGGACGCGAGATTTCACCCTTCTTCAGCGTGTTCACGGCATCGCTGAACAGTTCCGGCACCTCGTCGTAGCTGCGCCAGCCGAGGTCGCCGCCTTCCAGCGCCTGTGGACCGTCCGAATACTTGATCGCGGCCGCGGCAAAATCGCCGGTGCTGCCAATCTCGCGCGCTGCCGCTTCGATCTTTTCTCTTGCGGCAGTGATCGTTTCCTCGTCGGCGCCGTCGGCCAGCCCCACCACGATATGGGCCAGACGCACTTCGCCGCTGCGCAGCGTGCCAGACGCCAGCAGATTCTCGATCTCGGTGTCGGTCACGAGGACCTGCGACTGGGTGTAGCGCTGACGCAGTCGCTGCGCGAGCAACTCGTCGCGGAAAGCGCGCCGGAACTCGTCGGGACTGAGGCCCTGCTGCTGCAGCGAGCTTGCCATCTGTTCCACGGTGATGCCGTTTTGCTCGGCGAGCCGTGCCAGTGACTGCTGGAATTCCGCGTCGCTGATCCGAATGCCCGTTTCCCCGGCACGCTGCACCTGCAACTGCATGGTGATGAGTCGCTGCAGAACCTGCTTCGAGAGAACATCGCGTGCGGGCAACTGGCCGCCAGCGCCGTATTGCGCCTCGATGTTGGTCAGGGCGCGATCAAGTTCGCTCTTGAGGATCACGTCGCCGTTGACGACCCCGACGATGCGGTCGAGGCTGTCGTCGGGCAAGGCCTGGGCGGCGAGCGGCAGCGCCGTGAAGGCGCCCAGTCCGGACAACAGGATGAACAGGGTGGATCGAATCATGGCAACGGCTTCTCGTGCGGCAGCGCGCGGGCGCGTGCGGAATCGGACAACCAGGGATCGGCGCGGTTCCGCAGTGCAGAGCGGATCTTGCATGGGCCCGGAACCGGACGGACTGAACACCGGGTGCCAGCCGTCAGCGATAGCCGAGAATAGCACGCGACAGAAAGTCCTCGGTCTGCCTGCCGATCGCGCCGAGGCCATTGAACTCGATCTCCAGGAAAATCGAATTGTTGCTGTCGCCTTCGAACGTTCGGACATAGTGCCGGCCAAGCAGTCGCACCGCGTAGCAGCAGGACTGGTATTCGACGCCGGCGAAGGCTTCGAGCGTCCGTTCTTCCGGTAATGAGTACAGCCAGCGGGCGACCATGCGCCAGCGATCAGAAACGGGTATGGCCAGCGAGCCGTCGAGCTGTTCGATCAGGTCGCGTCGATAGCGATAGCTCAGATTCACCAGGCTGCGCTCGCCGAAACGTCGCTGCAGCCGGATGGACGAGAGATCTGTGCGTTCGGCCTCCGGATCGTACTGCTGCGAGACCGCAACCCGCCAGCGGTCGTCGAGCTTGACG
Organism: Lysobacterales bacterium; assembly: GCA_038330365.1. Lineage (GTDB taxonomy): Bacteria > Pseudomonadota > Gammaproteobacteria > Xanthomonadales > Ahniellaceae > JBBQNY01. Next base: position 8,342 of record JBBQNY010000070.1, on the reverse strand, counting down.
TCGACTTCCGCCACGTACGCCGACTGCGAGAAATCGCGCACGGGTACGCCCGGAAGCTGCACGCGCTGCTCGTCGAAATAGCGGATCTGCCCGATCGAGGCGCGCAGCAACTGGTCGCTGCCGCTTTCATCAAAGATCGCGGTCGACAGTGCCAGGGTGATCTGGTTGGCATCGCCCTGGCGATCGGCACCGGCGAAGCGATTGGTGCGGAACAGCTGGCCGAAACTGAAAGTGAGTTCCTGAGTGTCGAACAGCGGCAGGTTGTCCTGGTTCCGGTAGGGAACAAACAGGTAATAGAGCCTGGGTTCGAGCGTCTGCCGTAGCGGGCGGTCGAACCAGGTGATGTTGCGCTCGAACAGCAGCCCGGCATCGACGCTGGCGATCGGCGTGGTTCGTGTCGGCGTATCGTTGAGCTGGTCGTCCAGCTCGTAGTTGGTCTGGCGGAGCGCGAACTCCGAGCGCAGGAACCATCCGCTGCGCTCGATGGGGAACGATACGAAGGGCATTACGTCGATGCGCGTACCCTCGACGGCGTTGTCCTTGCTGAAGATCGTGCCTTCGCTGGTGAGTCCCGCCTCGAACCACGGCAGCAAGGCGTAGCGCGCGTCGAACGTTGCCCGCGGCAGGCGCTGGTAAGGCTCGGCCGCCTGCGTCAGGCGGGGATCGGTGACCTGGTAGTCGTCACCACCCACGGCGAAGTTCCACCACTCGCCGCGTCCGCGGAGATAGGCATAAGAGGGCAGCAGCGTGGTCGAGGCCGAATGCAGGCTGTCGCCGAGATCCTCGAAAAAACGATCATCGGACACGCGATTGAGATTCACCAGCAGCTGGTAGTCCGGGCCGAAACTGCCGAAATGCTCGACGTGGTAGCTGTGACGGTTGATGCCGGCCTCGTCGTCGTTCGGCAGGTAGGTGCCGGTGACGAGGCCCTGCTGGGTCGGCCAGAGGTAACGGAACTCGCCGCCGAACTGGAATCCGCGCGTGGTGATGATGCGCGGATAGAGCGTCGCATCGTAGTTGGGCGCCAGGTTGAGATAGTAGGGCAGCGTGACATCGAGGCCGCCCTCACTGCCGCTGCCCACCTGCGGATACAACAGGCCGCTCTTGCGCTCCTCACGCAACGGAAAAGTCGCGTAAGGCAGATACAGCAATGGCACGCCCTTGAAGCGCAGGCTGAGATCGCGCGCGACTCCGACATTGCGCGCGTCGTCGGTGTCGATGCGGCTGGCCCGGATTTCCCAGTCGCGCGCCTGCGGCGGACAGGTGGAGTAATCCACATCGAAATAGCGCCGGCGATTGTCGTCGAGTACTTCGGCACGGGCGGCACGACCGTTGGCGCCCGTATCCATCATCCGGTATTGCACGTCCTCCAGCTGGGAAGTGCCTTTCTCGAGCTGCGATTGCGCCCGACTCCCGCGCACGTACAGGCGTTCGTCGTGATAACGCACGTTGCCGCGCGCATCGACCTTGTCGTGCGCGCGGTCATAGTCGACCAGGTCGGCCTCGATGCGCTGGTCGGCACGCTCGATCTCAACCCGGCCCTCAAGCTTCATCGCGTCGCGTGTCTCGCCGCTGATGCGTTCGGCCTTGAGGTCCGTTGTCGCTGTCTCCCGATCGGCCGCGGTGCCCGGACCGGGACGGTACTCGTCGATTGCCGGATCCTTGAGGCAGAGCTTTGCAGCGCGTGCTGCCGCGAAATCGTCGCTGTCAGCGCCGTAGAGCGGCGCGATGGCGCCAAGGGCGAGTGCGAGTGCGAGACTTAACGGACGCTGGCGCAAGATGGGAAGCACAGGGAGTCCAGCGGCAGGGCAGCGTGTTAGCTTGCCGAAAAGGGGCTGTCGCAGCAACGAGGAACTTTGCAGCATGAGTACCAACCACGCAAAACAGGCACTCGACGATGCGGAGCTGCGCGAGCGGCTGAGTGCCGAGCAGTACGCGGTAGCACGCTGTTCCGCCACCGAGGCACCGTTCTCGGGTGCATTCTGGGATCACCACGAACCCGGCACCTACCAATGCGTGGCCTGCGCCGCGCCGCTGTTCTCGTCGGAGTCCAAGTTCGAGTCGGGCAGTGGCTGGCCGAGCTATTTCCGGCCGGTCGGCAGCGATGTGGTGGAACTCCACGAGGACACGGCGCACGGGATGCGGCGCATCGAGGCCCGCTGCGCCCGATGCGATTCCCACCTTGGACATGTTTTTCCCGACGGCCCCAAGCCCACCGGGCTCCGCTACTGCATCAATTCCGCCGCGCTCTCGTTTGACTCCGCCTCGTAGGAGCGCCGCAGGCGCGAAGGCGGCATGGTGGCTTGGAGTTTGGTGCACATGCTTGCACTGCGCCTTCGCGACTGCGTCGCTCTCATCAAACACGAAATAGGCGATTGATTTGGCGCGTCTTTTTTTACATTGAGACTGCGCTTCCGATTCGTGATTGGCACGATTCAACATGACACGGGGCCTTGGACCCTCACCCCCAGCCCCTCTCCCGGTGGGCGAGGGGAGTTGTCACGGTGACCGGATGCATGCTCGCTCTTGTCCCTTCTCCCCGCGGGAGAAGGTGGCGCGCAGCGCCGGATGAGGGTCCGAGGTCGACATGAATTCCAGCAAGGCGAGGACCGTCGTGCGTCCAGCGGATGACTCAAGGCATGACCGCACCCTGTTTGCTACGCGATAGCGCGCCGACGAAGCCGGGGTGGAAGCTCCTACAGACGTCGGGGGAGAATGCGGAGGTTCGCGTGAGACACGATGGCGTGAAAGTGCAGCTCATCCGAACAGTGCGGTCATGTGTGCGTGCGTGCACTCGCGCAGCGCCGTGAGGCTGTAGCCACCCTCCAGCGTTGACACCACGCGCCCTTGCGCATGTCTATCGGCGATGGCCACCAGCTCACGCGTCAGCCAGCCAAAATCGTCGGCTTCCAGTTCAAGATTCGCCAGCGGATCCAGGCGATGGGCATCAAAACCGGCGGAGATCAGAATGAGATCGGGCCGATGTGCATCAATTGCGGGCAGCCCGTGCTCGGACCAGACGCGCTCGAACGCACTGCGGCCGCTACCCGGTGGCAGCGGCAGATTCAAGACATTCGAAAGGCAGGACTCGCCCGGCGCACCGGTGCCGGGGTAGAGCGGCGACTGGTGGCTGGAGACGAAAAGTGCGCGCGCTTCCCCACCGAGAATGTCCTGCGTGCCATTGCCGTGGTGCACATCGAAATCAACCACGGCGATGCGTGCGACATCGGGATGGCCCAGAGCATGGGCGGCGCCGACGGCGATATGGTTGAACAGGCAGAAACCCATCGGCAGCGCGCGCGTGGCGTGATGACCCGGGGGCCGCACCGCGCAGAAGGCGCGGGCCGCCGAGCCGCGATTGGTCAGCGCATGGTCGATGGCCGCGACCAGCGCGCCGCTGGCACGCAGTGCGGCTTCGAGCGAACCCGGTGACATGACGGTGTCTGGGTCGAGACGCACCACGCCACTGGCCGGAGCCGCAGCGAAGATCGCATTGAGCATTTGCTCGTCATGCGCGCGTTCCAGCTGATCGCGCTCCGGCAACGGCGCGTCGGCCCTCGGAATGTGTGCAAAATCGGAATGCAGTGTTGCATCGAGTACCGCGGCGAGGCGCGCCGGCGATTCGGGATGCCCGGCACCCGGTTCGTGCAGCAGGCAGGCGGAGTGGGTGAAGATCATCCTCGGGTGCGATCAGCCGCGCGCGCGGCGCTCGTGCCGCCACAGCACTTCACCGCTGCCCGACGCGCGCGCCAGCACACGCGCCACCACGAACAGCAGGTCCGAAAGCCGGTTGAGATAGCGGATCGCCTGCGGTCGCACCTCGTCAACGCGCGCGAGACGCAGGGTTTCGCGCTCCGCGCGTCGGCAGATCGTGCGCGCGAGATGACACGCCGCGGCACCGCCGCCGCCGCCCGGCAGGATGAATTCCTGCAGCGCTGGCAGATCGGCATTGAATCCATCCAGTCGGTGCTCGAGCCGGTCGATATCGGCATCTTCGATCGCGCTGGCGCCCGGGATGCAAAGCTCGCCGCCGAGATCGAAAAGCTCATGCTGGATCCCGACCAGCACATCGCGTACGGCGTCTGGCAGCGCGTGCTCGAGGACCACGCCGATCGAGCTGTTGAGCTCGTCGACCGTGCCGTAGGCCTCGACGCGGGGATGGTCCTTGTCGACCCGCGTACCGTCGCCGAGTCCCGTGGTGCCATCGTCCCCGGTGCGGGTGTAGATCTTGGAAAGGCGCTTGCCCACGACGGGTCCGGTCAGATCGCCGGCGCCAGCCGGCGCAGCGCGGGCAGGCGGCGCTGCATCAGCTCGAAGCCGCCGAACAATAGCGCCGAGTAAACCAGCGTTCCGAGCACGGTCCACTTGAAGAACGGCACGGCTGCCACGTAGCAGGCTGCCAGGCCGGCACTGCAGGCCGGGTGCGCAATGATGTCGGATGCGGTCAGCCAGACTGCGAAATTCGTGACGACGAAAAACAGCAGCGATCCGGCCAATGCGTAGCCGAGCACGCGCAGCGAACGTACGCGACCGCGCAGACCGAAGCCGAGCACGGCGGAGAGGGCGATGCAAACATAGATGGCGATGAAATGCGCACTGCGGAAGTAATCCCAGTAGATGCCGCCCTGCATGAGTCCGAGCAGAAGGTCGGATGCGAACATCGCGATCAGCGGCGCCAGCACGGCCCAGGAGCGATTGAGGAAATACGCGCCCCCGAACAGCGCGATCGCCTCGATGGGCGAGAAATTCGGCGGATGTGGCAACAGGCGCGAGGCTGCCGCTGCGGCGATCAGGGCGAACAGCAGCGCGGCGCGCATCCACGGTGCGAGGACAGGTGTCGTCGGCGCAGACGAGGCCGGGCGGGATTCGGTCTTGAACATGAGAGAGATCCGGAACATGCGGCGAGCGCATCAGTCTAGCCGAAGGGCACTGAATCACGGACGCGGTACAGGCAGGCGCAATGACGTGCCGGCAGAGCCGGCGAAGCGCGATCAGGTTGCCGACCGGCCCGTATCATGCACCCATGCCAGGGCAGAGCGCGTTCGACATCGTCATCGTGGGTGGGGGCCTCGTGGGCAGCGCGCTTGCGTGCGCGCTCGAAGGATCCCGGCTGCGCATTGCCCTGATCGAGGCGCAGGCCGCTGCCGGCACGGGAGACCGCGCCGAGGCAGCGGCCACCTCGACGCTGGATCAACGCAACCTGGCGCTCGCGCGCCGCAGCGTGGAGACGCTGGAAAGACTTGGCGTGTGGCGCTTCGCATTGCCGCGGGCCGAGCCGATCCGCTCGGTGCATGTTTCGCGGCGCGGCGACTTCGGCGCCGTGCGCATCGGTCCCGAGTCCGCAGGTGCTGACGCACTCGGCCATACGGTTCCGGCGGCAGCACTCGGAGCAGCGCTCGAGACGGCTCTGGCGCAGTGCCGGGATCTGGTTCGACTGCAGCCCGCGCGCGTGCTCGACTGGAGCGCTGTCGACGACGCGCTGGAACTCGCAATCGAGACCGCGAAGGGTCCGAGCACACTCCAGACACGACTGCTGGTGGCTGCCGACGGCACCAACTCCTCCATGCGTGCGCGCGCGGACATCGGCGTGCATCAGTGCGACTACGCGCAGACCGCCCTGGTCGGCGGCGTGGCGTTGGGTCGCGAACACCACGGCCGCGCGTATGAGCGTTTCGTCGAAGATGGACTCATCGCGCTGCTGCCCATGGCCGGACGTCAGGCGGGTTTCGTCTGGATCCAGCCGAACGCGGCAGCGCAGGCCGCAATGGCATGGGACGACATCGAGTTCGCGGCCCGGCTGCAGCAGGCTTTTGGCCACCGGGCTGGGGCATTCGGGCGCATCGGCCGCCGCCAGGCCTGGCCGCTGCGTTCCCTGAAGGCAGTTGCCCTTGCGGCCGACCGCCTGGTGCTGGTCGGAAATGCAGCCCAGACCCTGCATCCGGTCGGCGCGCAGGGCTTCAATCTTGGTCTCCGCGATGCGGTCACGCTGGCCGACGAGATCACCACTGCGCACGCAGAGGCGCGCGATATCGGCGGTATCGAAGTGCTCGAGCGCCACAGCGCGCGCCGCCTGCCCGACCGCGACGCGACGCTCGCCAATACCGATGCGCTGGTGAAGCTCATGGGCAGCCGGGTGAGGGGCTTTGGTCCGATCCGGAGCGCAGCCTTTGCGGCGATCGAACACCTGCCGCTGCTCAAGCGTGGCCTTGCCCGACGCGGCATGGGTTATCGCAGCGAAGGCCTGCCGTGAGCGCGCGCAGCGAGCGCTTCGATGTCGCCGTGGTAGGAGCTGGCGTGGTCGGCTGCGCGGCGGCACTGGCGCTGGCGGAGTCCGGTCTCGACATCCTGCTTGCCGATCAACGCCTGCCGCCGAGCAATCTGCCGATGGACAGCGATCCTTTCGATCTGCGTGTATACGCAACGTCGCAGGGGTCACGGCTGCTGCTGGATTCGCTGCATATCTGGTCGCGGCTGCCCGCAGCGCGGATAGCGCCCTATCGACGCATGCAGGTCTGGGACGAGAACGGTGCGGGCCAGATCGATTTCGATGCGGCGCTGCTCGGCGCAGAGGAGCTGGGCTTCATCGTCGAGCAGCAGAGCCTGCTCGCCGCGTTGATGCAGGAGATCGGCACCCACGCGCGGATCATTGCGCGCAGCGTTGCCGTGACGGGAAGCGTCGCGCAACAGCGTAACGCGCAGCTCCACTTCGACGATGGCTCCTGCGCGTACGCGCAGTTGATCGTGGCTGCAGACGGTGCGGATTCCCCCATGCGTGAACGCGCTGGAATCGCCGCGGACCGGGAGTCCTACAGCCAGCGCGCGCTGGTTGCTCATGTGCGTACCGAGCGCGCGCATGGCAACGCAGCGCGCCAGCGCTTTCTTGCCACCGGTCCGTTGGCGCTGCTGCCTCTGGCAGACGGCCGCGTCAGCATCGTCTGGTCGTGCGACGACGTCGAGGCAGCGCGGCTTTCAGCACTCGACGACTCGGCCTTTCTCGATGAGCTCACGGCGGCTTCCGCCGGCTGTCTCGGTCGCTGCCTGGAAACCACCCGACGTGCGTCGTTTCCCCTGGCGCGCTGGCAGGCATCGGCTTTCACCGGCGAGCGCCTGCTGCTGCTCGGCGACGCCGCGCACGGCGTGCATCCACTCGCGGGGCAGGGCCTCAATCTCGGTCTGCAGGACGTGGCGACTTTCCGCGAACTGGTCACCAGCGATCAAGCGCGTGAGAAAGATCGTTTTGATCCGGGCTCGCCGCGGCTGCTGCTGCGCCATGCGCGTGCACGCCAGGCCGACAATGCACTCGCCGGGCACGCCTTCGGCGCGCTCAATCGCCTGTTCGCCGCGCGCTCCCCGCTCATTGCCCTCGCGCGCGGCGTCGGCATGAACCTGGTCGACCGCGCCGTGCCCCTCAAGCGCCTGCTGGCCGAACACGCAGGCGGACTTTGATCGAAATGGTGACCCCTCTTCTGCGGATAGGCCTGACCGGCTTTGGTGCGTACCCCCCGGCCCTATATGGCGTGACCTCGCTCGCGGTCGGATTTCCAGCTGTCAACGGAGTAACGGTCCAACCCTTGGCCAATTGGATGTCTGCTAGGGATTCGAGCTTTCAGTAGTGGGAAACCCCTACCACCGGCTTTTGGCATCATTTCTCTACTGGAGTGGACGCTTCTCATTGACGCGTGAGCCAAGTCAGTTCAACGCCGCGCTAATGATTTCCGCCTTTGAAACATTGGCGATCTTGGCCTTGGCCCTCATAGGAGACATCCCATTTGAAGTTTCCATTCCAATTAGTAAAGTGGTCTTGACGCTGATCTCTGTTTGCTTCTTTGGAGTGAACGCTCTGCTGTTCAGGGCCATTCAGCGAAAGCCGACGGGAGAGCGGATGGATCATTCCGGGAGAGTGCTGGCTCCGATCTTTGCTGTCGCTTGCATCGCACTGCTGGGCGTTTCGTTAGCCTTGTCCTGGGGCTCTAGCGGACGGAGGTGATTACGCAGGACTTGGCAACGGCCCGCGGCACGCGGATCAAATATCAGGAAAATGACTCTGACGACGATGGGGATTCGGCTGCGTTCCGTCGAAGACCGAATCGTCGGAGTGTATTCAACTGGCCCCTCATCCGTCGCTGCGCGCCACCTTACGCACCACATCCTTGTGGTGCGCCCTGCGGGCCGCCTTCGGCGTTCGCAGCTGCTCCTGCAGCTGCAGTCTCCCCGCTGCGCGAGGAGAAGGAGAAAGGTGGCTCCGCTAGACTTCGCGTCTTCGAATGCGGGAACCTGCCATGCGCCCGATCCACCTTCTCCTCGTTCCCTGCACGCTGATGATGCTCGTTGCCTGCTCGAAG
>JBBQNY010000069.1:0-14519 GCA_038330365.1 Lysobacterales bacterium | reverse complement strand
GCCGGTCTTGCGGCATGCGACAGCGCCTCCACCGATGCCGCCCAGGCGGACGCCAAGGACGCAGAGGCCATGAGCCACGACGCCGACGCTTCGGCGATGTCAGCGGATGCCAATGCGGCGCAGGACAGCGCACAGGCCGCGATGGGCGACGCGATGAGCGCCACGGGCGATGCCATCGAGGCAACGAGTGAAGCAGCAGCGGCCGAAGCTGCGGTCGCGGCCGACAAGGCAGCAGCAGCGATGCACGACGCTTCGGCGGAAGTGAAGGAAGAGACCGCCCAGGCTGCAGACGCAGCCAACGCCGCCGCCAATGCGGCTGCAGCGCAGATGGACGACAGCAACAACCCCAAGAAGTAGGGAGCGGCCCGCGGCACGCGGGCTCGACTCACCTGTCTTGAACAGCAGCCGCCTTCGGGCGGCTGTTTTTTTGCGCGTGTCCGGAAGTGATGGCAAGGCGCCGGGCTCCGGACCAGCTTCGCAGAGAGCCAACGGGACGCAGCTGGCCTCGCCAGACTTCAAGGCGCGATTGCCGACCCGTTGTCGTCCGATTCTGCGCAGCGGCGTTGGTGCTGGGGCTGGGGCTGGTGCGACACGCACGAAAGGCGCTTTCCGTCACCTGACAGCTGCGCCCTGCGGGACATTCAGAGAACCGCGTCACGCGCCACGTGCAGGATGCTGGCGCAGCTGCTGCGGCAGGCGTCTACTTCGCGTCAACGACATCGGGGGAATGAAACATGTCCAGGAAGCCTGAAGCCTTCACGCGCATTCTCGCCCTCCTCGCGATGCTCACCTGTCTACCCAGCGCCCAGGCTGCTGTCATCGATACCGTATTCCGGGCCGGGTTCGAGGCGGAGGCGCCCGGCGACGTACCGGCGTCCGATGCAGAGGCAGCCCGATTCCTGACCCAGGCCACCTTCGGTCCCAACGTGCAGGAGATCGCCAATCTCCGCAAGGTCGGCTACACGCTCTGGATGGATCAACAGCTGTCGATGCCGCTGACCTCTGCACGAGTGCATCTGGAACAGCTATCCGCGGCGATCGGCACGCCACCCACCAATGGTTTCAGCCAGAACGACCGCGTCGATCGCTTCTATCACACTGCGGTCTACGGTCGAGATCAGCTGCGGCAGCGCATGGCCTGGGCGCTAAGCCAGATCTTCGTGGTGTCGGACACCAATGGCGCCATCAATGACGACATCATCCAGATGGGCGAATACTGGGACGTGCTCGCGCGTGGAGGTTTTGGCGACTATCGAACGCTGCTGCATGACGTGACCCTGAGCCCGACGATGGGCAAGTACCTCAGTCACTGGCGCAATCGCAAAGCTGCCGGAACCAGACTGCCAGATGAAAATTACGCGCGTGAGGTGATGCAGCTGTTCTCGATCGGGCTGATCGAGCGCAATCTCGACTTCAGCCCGATGCTGATGTCGGGTCAGCCGGTCCCGACCTACGACCAGGACGACGTGGCCGAGATGGCGCGCTTGTTCACCGGGTTCAACTACTCGAATGCCACCACCATTTTCAACGGCAGCAACACCCCGCCCGCTGGCTACATGCCGATGACCTGTATCCAGGGAGAGCACGATGTCGGTTCCAAGACCGTGCTGGGTGGCGTTGTTTTGCCTGCCGGCCAGAACTGTCTCATCGATGTGGAGGCGATGCTCGACGTCATACACCTGCATCCCAATGTCGCGCCTTTCATCTCGCGTCAACTGATCCAGCGCTTCGTCACGAGCACGCCGTCAGCGGCCTATATCGCAAGGGTGGCGACCGTTTTCCAGAACAATGGCAGTGGGCAACGCGGCGATCTCGCAGCCGTGCTCCGCACCATCCTGCTGGATACCGAAGCGCGCAACAGCAGTCCGCCGGCAAATTTCGGCAAACTGCGCGAGCCGGTGCTGCGGCTGACCGCGCTATTGCGCGCGTGGAACGCGGTCGCACCACCGCCATCTGCCGGTCAGCCCGCGTCCCGCATCCCCATGGGCAGCGGTGCGCGCGGTTTCTCGCAGACCCCGATGCGCGCGCCGACCGTGTTCAATTTCTATCTGCCCGACTTCCAGCAACCGGGCCCGATCGCCGCCGCCAACCTGTTCTCCCCGGAGTTCCAGATCACCAACGAGAGCACCGCGTGGGCGGTGGGCAACACGCTCTACAGCCACTCCTACAACGGATATGTCGGTCAGCCCGGCACGCAGAGCCGACCGTGGGTGGATCTCTCGCCGCTCGCGGCGGCAGCGAGTAACGCCGCCATGGTCGAGATCGCCAACCAGCGAATGTTGTACGGGTCGATGACCACGGCGACGCGAACTGCGCTGACCACCATGTTGACGTCACTCGGCAGCGCCACCGCCATCGACAAAGCCCGTTCGGTCGCCTACGTCACGGCGCTGTCGCCCGAATTCGCCACGCAGCGCTGAGGAGATTTCCATGAAGAACGTATCCCGCGCTTCACGCCGCGAATTCCTCCGGAGTCTTGCCTGTGCGACCGCATGTGGCAGCGCCTCCGCACTCCTGCCCCAGTTTGGACTGGTCGGCTCTGCGCTGGCCGCGGCGCCGAAGGGAACAGTCAACGGATATCGAGCACTGGTCTGCGTCTATCTCGATGGTGGCAACGACGCCTTCAACATGCTCGTCCCCTACGATCTGTCGCGCTACAACGCCTACGCGAGTGCACGCGGTGGCGTCTTCGATCCGGCGACGAACCCATCGGGCCTGGCGCTCGATCGCACGCTGCTTGGGGGCACTTCAATCACCGATTCCGCAACGGGCGACCAGTACGCGTTGCATCCGGGAATTCCTGGCGGCGCCAGTGCGGTCGATGATCGGGGCATGCTGGATCTGCGCACGCTCTACCAGTCCGGTCGCGTCGCCTTCGTACCCAACATCGGCACACTGACCCGGCCCATCTCGAAGTTGGAATACAGCTCAACTCCCGCGCTGCGTCCGCCACAGCTCTATTCCCACAACGACCAGACGTCCCAGTGGCAGTACGGCCGTGCCGGCAGCTCCAATGTCGGCTGGGGCGGACGGGTTGGCGATGAGGTGCGGATACAGAATTTCAATCAGACCCTGTCGCCCTGCATTTCCATCGCCGGCGACAATCGCTTCGAGATTGGGCTGCAGACATTTCCGTATCAATTGGGCAGCGGCGGGCTTACCGCGCTGCTCACGGGTGGCTCGGGAGCCGCCCAGACCGCGCGCCGCACGGCCATCGACGAGATGCTGGCGGGAAGCAATAGCTCGCCCTTTGCCAGCGAGTATCAGGGCGTCATGAATCGCGCACAGGATGTGTATGACGTGCTCAACCCCGCGCTGACTACGACGATCAACGACTTTCCCGGGTTTCCGAACGAGTCTCTCGCCAGCCAGCTGAAGATGGTCGCGCGCATGATCAAGGTCTCTCGTGATACCGCCTTCGGCGTACGGCATCAGCGCCAGATCTACTTCGTGCGCCTGGGCAGCTTCGATCTTCATGACAACCTGATGGCGGCTGGCGCGACGGGACACGCAGGCCTGCTGCAACGCGTGTCAGAAGCGCTGCTGGCATTCTGGAATGCGCTGAACGAGATCGGCGCGCAGAACGAGGTCACGACGTTCACCATGAGCGAGTTCGCACGCACGCTGAGCTCCAATGGCAATGGTTCGGATCACGCCTGGGGCAGCGTCGCGTTCGCCATGGGCGGGGCCGTGAATGGCGGGCGGCTGTACGGGGCGTATCCGGACCTGTTGTTGAATGGTCCCGCGAGCCTCGATCGCGGCCAGCAGATCCCGCAGATCGGCGTCGAGCAATACGCGGCGACGCTGGCGCGCTGGATGGGTGTGACTGACAGCAACACACTCGCGACAATCTTCCCGAACCTCGGCCAGTTCACCTCCCCCGATCTGGGTTTCATGCAGCCCTGATCGCAAGGCAAGCAACGCGCGAAGCCTGCCGTGGCCCCCGCCTCAGCACACCTGCGACCCCCCTGCCGTTGTAGGAGCGCGCTCGCGCGCGATGACGCCATGCAAAAACGTGCCCGAGCTCCCCGTCCCGCCATGACGCCATCGCGCGCCAGCGCGCTCCTACAAAAGCTGGTGCGTGTGCGGCCTCGCTGATTGCAAGGCGAGCAACGGGCGTCGCCTGCGCTGGCCCCCGCATCAGCACACCTGCGCTCCCCGTCCAACGATGACGCCATCGCGCGCTAGCGCGCTCCTACAAAAGCTGGTGCGCGTGCGACCTCCCTGATTGCAAGGCAAGCAACGCGCGTTGCCTGCGCTGGCCCCCGCATCAGCACACCCGCGATCCCCATGCCGTTGTAGGAGCGCGCTCGCGCGCGATGACGCCATGCAAGAACGTGCCCGATCTCCCCGTTCCGCCATGACGCCATCGCGCGCCAGCGCGCTCCTACATTCAAAGGCTGGTGCTTGTGCGACCACCCTGTGAGCCGCGCGCTGGCGCGCCCGGAGGACCGGTTGCAAATCCCGGCGAGAAGGCTGGGGCGCGCGGCGGCTCGCCAGCGGGGTGCGGGGTGTGGTTTGATGCGGACTTGTCCGAACGGTGCACCGCATGCCGAGGCTGCGCAGCCACATCGATCCCCGCAGTGACGATTTTGCCGCGAACCGCGCGCAGATGGAGTCGGCGCGCGACGACTTGAATGCGCGTCTGAAGCGGGTCGCGCTCGGCGGGGGCGAAAAGGCCCGCGACCGGCACACGGCACGCGGCAAGTTGCTGCCCCGCGACCGCATCAGTGCCCTGCTCGATCCGGGCTCGCCGTTCCTTGAGTTCTCGGCACTCGCCGCCGAGGACATGTACGAGGGTCAGGCGCCGGGCGCCGGCATGGTCACCGGCATCGGGCGCGTGCACGGCTTCGAAGTTGTCGTGGTGGCCAACGATGCCACGGTCAAGGGTGGCACCTACTTTCCGATGACGGTCAAGACGCATCGCCGCGCGCAGGAGATCGCGCGCGAGAACCGGCTTCCCTGCGTGTATCTGGTCGACTCCGGCGGCGCCTTCCTGCCACTGCAGGACGAGGTCTTCCCGGACCGCGAGCACTTTGGTCGCATTTTCTACAATCAGGCCAATCTTTCCGCAGCGGGCATCCCGCAGATCGCGGTCGTGATGGGTTCCTGCACCGCTGGCGGCGCCTACGTGCCGGCCATGAGCGACGAGTCCATCATCGTGCGCGAGCAAGGCACGATCTTTCTCGGCGGTCCACCGCTGGTGAAGGCGGCAACGGGTGAAATCGTCGACGCCGAGTCCCTGGGCGGCGCCGAAGTGCACACCGCGATTTCCGGCGTTGCCGATCACCTGGCGGAGGATGACGAACACGCGCTGGCAATCGCCCGCGACGTGCTCGCGCACACCAACCGGCGCAAGCAGCTTCCGGTCGCCACGCAGCCGGTGCGCGAACCCGCGTTCCCGTGCGAGGAGCTGCTCGGAATCGTGCCAGCGGATCCGCGACGACCGTTCGACATCCGTGAGGTGATCGCCCGCATCGTCGATGGCTCGGATTTCCAGGAGTTCAAGGCGCGCTACGGCAAGACGCTGGTGACGGGCTTTGCGCACATCCACGGCTATCCGGTCGGGATCATCGCCAACAACGGAATCCTGTTCGCGGAGTCGGCGCTCAAGGGGGCGCATTTCATCGAGCTCTGCAACCAGCGCGGCATCCCGCTGGTGTTCCTGCAAAACATCACCGGTTTCATGGTGGGCCGCAAGTACGAGAACGCCGGCATCGCCAAGGACGGGGCGAAGATGGTCACAGCGGTGGCCTGCGCCCATGTTCCCAAATTTACCGTGGTCATCGGCGGCTCATTCGGTGCCGGCAACTACGCCATGTGCGGCCGCGCCTACGGCGGACGCTTCCTCTGGATGTGGCCGAATGCGCGCATCTCCGTCATGGGTGGCGAACAGGCAGCCAGCGTGCTCGCGACGGTTCGACGCGACGGACTCGAAGCCGCCGGCAAGACGTGGACCGACACCGAAGAAGAGGACTTCAAGTCACCGATCCGCGCCCAGTACGAACACCAGGGCAGCCCGTGGTACGCGACAGCGCGGCTCTGGGACGATGGCATCATCGATCCGGTCGACACACGCCGTGTGCTGGGCCTCGCCCTGTCCGCCAGTCTCAATGCGCCCATCGAGGATGTCTCGATCGAGCAGCGGCGTTTCGGCGTGTTCCGGATGTGAGTGCGCTCACGGACACTTTGATCCGATGAATTCGACCATCGCCCAATCGCGTTCCGGCACGACGCTCATCCTGACAATCGATCGCGCGTCGGTGCACAACGCGTTCGACGATGTGCTGATCACCGGACTCACGGAGGCACTGCGTGCCGCCGACCGGGATGCCGATGTTCGCGCCGTCGTGCTGACCGGCGCGGGCACCACCTTTTCTGCCGGCGCCGACATCGGCTGGATGCGACGCATGATGTCGGCGAGCGAAGGCGACAACCGCGCTGACTCGCTGCGGCTGGCAGAGCTGATGCGCACGCTCGACAGCCTGTCCAAGCCGACCATCGCCCGGGTCAACGGGTCGGCTTACGGTGGCGGCGTTGGCCTGATCGCCTGCTGCGACGTGGCCATCGGTGTCGAGGGGGCGAAGTTTTCGCTGTCCGAGGTCAAGCTCGGACTGGTACCCGCCGTGATATCGCCGTACGTCATCGCCGCCATGGGAGCGCGCCAGGCCAGGCGATGGTTCCTCACGGGGGCCGTGTTCGACGCGACCGAGGCACTGCACTGCGGCCTGCTGCACGAATGTGTTCCGCCGGGCGCGCTCGACGAGAGCGTCGATCGGGCGCTGCACTGGCTCGGCAAGGGAGGCCCGACGGCGCAGCGCGAGGCCAAGAAACTGGTTGCAGACGTCGTGGCGGACGCATCGGACCCGGTCGCGCTGGACACCCGCAACGCCGCGCTCATCGCACGCTTGCGGGTTTCGCCGGAAGGTCAGGCCGGCCTGAACGCGTTTCTCGACAAGCGACCCGCACCCTGGATTGCAAAGGAACCGCAATGATCGACCACGACCTTGGCATTCCCGTCTCCGGCCACGTACTGGATCCCGACGGCTACAGCATTGAAGCCGTCTGTCACGCACCGGAAGCCTGCGCCTGATGTTCGACCGTGTCCTCATTGCCAATCGCGGCGAGATCGCGTGCCGCGTTGCGCGCACCTGCCGGCGGCTCGGCATCCGCAGCATCGCGGTTTACTCCGAGGCCGACGCCGCCGCTCTGCACGTGCGGACCTGCGACGAGGCCCACTTCATCGGGGGCTCGCGGCCGCAGGAGAGTTATCTCCGCGTGGCAGCAATTCTGGATGCAGCGCGCGCGAGCGGAGCCCAGGCGATCCATCCCGGATACGGATTCCTGAGCGAGAACGCGGATTTCGCGGATGCAGTTGCCGCTGCCGGCATGGCCTTCATCGGCCCGTCCGGCTCGTCCATGCGCCGGATGGGCAGCAAGGCCGGCGCCAAGGACCTCATGCAGGCGGCTGGCGTGCCGGTGGTACCGGGCTATACCGGCGAGGACCAGTCAAACGACGCACTGCTCAAGGCGGCGGGTGCGGTTGGCTATCCGTTGATGATCAAGGCCGCGCACGGCGGCGGCGGCAAGGGCATGCGCATCGTGCGCGAAGAAAGCGAGTTCCTCGCGCATCTCGAGTCGTGCCAGCGTGAGGCGCGCAATGCGTTCGGTCGCGACCGGATGCTGCTGGAACGCTATCTCGAGCAGCCACGGCACATCGAGTTCCAGATTTTCGGTGACACGCACGGCAACACGATCCATCTTGGCGAACGCGAGTGCTCGGCCCAGCGGCGCTATCAGAAGGTCCTCGAGGAGTCGCCTTCCCCATTCCTGACGCTGGACTCGCGCGCGCGCATGGGAGCGGCTGCGGTCGAGGCCGGGCGCGCCATCGAGTACGTCAACGCGGGCACGGTCGAATTCATCGTCGCGCCCGACGGCGCGTTCTTCTTCATGGAGATCAACACGCGGCTGCAGGTCGAACACCCGGTGACCGAAATGGTGACCGGGCTCGACCTCGTCGAGTGGCAGCTGCGCGTAGCGGCGGGTGAACCGCTGCCGCTGGCGCAATCGCACGTCCCTCATCGCGGGCATGCCGTGGAGGTGCGCCTGTATGCGGAAGACCCCGACCGCGGCTTCCTGCCCGCGTCCGGCCGCATCGAACAACTCGTATTGCCCGAACGTGGCGATGGAGTGCGCATCGACGCGGGCGTCGAGTCCGGTGACATGGTGAGTATCTTCTACGACCCCATGATTGCCAAGATCATCGTGCACGCAGACGACCGCCGTGCCGCACTCGCAGGAATGGCGCGAGCCCTGGCCGACAGCGAAGTCGTCGGGCCCCGGACCAATCTCGCGTTTCTCGAAGCGCTCGTGCGCCATCCCGCCGTGATCGAGGGACGCATCGACACCGGTTACCTGGATCGTCATCTCGACGAATTCGTCATCGCTGCCACCGACAGCGTCACCCTCGACGACAGCGCCCGCCGACTGCTCGCTCTGGCCGCCACCTTCGCGCGCGTGACCGAGCGCAAGGCCGATGCCGCGAGTGACGACGTGGATTCGCCCTGGTCGCTGTCCGACGGTTGGCGTATCGGACATGACGACCCGCGGCGCCTCAGCCTGGAATGGCGGGGACAGCGCTTTGATCTCGCCATTGCCAGCGAGGGTGATCGCGACCGGGTCGAGGTCGACGGACATTGCCATGAAGTGCACAACGCACACTTCAAGGACGGCAACTTCACGGCGAGGATTGACGGTACCGCGCTCAGATGGCGGGCGCAGGCCCTGGGCGATTTGCTGGTGCTCGGCGACGGCTCGGGCCGGCATCGCTTCCGGCGGCTGGCTGCGTTCCAGCACAGCGCGGTCGAAGACAGCGGCAGCGGCGACACGGTGGTCGCGCCGATGCCCGGACGCGTTGTGCTGCTGCGGGTCGCCGTGGGCGACGAAGTCGAATCCGGTCAGGAGCTCATGGTGATGGAGGCGATGAAAATGGAACTCTCGCTCAAGGCGCCGCGCGCCGGCCGCGTTGAATTGCTGCAGGCCAAGGTGGGAGACTTCGTCGAGGCCGACGCGCCGCTGATCCGGCTTGAGCCCCCTGCTTGAAACCCGGCCCTTCCGCTCCCATCCATTCCAGGGAGGGTCCATAAATGATTGCGCTTCCGCCACACGTCCGCATCGTCGAGGTTGGTCCGCGCGACGGGCTCCAGAACGAAAAGGTGGCCGTTGCCACCGCCACCAAGATCGAGCTCATCGACCGGCTGGGCGCGTGTGGCATCCGCACCATCGAGGCCACCAGTTTCGTCAGCCCGAAGTGGATACCGCAGATGGCGGATGCCGCCGAGGTGTACGCGGCCATCGCCCGTCGACCGGGCGTACGCTATCCGGTGCTGGTCCCCAACGCACAGGGCTACGCCCGTGCACGGGCGGTCGGAGTCGAGGAGATCGCCGTGTTCACCGCGGCTTCCGAGGCCTTCAATCGCAAGAACATCAACGCCTCGATCGCGGAGTCGCTCGAACGCTTCGCACCCGTGATCGCGGCAGCACGCGAAGACGGCGTCGCGGTGCGCGGATACGTTTCCACGGTGCTCGGCTGCCCCTACCAGGGCGAGGTGCCGCTGGCGGATGTGGTGCGCGTGGCCGCGGCCCTCTCTGCCATGGGCTGCTATGAAATCTCGCTGGGCGACACGATAGGTGTCGGCACGCCGCTGCGTGCGCGAGCCATGCTCGAAGCGGTTGCGTGCGAGGTGCCGATGTCGGCGCTGGCCGTGCACTTCCACGACACCCGGGGCCAGGCACTCGCCAACATTCTCGCCTGTCTGCAAGCCGGCGTCGCGGTGGTGGATGCATCAGTCTCCGGCACGGGTGGCTGCCCTTACGCACGTGGCGCGTCGGGCAACGTGGCGACTGAAGATCTCGTCTACATGCTGCGTGGCATGGACATCGACACGGGCATCGATCTCGACCTGCTGGTCGCAACCGGCGCGTGGCTCAGCGCCAAACTCGGGCACGCCTCCGGCAGCAAGGTCACCGCCTCGACGCACATCGCGCTCGACAAAGAGGCAGGCACGAACGCTGGTGCATCGCCCGACGTGGCTACAGCGTGAGCGTATTCACGATCCGCGCGGTCGAGGCACGCGACGATGTCGCAATCGCCGGCATCATCCGGACCGTGATGCCCGAGTTCGGTGCGGTTGGAGACGGTTTCGCGATCAACGATCCGGAAGTCGATTTCATGCAGCGCGCCTACGCCATTCCGCGCGCGGCCTATTTTGTGGTCGAGCACCAGGGCGAAATCCGCGGCGGCGGCGGTGTCGCACCGCTGACCGGTGCCGACGACGATGTGTGCGAGTTGCGCAAGATGTATTTCCTGCCCGACATCCGCGGCCTTGGTGCCGGCCAGGCGGTGATGGAGCGCTGCCTCGACGCAGCTCGGGCATTCGGCTTCCGCCGCTGCTACCTCGAGACCTTCAGCGGCATGGATGCAGCCATGCGCCTCTACGAACGCAATGGATTCCAGCGCATCGACACCCCAATGGGCGCCACCGGCCACGGCGGCTGCAACACCTTCTACCTTCGCGCTCTGTGAGCGCGATCGAGTATCGCGTCGATGCGGTGGTTACGGTCGATGCGTTCATTGGACTGTTGCGGGAATCGGGTCTCGCGGAGCGTCGGCCGGTCGCTGATCGCGCGTGCATCGAAGGGATGCTGCGCAACAGCAACCTGGTGGTGTCAGCCTGGGTGGATGCACAGCTGATCGGCATTGCGCGATCCATGACCGACTTCCACTACGCGTGCTACCTGTCCGATCTGGCAGTCCACCGCCAGTTTCAACGCGCGGGCGTCGGCCGGCAGCTGCAGGCGCGAACACAGGATCGGCTGGGGCCGCGCTGCACGCTCATCCTGATCGCCGCGCCCGCGGCCCACAGCTATTACGAGCGCATCGGATTCACGCATAACGAGCGCTGCTGGGTGCTTGACCGCGCGCAGCGACTCATCGAGTGAAGTTCCCGTTGCCGCTGCCGTTGCCCTGACAAGCGACGAATCCACCACGCACGCGGGTTGCAAGCGTCTCGGACATCCCAATTCCCGTTGCAGGAGCGACGCCAGTCGCGATTGCCGCATGCAACCTGCGTGCGTTGCGTTCCGATCCCGGTATTGCGCCATCGCGCCTGAAGGCGCTCCTGCACGAGCCGCACGCATGCGCGCAGGCCGTCGGCATCCATCTCGTGTAGGAACGTCCCTGGGCGCGCTGGCGTCATGGCGGCGCGAGCCGTAACTCTCTTGAACCTGGACACTACCGATAGAATGCCTGGCCGGATCCTTGGTGGAGTGTTCGATGCAGATGAGTGACGTGAGGGCGGTGGTGACGGGTGGCGTGTCGGGTCTTGGATTGGCCGTGGCAGAGCGAATCGTGGCCGACGGCGGTCGCGTCGCGCTGTTCGACGTCAACGACGACAAGGGCGCAGCGGCCGTGGCGACGCTCGGCGACGGCAAGGCACGGTATTTCTGCACTGATGTCACCGACGAAGACGCAGTGTCCTCGCAGGTCGCGGCGGCAGGCGAATTTCTCGGCGGACTCAATGTCGCGATCAACTGCGCCGGCATCCTGGGTGCCGGCCGTATGCTGGGACGCGAGGCGCCGATGCCGCTGGCGCAGTTCAGGGGCACCGTTCTGGTCAACCTGGTCGGCAGTTTCAATGTCGCCAAGGCGGCGGCCAATCTCATGCAGCACAACGAACCCGGCGCAGATGGCGAACGCGGGGTCATCGTCAACACCGCGAGCGTTGCGGCTTTCGATGGCCAGATCGGCCAGGCGGCGTACTCTGCTTCCAAGGGCGGTGTGGTCGCGATGACTTTGCCGATGGCACGTGAACTGGCGCGATTCGGTATTCGCGTGGCGACCATCGCGCCCGGAATATTCTGGACGCCCATGGTGGACGGCATGCCCGAAAGCGTGCAGCAGTCGCTGTCGGCTTCAATCCCCTTCCCGTCACGGCTCGGTCGACCCGAAGAGTTTGCGGACGCCGTGGTCTTCGTGCTCGGCAATACCTACCTCAACGGCGAAACCATCCGGCTCGACGGCGCAGTCCGCCTCGCTGCGAAATAGCAGCGCATCGATCGCAGACCAGCGCGCGTTGGCGACGCGGGGTTGTGCTGCTCGTTCCGTGAGTGCGCAGGCGGGTGCCAGCCCACGCCGGGAGGCGTGCGTCGCCTACATGACGCCGGTATTGCGCACAACCGCCTGTCGATGGATGCCGAGCTACATCCGCGCACCTAATCTCGCAAGGCGAGCTTGATCCCGAGGTCGCGCCGAGTCTGGACAACACGCATGAAGCCACTCCTGCACAGCCGTGTGATCGCAGCAGCATTGACCTTTTCCGTGTTTGGCATGGCGCCGCTCTCTGCCAGAGATGCGGCCGCGGAGGCTGGCGAATCGGAAAGCAAGGAGCAGCGGCAACGACGGGCGCAGCGAGGCGATGGCGAGCCGGTGACCACAGACGTGGTGACTGTGACGGCAAGAGGCACAGCTGCAGACTTTCCTTCCGCATTGGCGACGGACCATGTCTTCTGGCAGGACGCCAGCGGATCGCCGTCGGATTTCCAGGACCTCATCGTCCGGCAGCCCGGTATCGGTGCGACTGGACAGAACGGCCTTTTCGAAACCTTCTCGATTCGCGGCAGTGGCGCGAGCGGCATCCTCGTGCTCGCCGGCGGCATGCCGCTGAGCGCGCAGCGGCGCGCGGGGATTCCAGTTTCGTTTGTCGAGCCCTCGCTGCTCGGTGAGATCAACGTGACGCGCGGACCCGCAACAGTGCACTTCGGACCCGGCGCGCTGGGAGGTGCAATCTCGATCGAGCCACGCTGGTTTGAATCGGCCACAGCCGCTGCTGGATATGCCGACTCGGGCAATGAGTCTCAGCTCATGGCCGGATTCGGCAATGCGCAGTTCTCCTTCGGCGCCGCGCGCCATCGGGCGGGCGACAGCGAAGCTGCCAACGGCACGCCGCTCAACACCAGTTTCGAGCGCGAAAGCGCGAGCCTGCAGGCGCGCACGGAGCTTGGTGATTTCGAATTCGATGCGCTGCTTCTGCCTTCGCGCACCACCGACATCGGCAAGTCCAACAACCGCTATCCGGTGCGCGACACGACCTATCCCGAAGACCAACACACGCTCGGCCGTGCGCGACTGCGGCACCAGAGCGGCTTCGAAATCAACGTGCGTGGCCACGACCAGTCGCTGCTGACCTACAACCAGCGGCCGAATACTCCGGACACCTTCGCCTCGATCGAGAGCCTCGATATCGGGGCCACCGTGCAGCATACGTTCGAAACTGGCGACTTCACCAACAACGTGGGTCTTGATTTCGAGGGTCGCCGGAACGTGAATGGCTTCGATGCGCGGGGCACGCTGGCCAACCGCACCTTCAGCCTGCGCGACGCCGACGAGAATGCGTTCTCGCTGTTCGGCATCAGTGACTGGCGCGTCACCGATCGATTCTCGCTCGAGTTTGGTGCGCGCTACTCGACCATCGAGCAGGAGCAGCTCGGCGCCGATGCGGATGATGCCGACGGCGCCTTCAGTGCCGGTGCAATCTGGAAGGCAGCGGCAAATCAGCGTGTGACATTGAGTCTCTCATCGGGCTATCGCTTTCCGACGCTCGAGGAGCGCTTCTTCACAGGCGTGACGCCGCAGGGTCAGATCGTTGGCAATGCCGATCTCGGCTCGGAGCGATCGCTTGGCCTCGATCTCGGATATGCGTGGCATGCGGATGCCTGGGATGCGCAGTTCCATCTCTGGCGCACTGAAGTGGACGATCTGATCCAGCTCTTTGCCATCGCGCCGGGCATCAATGGCTATACCAGCATCGGTGCGGCGCGACTGCACGGCATCGACGCATCGCTGGGGTGGACTCCCGCCCCGGGGTTCTCGCTGCGCGGGATCGGGACCCTGGTGCGCAGCCGGGACGAGCGCAGCGGCGATCCGCTGTACGGCTCGCCCCCGCCCACTGTCTCGATCGAGGCACGCTACGACTTTGCTTCGTTCAGTGCCGGTGCGTTCTACACGCATCGATGGAAGATGGATCGTCCGGGATTCGAGGAAGTCGAACGCGACGCGCTGGACCTGCTCGATGCCAGTCTGACCTGGCACTTCGCGCGGGAATGGGATGCCGAATTTTTCGTGCGCAACGCCTTCAACGAAGACTATTACGCGACTTCGGACCAGCTTTCGGCGTTCGGACCTGAGCGATCCTTCGGACTCAACCTGAGGTACACGCTGCACTAGTGCCCTGTCCCGGAGGTACATCTCCAAATTCGCTCGGTTTGCGCCGCCGATGCCACGTTCCTCGTCGTCGCCATAGCGCTGCTATGCCTCCTCCTCGCGCCTTGCCTCGACGACGCACCCGCGTCGCGAATTCAGCAACGTACCTCCGGGACAGGACACTGGATCCCCCTGGCGCTTACCGCAGCGCTTGCGGGTACGTCGCTCCTCAGCCAGCATCTGAATCAGGTGCTGGTCT